>DAIDHM010000062.1 GCA_027459705.1 Ktedonobacteria bacterium | reverse complement strand
GGCACTCGGAAACGAGTCGTCGCAAGACGGCGCAAAGCTTAGGGACTGATGGCCTCCAGTCGGTGTCTGGCAACAGCTCCGATTGCGCTGACAGGCTGAACTAAGAATCCGCTATGGCTTTAGCCTATGCGGAGTGTCAATCTTTCACGCGCTCGGTGGGCCTATCCGCTGCTGGATCCACCAGCAAGGCGATCATACGAGGATACGCCCGCGTTCCATAGCCAAAACCAGGGCTACCAGGGAGAGCGTGGAGTACGGGCGTACAGATGGCGCAAAGGGGAGTGTCGCAATGGATGGGCAGTTAGTGGATAGCTATGGACGCCACATCAAAAGTATGCGCGTCTCCATCACGGATCGTTGCAATTTTCGCTGCCGCTACTGCATGCCAGCCGAAGGGTTGCCATGGTTACCACGCGACGAAATTCTCACTTATGAGGAACTCGCGCGAATCGTGCGCATTGCGGCGTTGATGGGTGTGGACCAGATCCGGCTGACGGGTGGCGAGCCCCTCGTGCGCCGCGATGTACCGGAGTTCATCCGTATGCTCACTGCGATCCCCGACCTGCGCAGCATTAGCCTGACGACGAACGGCACCAGGCTTCCGCAACTCGCTGGCCCCCTGGCTGCGGCGGGGTTGACGCGCATCAACGTCAGCCTGGACTCGCTGGTTCCACATAAATTTTTCCAGATCACGCGACGCAATGCTCTGGAAGCCGTCCTGGCAGGGTTAGCAGCACTGGAAGCGTATCCGAGCATCCATCCCATTAAGATCAACGCCGTGGCGATGAAGAACTTTACTGAGGATGAAGTATTGGATTTTGCCGCGCTGGCGCGACGGAAGCCTTATATCGTCCGTTGGATCGAGTTTATGCCACTCGACGCGGACCAGATCTGGCGCAAAGAAGATATTCTCTCCGGCGGTGAGATTCGCGCCATCATTGAAGCAGAGTATGGCCCGTTGGTGCCCATCGCCGAAGCGGGCGCCTCCGAGACTGCGCGCCGCTACCGCTTTGCTGATGGCATCGGTGAGGTCGGTTTCATCAATCCGGTCAGCGAGCCATTCTGCGCGACCTGCGATCGCATCAGGCTGACGGCAGAGGGAGGACTGCGCACATGTCTCTTCTCGCAGACGGAAACCGATTTGCGGACCTTGCTGCGCGGTGGTGCGGATGACCATGCGATCGAAGCGGCGATACGTGGCGCAGTCCTGCAGAAAGAGCTCAAACATTATATCAATGACAAGCGGTTCGTGCGCTCCACGCGCAGCATGTCGATGATCGGCGGGTGAGCAGGGCGAGTGGGGTGTGCGATCACACCCCACCCGCTTGCAGCGCCGCTGCGGTGAGCGTCGCGTCACTGTCACTACTCGTACCTGTCGTCACACCGCCTGCATCGATATAGGTCTCTGCCCCAACATGTTCGACCTGAACTGCCTCGAAGAAGACACGTCCGTCTGGCAACGTGGTCTTACTGGTCAGGACACCTTGTGTGATCGTGTCGGGATTCCCGCCGCTGCGCAAGAGTTCGATGATTACGCGACCATTCGCATCAGCGAGAGTGGGCAATCCCAAAACACGCGCGATGGTTGGCGCCACATCCAATACACCGGTTGGAGCAATATCACGGACCCCTTGCGCGAAACTGGGTCCATTGGCATAGAAGATGGTTTGCATTTCGCGCCGACTCATGCCACCAGAGGTCGCCAGCGCCTCGGTGTCGGCCACGGTGGACCCCGCGAATTGTTGCGGATTGCTCACCAGCGGGGCATGATCATTGGTGTGGCTCACAAAGCCAAAGACGATGGCAGGGGACCGGGGTCCAGCGATCATTACATCTGCCAGCGTGAGCGTACCAGGATATTTCCCGAGCGCTGGAGCAACAAAGATCGGCCCGATCCACGGTTGTTGCTGAAGCCAGGTGACCAGTGACGCTGTCAAGGTCTGCCGGGCGCTCCTCACATCGCCACCGCCGATCGCTGATAGGGCGGGGGTAGTAGGCAGATAGATCATATTTACACTGCCCTGTGGGATTACGAGCGTGGTGGTCATCGGAGTCACTGCGCCTGTAGATACCCCTTGTGACCCCAATGCGGCCAACGCGGGCGTGTTGAGTTGCGCCGAGCGCAAACGTTGCGCGACCGCGACACTCTGCGCGGGTCCTGGCATTGAGGCCTGACCCCCTGCGAGAGATGCCGCATTGGGTGGGAGGACGGCGAGCAAACCATTATCCGATGTGACGATGACATTCACATTATCAAGTTGCGCATCGTTAGCTAACGTATCCAGCAATACGCCAAGATTCATATCGGCAGATTGTATTGCGACGAGTTGCTGCGGCGATCCTTCACCGAAGAGCATGCCGGCCTGCGCAATGTCTGGAATATCGATCACACTCAGAAAGGTCTTCTTGACACTCAGTAACTGTGGCAACACCACCTGGGTGTAGGCCCGCGTGAGATACGTGCTCTGCTGTCCTGCCGTCGTCCCAGGAGTTATACCCGCAGTGGCAAGCTGCAAATTGAGAACAAATGGATACGTATAGGATTGATCGATGATATACGTATTGCCAGGATTTTTCGCGACCGTGCCGATGGCGGGTAAGAGACCAGCTCCCCCGGTGCCTTCATACGAGATGCCCATGCCAGCCTGGATCGCTTCCGCCGCCAGCGTGGGAACTTGCACGAGCCCTCCAGGCAAAACATTCTGAAGTTTGAGTTGGGTAGCAGGATCCCCAAGATTCCAAACCTGACCGGTATTACCGGAAGAGGTTATGCCCAAACTATTTCCAGGCGTTGCCGTCGCACCTACGGTGGGTGTCGGGCTAATGGTATGAGAATTCGTGGCAGTCGCGGCAGCAGTGGCAGTGGGCGCAACAGTGGCAGTCGCGACATGAGTTGGTGTGGCCGCACCAGTTGCATTGGCTGATGTTGGCAACACCCAATAGGGCAGAGCACTGGTAATGCCAGTGCCGGTTGTGGTTGAAGCCGTAACTGGCAGACTACCAGACCCATCGCCTGGCGCGTTGAGCAAGACATCACCAGGCAGCGCGCCAGTTGCGAGCGTCGCCTCCTGCACTGTGGAGATCGATGGATACACAGCGTGATGGGCGAGGGCGACGGCGCCAGAGTCGCCGAGCGCTTGTAACCGAGGAGTTAAATTGCTGGAAACCATATCGGGGCGCATGCCATCCCAGACGATCATGATGGTGGAGGCTGTCTGCTGTTGCGGTGCTGGCGTCTGGACGAATAAGAAAGTCAGAGAGATGGAGAGCGCGATGATAACGAGCAGCAGCGTGATGAACTGATTGAAGAGCGCGCGAGTTGACGAACTATGCGAAGGTGGAGGAGTCATGCCGTACCTCTGCGCTTATCCGGTGGGTTCTTGTCTACAGAAACCGCAACCGCTATACTCAGTGCGGTGCACACATCGTCGACATTCTATACTGTAACATGCATGCCTACAGGTATGCAGGAGGCATGACCTATGCTGCCGTACAACCAAGAATCTGCCCATTTTGGTGATTCCGGCGCAACTGCCATGGATGGCAACAATCTCGCCAATCGCGCCGCTCAAATCGTCACTAAAGTTGGCCCGATAGTGGCGGCGGAAGCCCACCCCGTGCGACGTGCGCGCCTGATCGCGCGTGCCGCCGCGACGATTACCGGCGGTAGGGCAATCATCTGGCAACTTGATGCGGCAACGGGGATCTTGCGTGCGCTCGCTCATCTGGATGGCGTCACCCTGCCGCAATCGTTGGATAATTCATCAGGCATCTTTGCAATGCCCCAATTGAGTCCACTTCGCACTGGCGAGGGTGTGGCCGGGCATGTAGCCATAACTGGCAATACGCTCATCGTGAATACCTGGGCAGATGAGCAGCGCGTTCCGGCGGAAGCGCTCACCCACACCGCGGAGCGCCTGGGGTATATCCCATCGGCGCTCTGCGCACTGGCGTTAATCGAGAGCGGAACAGTCGTTGGAGTTTTGGAAGTCACGCGCATGACCCCCGGCGCAGTTTTTGATGACCCGCTCCTTGAGCAACTACGGGCATTAGGGGCGCTGGCCGCCTTGGCGCTTGGTGTCGAACAGCGCCAGCAGGAAGTCCGCAATGAACACGCGCTGGTCATTCAGCGTCAGGAAGATGAACGACGGCGACTGGCGCGCGATCTGCATGATGGGCCAATTCAGGTCATCGCGAATGCCGCCATGACCCTGGAACATATCGACGCGATGGTAACGAGCAACCCAACTCATGCGCGGCTGGAAATCCGACGATTATACGATCGGTTTGTAAAAACAGCGCGCGATCTGCGTCAAATGATCTTTGATCTGCGGCCAGTGACATTGGAGACGGAAGGCCTGGAGATCGCGTTAGAAGATTTGATCGAGTCATATGCCCAAGCATCGCCGCGTATCGTTTTACAGTACGATGTCGCGCGACGACTACCGGCTGATATCGAATCAACGATTTTCCTGGTGGTACGCGAAGCCCTGCAGAACGTCCTAAAACACGCTTGCGCGACCCACTGCTTGATCGCAATTCGGCAAACAGCCGAGTATATTTCCGCGAGTGTCCGAGACAATGGTGTTGGATTTGATCCAGAGACGGTCCTGGCGAGCTATCCGCATGGGCGATCCTGGGGATTGCTCAACATGCACGAGCGCGTACGGCCTCACTCCAAGCAATTCAGTATCCAGTCACACCCTGGCCAGGGAACCACCGTCCAACTGGCGATTCCCTGGCCGCGCTGAAATCCGCGTGGAGAATCAGGCGCCAGTGAGCGAAGGTGGACCCGCAGATATTTGGATGCCTGTTTGTTGCGGTGCATATTGTTCATCAAGCATTTTGACGACTACCGCGCTAATATTGTCCACCCCACCGTTGCTATTCGCTTCCTCAATCAGCGCGTATGCCACTTGTTGCGGTTCTGGGTGCACGCGTAATAAGGCTTCCAGGCGCGGATCGCGCACCATCTCCCAGAGGCCATCGGAGCAGAGCAGCAACATATCTCCGGGTTGCAGGGCGATGCGAAACGCATCGATCTCGACCTCCTCTTTCTCGCCGAGACTGCGATAGATTTGGTTGCGTTTGGGATGGGTATAGATATCTTCCGGCTTAATCACCCCCGCCGCCACTAAACCCGCCACCACTGAATGGTCGACCGTAATCTGACGCAACGGAAAATTGGGTTGCAGATGATAGATGCGGCTATCGCCGACGTTCACCAGATGCGCGATATCCCCTGTGACCAGCGCCGCCGTGACGGTCGTCCCCATGTCGGCATGCTGGCGAAGATTGCGTCCATAGAGAGCGGCATTAGCATGAATGACGCTTTCTTTCAGTAATTCGAGGACCGCCTCTTCACTCAAGACCGTGCCATCCATCAAGGGTGCTAAAATATGTTCAACAATTTTTTCGATAGCGTGGATGCTGGCCTCACGTCCAAACTGGTGTCCACCCATCCCATCGGCAACGACAAAGATGCCAAATGGTTGCGGCTCGCCATCCTGCAAGCGTGCGCCATGTAACGCGAGGATCGTGTCTTGATTGGGATCAGCTTTCCGACGCAGGCCTGGGTCCGTGAGACCTGCGACGCGTATGCCCAGCCGGGCCAATTTATAATTGTAGGGTAGTGGAACGGTTGGTCGCAAGGAGGTCATGCGCCAGGACGATGAGATCTCCTCAGGTTTAGCGCGCCGTTCGATTGCGCCGTTATGCGCGAGCGCTGGCATACGCGCCGTGTCCGGTCGTTCAAGATTCTCACCCTTTAGCGGACCGCGTTGGTTTGCTGAGCGCTGGCGATTCGTCGCCAGCGCGCGTCCCCAGAAGAAGAGTCCCAACAACAGGACCACAACCGCAATCGCCAGGGAGATCAAGCCCTGCGGACTCCAGATCGAAATCCCTAAAATCTTGTTAATTGTTCCCGAGGTAGGGGTCACCACTGGCGCCGCGGGCGCAACATGCTGTTGCGCGGCTTGAATCCAGCTACTTACCGCTTGAAAAGCTGGGTATTTTTGCTGGAGATCCGTAAATTGTTGCACGGCGACTCCGTAATGCGCATCTTGCGGATTAGTCCCACTCGCCGCATAGTACGATGCGAGAGCAGTATGCCACAAATTGGCAAATGTTCCAGGTTGAGATGTGACGTTGGCATTGCTCAGAGCAACCGCGAGATTCGCTGGGCCAGCAATACCTGAGCCCGTTGCGGTCACCACCACAATACCCATCAAGTGGCCATACCCAGAACCATCATCATCAATAATTGCAGTACCTGGCGGCAGCGCCATACCGGCAACGGTTGTCGGAGTCGCTGCGATGGTCGCGGTGATCTGTGGGGTTGTGGACTTGGTGGCTGTCGTGGGGAGTGCAGATGGAGTCGCGACGGGTGAGCTGGTGGTCGCTGGCAACGTTGGTGTCGGTGTTGGCAGATACGGTAATCCAACAGGAACTGCCGCACTATAGGGTGTCAGCGCCGTAGGCAGATCATTCAACGATATGGTATCAGTCGTGTATGGAGTCGCGGATGTTGTAGTCCCAAGCGTCAGAATATCGCGCGGAACACTCGTCGCATCACCCAGTGGCAATACGGGGAGATCATATGCGGGTTCGGACGCTAACGGTAACACAGCGACATTTTCAGTGGCAGGCAAGGCCGTCACAGAAGTTGTGCTGAGCGGCAAGGCGACGGGCGGGGCATTTGACCCGCTATACGCTGTCGAGAGATAGGCCGTGATCGTCGTAAGTGACCAGGAAGTAGGCAAAGTCGAGTACATGCGCTGATAAGCAGTAATTGCTCCATTACAAGGGGTGATTGGGCTGACCAGTTGGGCATCTGTCACGATGTAGGTATGCGGGTTGCCACCTGTGGGTCCTGTGGTCGCGACAATAACCCCCTGTCCTGTGCATAGGACAGGGGCCGGTGAACCAGTCGCGCGATCTGCATACTGCACGGTAAGTCGCACGATTGCCGGATCACTATACGCGACAGCCTGGCTCGTTTGCGGATCGGCAACTCTTACCCGCGCCATGGCTGGTAGTGCGAGCACGAGATTGAGGACCGCGAGTAATGTGGCTATACCGATAAGATGACTATGCCATAGCGTCGTCCGCTTCATACCCCCGCGGACTGCTACGCGACCTCGGCAACGAGGTTTGACGAAGTTGTCCGCGCTCCTTTCTGGAACGCATTCTACAGCCTATTCACTGGTGTAGTGGTTGGCACATGAGATGTCGTGAGGATAGCATGAAAGCTGCGCAGTGTCAACGCGCCCGCTCAATTGGCTGCCCGCGTCACGTAGTGCGGCAGTATAGCGCCAAATTCTCTCAGGTGCACCATATAAAAGTCGCGCTTCGCAGACCATTTCGGTGCGAAGCGCGCTCAGCGATCGGCAACCACACGACCAAAAGTGCGATTACGCGGTAGCGGGACGTGGTTTCTGGGGGCGGTAGGTCCAGAAGCGATGCATCGCGAAATTCACAAAGGTCACAATCAAAATGGCCAGGGCTTGAGAGACGACCGTGATGTGCGGTGTAGCTGTACCGCGCAAAGCGAGATAAAACACCGCATGCAGCACCTGGGTGAGCACGAATCCCACCATCGCTGGTCCATGAAAGCGAATGCAGCGCTGCAACCAGGTCCGATTTTTATCGACCAGTAACTTGAAGGTAAACCGGTCGTTGAGCATGAAATTGTATATCAGCGAGATCTCGGTCGCAATCGCTCCATATAGGAGCTGCACGGCGAGATCGTTACGGTGGGTCTTGTCGACGATATCGAAGATCAAAACGACCATCAAGTTGATGATCGAGGCGGAACCGCCTATGACCAGAAAAGACAGGAGTGAGATGATCGAATTTGCTTTGCCATGACTTTTCGCGTCGAGCCAGGTATGGAAGGCGCGAAACCAATCGGCGTCGATCATCAGGTCCGTCGTTTTGACGGGTAAAGGGGTGATGCCAGAGATGCTAGCCAGAATCTGTGTCTCCTCTTCATCAACAGGTCTCCACCGCCAGGCGGAATACTGTCGTGTCTGCAATGTGGAGATATCCTGGCGTGGCACGATCGGTCGTTTTTCCGTCTCTTGATCGGCGGTATTCAGTGACATAGCAGATTGAATCCTCCACCAACGACCTAAGCGCACAGCCATCACAGAACGCGACACTTTTCCAGGCGTGTGGAACACCCACACATCCACCATCCTTAGTGTCACGGCACCGCTTTAAGTATAGTCTGTTTCAGTGCCCTGCGCGCCCCATCCGGACTTATGGCCTATTTTGGCTGTACAAAACGTAACAACAATCACATTCTAAACCCTCTGGCAAGAGGGCTTCAGATAGAGTACGCACCACGGGGGAAAAAAGTTGCATCGGTCATGCCAATATCAAGCGAAATGGGACAGGCTCAGTGGAAACTGAAGATGTGGGAAAGTGTTTGATCTTTGCAGCAAACTCTGTCATGAAGAATACAAAACATAGAAGCCTGGGACAGGCATAATGCAACACTGTCCCAGGCCATGAAGTCAACCCACACTCAAAAGTTGCCGCGCATTCGATCGCGATACGTGCCGCTGTGGTACGCGCTGCACCAATCCCGTCGCTAGCAAAGTGAGTGCGATTGGTGCGTCTAGCGTAAGAGCAACGGCTACCGATGATTGGGTAGGCGCCGCAATGGCGATGGTCTGAGCCTGTCCAGCGTTGATCGCAACGCGGGTGCCGCAAGCGATCAACAACGTTTCGGGTTGTGCCACCAAATCCAGAATGTCGGCATTGTCCGACAACGTCACCCCCAGGGCTTTAAGCGCTGGTGAACCAGCCAGTCCAATGGGGATGCCTGCCGCGATCGCCGCCGTCAATATGCCCGGCCGCGGCGCATTGTGCGCCAATGCATCAGCGAGTTGCTGAATGGTGGCATTATGATGGTGGCCAAGCATCGCGGTGATTTTGGTTCTGGCCGCCTGCGATTCGTCTTCTGGACGGATAGCGGGGGCGAGTTCATCGTCTTCCCGTAGGTAGTGACGGTAGCCCAGTGACTCAAAAGCATCCGCGAACGCGGCACTATCTTCCAGGATGATACCCTGGATATGGCCACGCTGGATGAGATCGGCCACCACATCCCGCAGACCTTGCGCGACCACGTCGGCGCCGATAGCCAGGACGACCGGTGCATTCCCCGCGCGAACGGTGGCTTCCCAGAGTTGCAGCGCTTTGCCCAGTTGTCGCCCCTGCCCACCCAATGCCAGCATCCGGTCCATGATTCCACTCGTCGAAGCTGTGGGATTGAGTTGGAGTGGCTGAATGGGGAGGAGGCCAGGACGACCCACATCACCTGCGGCCGCGGCGTTCGCCGCGGTCACCACCGCGCCATCACGAGCACCACCCGTGACCGTTCCACATGAGCCGACATCTGGCACCGCGCCATAACTTGGCCAGAGCATCGCGCCGACATCCGCCATCCGGGGGTACAGTGGATCATCGGTTGGTATGGACCCGATCGTCACCCCTAGACCATTGTTGCGCGATTCCGCCGCGGAGATCAATTCATCCGTCGCGCCCAGGGGGCCATGATGAGGCCCGCGGAACGAGAGGCCACGTTGGACAAGCATGCGGTCCATTTCGCGCACACCCAGAGCTTCACGGATGTAAGCAATGGCAACCTCGTGGTCAAAATTTTTGCACGAGAAGATGTCCATTGTAAAGTAATCCAGCTCGGGGAAGGTATGAATGGCGATGTGGCTTTCAGCGATGACTACCAGACCAGAGACCCCGGAATAGGCCGGGTCAGGCGCCTGATATTCAAACATGTAGGGGCCGCCAATGCGGGTCATGCCAATCGCACGAGGGTAATCGGTGAGGATGCGTTCGATGAGGAGTCTATCGCCGAGTTTCACTGTATCGCACTTGCTGCCGTCAATGATGAGATGTGGTCCAAACAACGTTGCATGTCCTTCCTACGGGCAAACGAACCCGCCGCTAACTCTCGCCGGTATGGAAACAGGCGATGTACCAGCTGAGATACGACTCAAATTCTATAAACAATTGCCCGCTGACTTGCGCGGGGTGGTGCTTGGTACTCATAAAGCCTCGCTTCTGACATCGTCGGCGGACCAGTGGCAGTGCATGCTGCAATTGCGGAGGATCGCGAGTGCCGCGGACGACGGACGGCCGGGCCACATTTCTGACCGGGCAATAATACACATTACGCTGAGCGAGACGATTTGTCAAGAGATTTGGCGGCGATTTGAGGGAAACATGGCCAGATTGCCAAAAGTCATTTCTAACAGAAGTCTAACAGACCTCCAACGCCCCTCTTACACCCAATGCGATATAGTTTCTTCCGGAACACGGGCATGTGGCTCATCCATAATGCCCAGGCTCATCGAGCAAGTGGTGCATAGCGCACTCCCCAATGCCGATGAGCATGGGATCCTGACGACACTGCTGTGTAGACACCGGTGGTAGAGAGAAGATTCATATGCCGAAAAAGGCGAGCGGTTCAACTGGTAAAACAAACTTACCAGAAGGAGTAGCAAGCGTGGCAAGCAAGATTCGGCCAGTGGCAGACCGTGTGGTCGTGAAGCCCAGCGCCAAGGAAGAAGTCAGCAAAGGCGGGATCATCATCCCGGATACCGCGAAAGAGAAACCCCAGGAAGGTGTTATCATCGCCGTAGGTCCTGGTAAGTTGCTCGATTCCGGCGATCGCTCCGCGATGGAGTTGAAGGTCGGCGATAAGGTTCTTTACGCCAAATACGGCGGCACGGAATTCAAGTTCGAAGGCGAGGATCTGTTGGTCCTTCGCGAGTCGGACGTGTTGGCTGTGCTGGCCGGCGAATAAGCCTGGTACTGCAGTTTCATCGCCTCTCGCCACGCGTAGCGAGGTGAGTGGGGCGGTTAGCACCATAAGGAGTTGCATCGCACTATGGCGAAGCAGATTATTTTCGACGAGACGGCTCGTCGCAAACTGAAGGCCGGCATCGATGTCCTGGCCGAAGCCGTCAAGACGACGTTAGGTCCTAAGGGCCGCAATGTTGCGCTTGATAAGAAATTCGGCTCCCCCAGCGTCACGCATGATGGCGTGACGGTTGCCAAAGAGATCCAGCTCGAAGATCCGTTCGAGAACATGGGCGCGCAGTTGCTGAAAGAAGCCGCTGTGAAGACCAATGATGTCGCCGGCGATGGCACGACCACCGCCACGGTACTGGCCCAGGCGATCGTCACCGAAGGCCTGCGCAACCTGGCCGCCGGCGCCAACCCCATGATGCTCCGTCAGGGCATCGACCGCGGCGTCGAGGCGATTGTGGAATATATCCGCAGCATCGCCACTCCCGTCGAAGGCAAGAAAGAGATCGCGCAGATCGCGACTGTCTCCGCTGCCGATGAATCGATTGGCAACTTGATCGCCGATGTCATGGATCGCGTGGGTCGCGATGGCGTCATTACGGTCGAGGAATCCCGCGGAACCAGCTTCGAAGTCGAATATGTCGAGGGTATGCAGATCGATAAGGGCTACATCTCGGCGTATTTCGTCACGAATACGGACCGCATGGAAGCTATCATCGAGGACGCGCACATCCTGATCACTGATAAGAAGATCAGCGCAGTTCAGGACATGCTCCCCGTGCTGGAGAAGCTCACCCAGATGGGGCAGCGCAACATCGTCATCGTCGCGGAAGATGTCGATGGCGAAGCTTTGCCGACCCTGGTCGTCAATAAGCTCCGTGGTGTGTTGAATGTGCTGGCAGTCAAAGCCCCTGGCTTTGGTGATCGCCGCAAAGAGATGCTCCGTGACCTGGCCATTTTGACTGGCGGTCAGGTTATCAGCGAAGAAATGGGCCGCCGCCTCGAGAACACCCAGATCAGCGATCTTGGCCAGGCGCGCCGCGTTATCTCGAAGAAAGATGACACGACGTTCATTGAGGGCAAGGGCGATCTGGCGGAGATCCAGGCGCGCATCAAACAGATTCGCGCGCAGATCGACGAGACGACCAGCGACTACGACCGCGAGAAGCTGCAAGAGCGGCTGGCGAAACTCTCTGGCGGCGTTGGCGTTATCAAAGTCGGCGCGGGCACCGAAGTGGAACTGAAGTTCCGCAAAACCCGTGTCGAAGACGCGCTCTCCTCGACGCGCTCGGCGGTCGAAGAGGGCTACGTTCCTGGTGGTGGAGTTGCCCTGCTCAACGCGACTCAGGCGCTGGATAAGCTCAATCTGACGGGCGACGCCGCGACGGGCATTCTGATCCTGCGCCGCGCGCTCGAAGAGCCGGTCCGAACCATCGCCCACAATGCTGGCGCCGATGGCGCGGTCATTGTGGAAGCCATCCGCCGCTCGCAGCGCGAAGCTGGCAACGATCCGAAGATCGGATACAACGTGCTGACCGGCAAGACCGAAGATCTCGTCGCCGCTGGTATCATCGATGCCGCCAAGGTGACGCGCTCCGCTCTGCAGAACGCCGCCAGCATCGCGACGATGATCCTCACGACCGAGGCGCTCATCACCGACATCCCCGAGAAGAATCCTCCCGCTCCGGCAGCCCCGGGTGGCGGTATGGGCGACTTCTAGAGTTCCCCAACCAGACCCGTCATGGATCATGCCGGGTCTGGCAGTTGCGTTGCATCCCACCAGCGTCATGTGCATTCATGATACTGGTGGGATGGTGTTATGCGCTGGGCGCGGTCGGGGTATCGGGAGTGGCGGCCGGTTGCAGAGCAGCCAGCACTTCCGTAGCAACCGCAATCATCAACTGTTTGTTCGTATCTGGTACTTGAGCCCAGGGAACCGCCGTCTCCTTGCGGGTTGTGTAATTGAAGTAGGGCGCCAAACGCTCGTAGGTCTCGTGGAAAATCTGCGCGAGTTTCTCTGGTTCCAGGTGATTCATGACTAGCCTCCTTGTGAATGCTGGTGTTCCACCAATTTTCCCAGCTTTAGCAAGCTGCCAGTAGTATTGGCCCAACGGGGTTAACTGTACGGATTCATGATGCATCGCAGTCCAATACAGCGCATCCTCACGTGGATTGGTCGGCCGAATCATCCGCGCTAATTGTAACCGCCGTAAGACATGAAATATCGCAACATTCTCCGGCTTTGCACTATCAACTTGCGTAGGCTCAAAGGATTTATCCAGGTCTAAGAGACACGTCGATTCCTTGAAAAGCACAGGAATCAGTCTCAGTTCATCATCGCTGACGATCGGCTCGCAATAGCGGATGGGCCGCATCTCGGTGGCGTTAGATTTGTACATTGGCCGTTGCTCCCAGGGGCCTAATGACTGTTCGATGAAAGCATACAGAGCGGCGGCTGTCACCCAACCACGGGGATCCGCGACTCCACCTTCTAGGCCCAACAACAAGGCACGTGTGAAGACACTCTGCCCATCGCGCGCAAATGCGTACTGATCAGGACTCGCCGCCGCCAGGACGGTCACCCCAGGCCGTAACCACATCCGTTGGAGATCGATGAACTCTTCGCCGATCGCCCCCGCAAAACAACAGTCCAGGATCAACACGATCTGGCGCGCGTTCGACCCGTTCGCCATGTCAAGTAGCTCTTGCAAGTAGATTCCCTGCTGGCGTCCGTCCCGATCAGTCGGCAAGAGAATCATGGTGCCATTCGCCGTTTTGGTCCCATGGCCCGAGAAATAGAAAAGGACTGTATCATCATAGAGGAATAGGGATGCTAATGCCTGCTGCACGACAGATTTCGTAGCTCCCAACACAATCCTTTCCTGTATATGAGCCGCGGTGACCAATTGAGGGTCCATACCCAGGAAGGTGATACAATCGTAATTCACATCCAGGTTCGCGTGAAATAGCAGCAAGTTCCGCAGGGTCATCGTGTCGCGGACACAGCTCTGCAACGACTGCATTCCTGGATAATGATCCACTCCGACGAGTAATGCGCGTTTTCCCATTATTAGTCCTCCTGGAGCCAGCGCTGTGCATCAGCGCGGCATTTACGAGCTTCATCGAACCAGGGCTGCCAACGCTCCAATGTACGTTGATCCTGGGGTATGCTGTCGAGCAAATCGAGCATTCGATCGAACAAGCTCACGAGATCCTGCGCGCAATGCGTGCGTTCTTCTCCTTTAGGCAATTCTTTGCAGCGAAACATCAACTCAAGTGCCTGATCGAGCACATCAAGGACGTGGGTAAATTCAGATTCGATCTCTGGGGTGAATTTAATCTCGCTGAGACTCATTGGAGTCTCCACAGAGATTGCTTCGCTAGCCGGTTGGGCTGGGGATGGCGTCGCGCGGCTCATGGCATGGTAAAGAATGCTGAAGACTTCGTCGGCTGCATGTAACGCGAGTTCCGCATCGATGCGATCAATAAGGACGCGCTCGACGGCGGTGGCCATGATCGCAGCTTTGATGCGCAACCGCTCCTTCTGGTCAAATTCAAAATGATCCATGATGGCCTCCAAATCGGTTGGATTCAAGATGGCGAGATGTTTCGGGGAATGCCGGGAAGCCAGAAGCCGTGCGATCTTCATGGGATGGATGTAAAATGGCAGTTCAGTCAATTGGCTGATGCCTTTCTTTTTAGGCTTCGTCTTGAGTACAGCTTCGAGTTCGCGGACAAAGATGTTGTATACAGGCAGCTCGTTGGGGACCATGGGATGCCCTCCATTTCCGTTATGATACGACAACAGTATCCGTATCTCGAGATCAAGTATACTCAACATATGCGGGAATACAGACTCACACCCTTGTGATCTCGGTGAAAGTTCACATTCGCAATGGCGCAAGCACTCTGCAGCAGCTAATGAGGCATGCCAGTCACATAGCGCTGCTCCAGGTTGTTCGCTATAATGCCAACGTGCAAGCTATAACGCGAGGATATGGCAGTCAGAGGAGACATGAGTTGTGGACATATGTAGTGAACGATGGGAGATTGCGGCGATCAGCGAACCGGGTTCGGTAACTCGGCTCAATGAGGACGCCTGGCTGGTCTGGGAGACCAATGATCTGCTCATCGTGGCGGTCTTTGATGGAGTGACACAGATCCTGGCTTTTCCCGCGTTGGCTGAACTGGCGGGCGCGGCCCTGACCCCAGGTCGCTTTGCCGCAATGACCGCGCGCGATGTCTGTATGGCCCGCATCGTCCGCGATCCAACCACTCCGCTTCTCGATCTCTTCCGGTATGCGAACGAAGCCATCCAGGAAGCGGTCATCGCAAACTATGGCTCCCTCACCGTGGCAGCGGTGGTGGCGCGCGAACCGACGCTGGCACCATGGCTGGCTGACGCTCGCGCCATCCGCCTCGCGCTGCCCGCAGCGGTCGCGACGATAGCGCGGGTGGATCGCCGCGCCGGGACTGTCGAATGGCTGCACCTGGGGGATACGGCGCTCATTCCGCTCGCCGAGCCGTATAAGCAGGTAACCTACGCGGCCCACCAGGGAAGCATGCTGGATGATCTCGCCTACCGCAATATGCTGACGCTTCCGGTGGACCGGGCGATCATCCATCCAAGCTTGCACCACCTTGATGATGCTGAGTTGCGCCGTCAGGTCGCAGGACGATTCGGTCATAACGCTGTCGATCTCTTTGGCCAACCGCAACGCGCGCGCGGCATGGGCGTCCTCGATGGTCTGGATGCCATGGAGTCCTTTGCGCGCGCGGGAGTCTTTGCTATAAAATCATGCGATGGTTTTCTGATCTGCAGCGATGGCTTTCTCTGGCTCGCTCCGACGTTCATCGGAGCGGGCGATATGTCAGATATCACCAACGCCACAATGTCTGCGCTCAAGCAGCGCACACTGGGGGATTACATCACAGTGCAGCGTGCGGAGGTCGCCCATCGCACCCATGACAACCCTATCAAACTCCATGACGATGCAACGGGAATTCTCGTACGCTGGTAAAATATATTGGCTACTTGACACAAACTGATAAAACCAAGGCGACTACGGACCATTTTGGTCCATAGTCGCCTTGAAGTAGGCAATCGCTGTATGGGTCATGAGTCACACGCCGAAGTAATCGGTGGCGGCGCTCGACGAGAAGATGTTGGGGCTGGAAGCCATCTGCCAACCCGTAATGCCGCTAAAATAGGGGTTCGTCGTCACTAACTGGACATAGCTGGCGTTGTCAGTGCCTTGGCCAGTGAAGAATACGACATCTGGCGAATCCAATGTATCGAGGGCGATCGACGTGCCATTGCGCAGCTTGACCCCAGCAGGCGAACCGAGATTCGACCAATAGGAGAGCGAATTATTGGCGGTGGCGAGTTGATTCTGCCACATCGTGCCTGTGTCGCTCGCCACACATGCCAACATATAGTCACCCGCGCTGGCTCCCGCGAACGCCACAGCGGGTGTCACCTGGCAAGTCGTCATAAAACGATACCAGGGGGTCTGCGCGGCGGTCCCTGGAGTGTAGTACGTATACCAATCGCTCTGATCGCCTTTGCCTGTTGGCGCCTGCGCTACGATCAAGAGTTGCTGGCCATCGGTGGACATCGTAGGTGGTGAGGTCAATCCACCACCGATCGTCGCCCAGCCGCCCCAGGTATTGTTTTGTGGGTTATAAGCATTGATGACGACGCCGCCACTGGGGGTCATACAAGCCACAAAGAAGGTGCTTTGCGCGAAGGCGGCGGACATATCACCCTGGCACGTGGTTCCTGGCACGCTGCTCCAGCCGCTAAAGAGCATCTGTGCGGGATTCCAGGAACCGAACCGCACGGTACCATCCGTGCCGATGCCTGCGATATACACCATGCCCGTCGTGGCCCCCAATGAAGCCGTTGCCAGACCATTGTCGGCGATCCCTGGCGCACCCTGGAACGTCTGACCGGGCAAGGAAGTCCATTGAGATGCCAATCCCGCATTAGGAAGAGTATTGTTATCGCCAGTATTTAGGAAATAATTGGCGATCCAATAGCCGTTGTTCGTGCCTTTGGCGACCATATAGAGGCGGGGGGCAGTGAAGCGAATCTGGCCGACCAAAAACTGGGTGGTTGACTGCGCTTGCATCGTACCCAGTCCAGAGACAGCGTCAAAACCAGTCTGGGCGCTGAAGCCCGCAGGAAAGCCTTGCGTGGATGGGAACGTATTGCTGCCCTGGGTCACATCATGGAAAACCACCTGTCCGCTAGCAGGAGGCGTGGATCCATTCACCTGCGCGGAATAGTCGTAATACGTTGCACTCCCCATCGTAATGCCAGTCGCGCCAGTGGCGCCAGTATCTGATCCATAGAGTTGGTAAAGCGCCGGGGTGATCAAGCCAATGCGGGTGCCACCAGGGAGCGAACCACCAGCTTGTTGATTGGTCAGTGCGCCCAGCGAAGCCCAGAGTGGAGCAGCCGCAGAGGTGCCGCCAATATCAAACCAACCATTCAGACCGGCACAGATTGATCCTGCCGTGCAGTAGATCGCATAGCCCGTCTGTGGATCAGCATCCGCCGCGACATCGGGGATGACGCGTGCCGCGGTTGGGTCTGCTACGCCGCCTGGCGTTGTCACCGCTTTGGCATTCACCTGCCAGGTCGGCGCCGCCCAGAACATACTATATCCGCCGCCAGTGCCATTGTTGGCCCCCTGGCTGCTGTTATTCCAGACTGTCTCGCCCATATAACCGGCGGTCGTCGCGTTGAGGGTGAGGGTCGTTCCCCCAACAGCCGTGACATAGGGATCTGTGGCGGGATCATCAGCATTGACGACTCGACCATGGAAGGTATTGAACCCACTGAGGCAGGTATACGCGCCTGTATCGCCCGCGGCAATATACACACCCTGGCCCTGGGCGGCCATCTGTAAGAAGGCCATCTCCTCAGATGCCGCGACGGGATAGCTGGTGTCGGCCTCACAGGCTCCCCAACTATCACTGACCGTAGCATCCAGATCGTCATTGGCGATCGCGGCGAGCAGATCAATCAGACCTTGATTCGTATTGGGCGCTTCATACACATCAACGTTGGCGAGGCCAGGCGCCATCCCTAACGCGACCTCAATATCCAGGTCAACCTCAACCGCACCATCGCCCGCCGCCATGGCCGAACTGAGATCCACGAGTCGGGGTTTGACAACGGTAGCGCTATTGACACCGGGGTCGAAACAGGTAGTATAAGCGGCGATATCGCTATTCAAATAGCCATCAAATTCCACCAGGGCGATGCGCTGCCCGCTACCAGTCTGGCTACCAAATCCATACGTCGTTTTGAGTTGTGGTGGCGTCAGTCCATAGGTGCCCGTGGTTGCGGGGCAGGTGGCATCGTGTGGCCCAACATGCGGCACGAGCCGGGGTAGCGCGCGCGGACCAACCGCGTGGTTACTACGCTGGGTGGCATTATCCAACCCGGAGACACTGATGACGCCGGGCGCCAGCGCGGAGGGCAGCGAGAGAGGTCGATCATTCGCGAAGAAGCTCCCACCACTGCTGTCGTGATACTCACCGATCTGGACGCCGAAGGCACGTTGCATCTGACTGGCTCGGCCAGTGATGGTGATAAACATGCCACCGCTCTGTACAGCGGTTACTCGCATCCCTTGCTGTTGCGCGAAGAGTTCCACCCGACGTACTTCGGCGGGGTCGGGGCCGAAGACCTGGGCAAATTGCGCTGGCGAGAGAAAGTGGTGGTAGAGCCGCGAATGCGGCGTGGCGACGGCGGTCGCGAATTGTTGAAGCGCTGCCTGATTGCGCGATTGTAATGTGAACGTCACCGTCATCGGACGGTCTGGGGCGACAGTACCGGCGCGTGTGGCGGCCGCAAGACGCGGCGCCACGGAATTGGCGAGCTCGTGGCTCATGGGGGCGGCGCGAGTCAACCAGACCTGGCTCAGCGCGGCGTAAAAGCCCACCAAGGCCATGCCGACGCCCGCCCACATCAGCGCGCGGCGTAAAATTGTACGCTGCTGCACGTTGGTTCCTTCCTTCACAGTGGTCACAGATAAGCTGTGCACACAAGGTAGCAGGAACCGTTCCAGGTGTGTTGCGCGGTTCAGCCACGCGCGATGTTCAGTCCTTCGACAATGATTGGCGGGGCACCATGCGCGACATGCGCCAGTTGTAATGGTTCGCCTTTTGCGCAGGATGAGAAGCCATGCAATCGCCAATCCGCTGGACCACCCACCATCTGCACAGCGCCCCAGAAATCGGGGGTCCGCGCTTGAAAGGCCGCGCCTTTGCGATATCCTCCCAGCTTGCCGCCTTGAATCTCGCGGCAGAGTTCGGCACTGAAATGAAAATTCATCCGTTTATCATCCAGACTCCAGGATGAAGGGGTGTCTACCAAGATCCCCGAATCCACAGAGGCAATCAGGTCATCTAATGTCCCCTGGACGGGTTGCAGGCTCACATTGACCATACGCACGATCGGCATACGCGCCCAACTGGACGCGCGCCCACAACATCGCACCGGCTGCCCTCCGCTGAGCGCGGCCTCGCGATCAGTCAGATAGCCAGTGAAGAGACCATCGCGGACAAGATCCCACCTTTGGGCGGGTATACCCTCATCATCCCACCCAAAGGTGCCCAGGCCGCCAGGGGAAGTGGAATCAGCGACGATCGAGACCAGTGGCGAACCATAGCGGAATGTTCCCACCATCTCTGGCATGAGGAAGCTTGTCCCGGCGAAAGCGGCTTCCCAGCCAAGCACGCGGTCAAACTCAGTCGGATGCCCACACGACTCGTGAATGATCAACGCAACGAGGGAGTCTCCCAAAATGACGGTCTGTGGCCCTGATGGCGCCCAGGGAGCCACAACAAGATCGGCGGCTTCTTGTCCAGTGGTCAGGGCGGCTTCGGCGAGATGAAGTCCTTCAACGAATTCCCAGCCACTCTGCGCCATATTGCCGAAGCTGCGCCGGTAAGTGTATCCCGCGTCATCCTGGGCGATAGCGCTGACATTCCCCTCCGTCTCGAAGATGGTCTGGTGCAGATCCGCGCCGAGCGTGTTGAGATAGCGCTTCGTTGTGTGCCAGGCGTGCACATTTGCCTGACTCGTGACAATCCGGGAGTGGGCGGAATGGGCACGCGAGGAGGCCGACAGGACCAAGTCAATGGCCTCCTCGATGGGAACCTGGAAAGGGTCACGCTGCACCGCTGTCAGATAATCGCCGCGCTCAGTCGGCAAACCATCCAGCGCAAACGGCGTGTGGCGCATGCTCGCACTGGCGCGGGCGATCTCGACTGCCGCGCGGGCGGCACTGGCGGCAGCTTCGGGCGAAGGATCGGCTGTCGCGGCGAAGCCCCAGCCACCTGCACCCTCGAGTACCGCGACACGGATGCTGTAGCCCGCGTCGCTGCGCTCCCCGACCAGATCCACCGTGCCATCGCGCGCGCTGACCTGGCGTTCGCGCGTCGCGACGCTCCGAGCTTCGGCATAGGCCGCCCCAGCCGTGGTCGCGGCACTCAGTGCCGTCCGCAATATCGTTTCATCCACCATCACTCGCCTCCTGTTCCACCAGTATGCCACACCATCAATCGGCTTGCGGGGACTCACTGCTCAATATCGAGTGGATATTCAGCATATTCACTCGGCGAGTCGGGTCTGCGGCCAATCTCCAAGGGTATGGCGCCAGGTCGTTGGAATGGAGATCAAGGATCATGGGTTATATAGTGACTGGTACTTAGATCAAGCTCTGCCCGTGGAGATTCGGGAGCACTTCCGCATTATGCTGTAGGTGCCGGAATCAGGATGGTGGATTGATCAGAGCAACTGTCGATAGTTACCCCCTGCTGATCCTGTTGAAGTTGCGTACAGGTTACCGTACCGCTTGGTTTGAGGGGTTGAGGAGCGATGTACGATTGCTGGGCATCCGTGATAATACACTTACCGGCCTGGCTATTGATCGTCAGTCCGTGAACCGTGCCATTGTCGATTCCATGCGAGCTGAAGGTGAGGGTCGCGGGCGCGCAAGTCTTGAATGCTTGAGCAAAACAGTTCTCTGCGGTCAAAGCCGCGGCATCGACCACACGTCCGTTGAGGGTGGTTGAGACTGCCCCACAGTTGGTTGTCACCGGGGTCGTCGATCCTGCAAGGCTGGACGAAGATGCGCACGCTGACAGACCGAGCGTAATCATGAGTATGAGAGCGCAAGTAACGGTTGAAGCAGTCACAGTGTGAGGTCGCATGGGAATGGTCCTCCTCTTGATATGAATAATCTGCGCTCCTTCAATGACGTGCAAAATGGTAGAGTTGTTCCCTGCTGATGACGCGTCATGCGTTCCATTGGCAGCGCGCAAGGCATTCTACTATTCCCACCTCAACCCATCTCGGCCACTCATAATTCTTCATTGGCGATTCTCAAACACATGGCCATGGCAATGAGGGCGCTGAGCGTGAGCTCAGCGCCCTCATTGCTTTTGCAGAGCACAAAGCGATTAGCGCGGTTTGTTACGTGGTTGCGCACGGAGAGATTCAGCCATTTGTTTGATCTGTGGCGCCAGTTGCGGACTGAGGCGCATGGCCTGGTCCAGCAGTTGTAGCGCGGAGTTGGTATTCCCGCGATCTGCTTCGATCACGGCGAGCTGGAGAAAGATATCCGTCTCCATGATTCCCAACTCTAACGCTTTAATCAGATGCAGATAGGCTTGATCGTACTCATGTTCTGTAGAGAGCAAGACTCCCAGTAGCATCTGCGCCATGCCATCCTCAGGGTTCTGTTCCACCGCGTCTTCGTAGGCTAAACGCGCCTCAGGCTTCCGATCCACCATCTCGAGCGCGCGGCCCAATCGCCAGCGTGGGACGGCCGTGGTAGGATCCAGGCGCTGTGCTTGCTCAAATGCCGAGATTGCCGGGATAAACTGGCGTTGGCGCATCAGCAGATCACCCAGGTCGATCCACGCGCCGGAGGTTTCGCGTATGGCGAGTGATTCGCGGAGCAGACTCTCTGCCTCGGCGGAATCGCCATGCATGTTAAGAAGTTCACCCAACACCACCAACCCTTCAGGCGTCCGTTCGATCGCGATGGCCTGACGCGCGCTGGCAATCGCGGTGTCAAGCCAGAAATGATGCCCGGACGCATCTTCTTGCTCGGCAAGCACTTGTGCCTGGTTGAACTGGATGGCCGCTACCTGGAGCCAGAGGTCCATGGTCGCCCCGAAATGCGTGATAATACGTTCGAGGAGAGCGGCGGCGCGATCCAAGAGGCGGACGGATTGGGCGTGATCGACAAGCGTCTGATGCAGTGCACGATCACCGGGGAGACGCATAAGTGCCGCTTCCCCCAAGCTCTGTGACTCCTGGACTAACGCCATGATGTGCAAGACATGCTCGCGGTTTTGCGCTTCGGTGCCAGTCCGCTCGAATTGTTGGGCCAATGCGTCAGCTTCATCCCAGAGTTCATTGCTGCGTTTGATCAGATCCTCAACGGGTCGCGCCTGTGCGGCGGCGCCTTCGTCGCGAATGCGGGTAATATGCCAACGCTTGCTCATCGCGTCGCGTTCCAGGCTGATGGTTTGCCAGAACCAACGCCGTTGATTGCTGGGATTCGTGAGGGTCGCCATCGGTACTTCACTGAGTTGACCAGCAACTGGCGTCTCGCGCATTTCAAGTGACCAAAAGAAAGCCCAATTGCTGCGGCTGGTGCCCATCGATGCGTCTGGCACCCAGAGGCCACTCTGTTCAGCGGTAGTTTTCGCAGTCGCACCGATGCGCAGGCGCGCAGGGAGAGCTTCACCATACCACTTTCGCCGCAATGCGATAAAATCGTCGCGTGTGGTGCCCTGACGAGGACCGGCGCGCTCAGAGAGCAGTTCATAGCAGAGCATAAAATCTCCGAATGCCCACGCGCTCCAGAAATCTACCATCACCTCATCCGCTTCAATGTCCGCGTCGATAAGCAAGCTCATGACACTGGCATCCGCCAACTGTCCTTGATGTGCTGCGTCACGCTGGATGCGCCCCTTCAAGAGATCCACCAGACTCTTAACGTCAGCCGCAAGCCTTGTCCCACGCCAGGCCATTTGATCGAGGAGATCTTCATAGAGGAAGCGGACCTGGCCGAGTGAGATCGCGACGACCGGAACATCGAACGAGGAACGCATGGCCTCGACCTGTTCGCGCTCGAATCGTCGCTGCGTCAGGCCTGATGGTGTCGTTTCGATGAGAATCTCGCCCTTCCAAAAGATGAGCGAGACGCGATAGCCCTGCCATTCTTCGCCGCGTGACCAGGCAATCAGGATTGCCACTTCACTCGTATCGCGCGATCGTGTCGCCCAGGCCCCCGCGAATTGCAGTTCATTGGGTACAGTTGCCGCCACGGAGCGCGCGGCAGGAACTTTAATGCTTGATCGCAGGCCCGCGCTCTCAAGTCGGATGCTCGCTCGCCGGGCCTCTTTGGTGGCGGCGCGTTGAGTACCAAGCTCGCTCCAGGCTTCCACCACGTCCAGAGCATCTCTACCTTGATCGCCTCGGAGCCGACCAACAGCTTGTGCCAGTGCTTCCTGTACGTCATTCGGCATGTCCAGAATGGGGGCAAGTGCGACCTGCATGGTTTCGCGTGTATTCGCTGTCCGCAATTCCGCCGCGATCCCTGGGATCTGTTCTATGAGCGCAGCGACCTGGCCCGCGAGTGTATCCCCTGGTGCGCCGCCAGCGTGCGGATCTGATGAATGTGGCATGACAAGAGCCTCTTTCGCGGTCAGATGTCGAGTGATCAAACTGGAAACGAATGCCAGCCTTTGCATTGTAACACGGCGGACTGGTGCCGCGTTGCCCCTCTCATTTCCTCTGTTGAAATTTGTGCTTGATCCTCAGCAGTCTACCGAGTACAATGTCCTCAGCGGATCAGGCAAAGCGACAATCTGGGTGATCAGTAAACTAACAACTCATTTCCACTCCCGGTGACCGGGCCAAGGGATGCATACGATGGGGCAGCGACCTTCATATACCGATCATGATGAGTTCGCAACAACGCGACTTGCAACGCTGCGCACAACGCGATCATTACCACCCGCGCCGCGGAAGTCCGCTGGCCTGATAGCGGTCTTGGCATTGATCATCATTTTTGTCGCGGCGTTTGGTGGTTCGTATTACGCCTTGGCACATTCCAGTTTTGGTCAGTCATATCTGGGGTTCGGGACTACTGGAGTGAATCCGACCTGGACAGCCCCACCAGCTGGCACTGCCCTCCCCACCGCGACCTCT
The DNA here is from genome assembly GCA_027459705.1 of Ktedonobacteria bacterium. Lineage (GTDB taxonomy): Bacteria > Chloroflexota > Ktedonobacteria > Ktedonobacterales > JACDGC01 > DAIDHM01. Next base: position 21,131 of record DAIDHM010000062.1, on the reverse strand, counting down.
GGCCCGGTTTCGCTGCAATATTATGGGGCGAGCCTGCAAGGGATGCAGCAAGCAACTGGAGTCAACACCAATAATCAAGTCGCCGCCAATAGCCCCTGGCCACAAGCTTCCGGTAATTATTGTTCATTAGCCACAACTCAGGGCATGATCAATTATATCGAATGGGCGAATAACCAAACAGAAAAATTCATGACCAGAGCGAGTGAAGGACCAGCAACCTATAGTTCCACACCTGGAGATCCGAATTTGCAGCAGGCCGGTCAATTGCTCTACGATATGGATCATGCTTTAGCGGCTCATCTCGCCCCCGGATTAAAAATTGTCAGCAGCGGCCGTTATCGCAAACCATTTACCCTCGCAAATATCTCGCATGATTCCGGCATGGACCCACGCGCGGTGGCTGTCACCGTTACCTATGAAACCAACGCGATTCACCCTTACCACATGCATATCTTTCATAATGCGCCAGGCGATGTTGCCAATCACATTGCCCAGGTGACCGCGAAATATCAGGAACCTCTGATGTTGATGATGAATCGCGGCGAGCATTCCGTGCTGATTGCTGGTGTCTGGGCTTATGGCAATCCGGCCACTGACCCACACGCAATTATCGATAGTTTCGCCGTGTATAGTCCCTGGGACCAAAATTGGGGATATTTTCTCGACGGTACGTATTTCGAGCGAGTTCCTCTCGATCAGTTTGTCGGTGGCACCTCGCGTGATGGGGCAACCTGGTTGGCGCGGCCCTATGCCAGTAATAATGGCTATGATCCCGACCCGTATATGGGTCCTTACCAGGCAGGAGTCGATCCCTATACCGGCGCGACCGCCAACCCCAACGCCCATTTCTGGATTGGCAACATTGTGACGATTGAACGCGACGACCACAACGATAATAACCCAGATAACGCGTATGATGAGAACGACCAATTGATGACCGGGCCATAGAACAACTTGCAAATGGTACATAGCACCGATTCGGCGCACAATGCTATAATTTATGAAGTGTCGCAGAGGTCTCCAAACGTCAGGGCCACTCGCAGTTAGTCTACTACTGATCGATGGCCTTGACAAAGCTGTGACCCAAATAACATCACTCGTGAGTAAGACAGTGCATTATTTCACTTTTCCTCACGAGGGCAAGCAGGAGTACATATGGCGGTCCAGCCACAAAGCGTCCCAACAACCAGCGATAAGACTACTGCGCATCTCTTTGCACCTTATAGCTTGAAATCTCTGACATTGCGCAATCGCATCATGGTCTCGCCTATGTGCGAATATAGCAGTGTCGATGGTTTCGCCAATGACTGGCACATGGTTCACCTCGGCAGTCGCGCTGTCGGCGGAGCAGCCCTGGTGATGACGGAGGCCACCGCGGTCGAGGCGCGCGGTCGCATCTCTCCACAAGATCTGGGCATCTGGGACGATGCGCATATCCCTATGCTTGCGCGTATCACGGACTTTATCCGCTCGCAAGGCGCAGTAGCCGGCATTCAACTGGCGCACGCGGGCCGCAAAGCCAGCACACTCCGGCCATGGGACGGTAACGGTGCGGCCGATGCGGCGCATGCGGGCTGGCTCGGTCAGGTCATTGCTCCCAGTGCGGTGGCCTTCGCACCCAGCTATCCGCAACCGCAGGCTATGACGATCGAGCAAATTGGTGAGGTCACGCAGGCTTTCGCGCAAGGGGCGCGCCGCTCTCTCGAAGCAGGCTTCCAGCTTATCGAGTTGCATGCCGCCCATGGCTATCTGCTGCATGAATTCCTCTCGCCTGCATCGAACCAACGTACTGACCAGTATGGTGGATCGCTGGAGAATCGCGCGCGTTTTTTAATGGAAGTCGTAGCGGCGGTTCAGACGGTATGGCCCAAGGATCTCCCAATTATGGTTCGAGTAAGTGCTACCGATTGGCTGCCAGCGGACAGCGGTTTCACGGTCGATGCCTGCGTGCAGGTGGCACAGTGGCTCCGCGAGGCGGGCGTCGATGCCATCGATGTCTCCAGTGGCGGCCTGGACGCGCGGCAGCAAATTTCCACACTTGGCCCAGGCTATCAGGTACCTTTCGCACAGCGCATCCGTGTCGAAGCTCATATTCCCGTCGCAGCGGTTGGGCTTATCACCGATCCGCACCAGGCAGATACGATCATCAGATCGGGTGACGCTGACCTGGTGGCGCTGGCACGCGAACTGTTGCGCGACCCGTATTGGCCCATGCATGCCGCTCAGGCATTGGGGCAGGAGATTGCCTGGCCAGCGCAATATCTGCGTGCGAAGCAGTAATCCATCCTTACGCTGCTCCCATATAGGGAGGACTATGCTCTGATCATAGCCCTCCCTATATGGGCGGCGGGAAGCAATAGTGCCAATACTGGCTGCTAAAAATTTTCACCTTCGGCGTGGTTACGTCGAATCATACGGTCACCCTGGCAAGATCGTCGGGTTTGGAAGCAAAGTGCATCACAGATCAACGCGACGTGCGCATAAAAGATCTGCTCTTTGTTCTGTGTAAGGCTCCCATTCTGGACATCGCCGCTCCACCACTCAAGTTTGGGCTACTGGACCCAGATATATTTGGTTTGGCTATTTTTGGCTTGGATGCGGTGATTTTCAGTAGCACATTGACACATAATCCCCAAATATAGCGTTGTATTTGCCAAAGGCATCGGACCTGCTGGCTGACCCAAAGTAAAGTAGCATTTTCCGAAACCCATGTCTCACCAGCGCTGATGTTCCGGGCAAGCCAATTGAGAGGCCAGAGTGTCACTTGATCTGGGCAGCCGACTATGCGGTAGCATACAATGAAACTCGTTGTGTTCTTGTCGCGGCTGGCAACTCAGTGCCAGCGACTACTGAAGGGAAAATTCCATGACGCGGGTCCTGTTGATTGTTGATCGCGAGCCAGAAACGTCGGCTACCGGTCCACTCGTAGCCACCTTGCGCACCTGGCACCAGATTGAACTGGAAGTGGCAACAGTCGATCGGTTACTCCGCTCGCCAGATGCGGAAGTCATCATCCTTGCGACGCGCAACCCACTCACCACCGAAGCGGTCAACGTGCTCGTCGCCCATCTGCGCCTTGGCGGCAGGCGCAGGGTGGAAGGCAAAAAGTCCTCTGTCGGAGGCGGATTGCTACTACTCGGCAATGCTACGGATGCCTGGCGCGCGCATGAGGCATTACAGGGTCTCATCGGACCCCTTCCTGCCACGCCATTCCCTCGTGCCGAAATTATCGCCCATCCCGTTGGTGACCATATGACGACCAGTCGACTGGATGAAGACATCGTGTTCGAAGATGCAGTCATACCACTCGCCGCGCTACCAGATGATGCGACGCCGTTGTTGACTATGAGCTGGCGCTATACTCGCCAGACACTTGCGATGCTGCGTCCGGTGGGCGAGGGGCATTTGGCTTACCTCGGGATTACCGGATCCACCGGCTTGGCGGCGTATCCAGCGGGAATCACACAGTTCATCGCCCGGTTAGCGCGATACCTTGGAGGTTGGCGGACCGCAGGTCCCATAGGCATGGCAATGCTCGGCTACGGCGCGATCGGCTTCGAACATGCCAGCGCTATCACCACGACACCGGGACTGGCAATGCGCGTCGTCTGCGATCGTAGCCCTGAGCGTCTCGAAGTCGCACGCGTGGATTTCCCGGACGCGCGGATCACCACCGAAGCTGACGAGATCGCAGTGGACCCCACGGTCGATGCCGTCATCATTGGCACGCCGCCCAATACCCATGCCAGGTTGGCCCTGCAGATGTTACAAGCTGGCAAGCACGTGATTGTCGAGAAACCGTTCTGTATGACTGTTGCCGAAGCCGACGGTTTGATCGCAGCCGCCCGCGAACGAGATCTCGCTTTGACGGTGTACCAGAATCGTCGGTGGGACGCTGACTTCGTGGCGATCCGCGAAGTCATCCAGTCTGGAGCGATCGGCGAGATATTCCATCTGGAGACGTTCATCGGTGGCTATGATCACCCCTGCGACTACTGGCATTCGCACGAACCAATTTCAGGTGGGGTTTTCTATGATTGGGGATCGCATTACCTCGATTGGGTGCTGCAACTGCTGGCCGCCAACGTACGCGATGTGCGTGCGACCGCCCATAAGCGGGTCTGGCAAGATGTCACCAACGCGGATCAGGCGCATCTGGTGATACATTTCGCCGATGGGGCTGAGGCAAGTTTCATCCATTCTGATGTTGCGGCGTTGCTGAAACCGAAATGGTATGTGTTGGGGACACGCGGCGCGATCATCGGTCAGTGGCGCGACACGGTGATTCAGTCGCGTAAATGGAATGGCGATCTTGTCGAGACGCCCCTCGCCCCCTCCGAAGCGCTTCCTGAGATCACCGTCGCCATCCGCGACGCACGAGGCCAGATGCATCACCAGCGACTCGGGTTGCCTCCCGCGCCGCGCCACCCCTTCCATCGCAACTTCGCCGATCATCTTTTGGTAGGTGCGCCATTGGCGGTGCCACCGACCTCATCGCGCCGCAATATCGCTGTGATGGAGGCGGCAGCCTATTCTGCGGCGCATGGCTCCGAGGTCATCGTCCTGGATACCGCCGAGGTATAAAGATCCACCAGCGTCAATGCGTGACGCGAGGCACACGGGCCAGCAGTGCCGCCACGACTTCGTACGGCGAAGTACCGAGTTGCTGGGCGACCTCCTCGACGGTTATGGCGTCCTCGCCCTGACGGCCAATCAGGACGACCTCATCGCCGGTGCGCGCCAGGGGGATGGCTTCGATGCTGACCATGGTTTGGTCCATACAAACACGACCTCGGATTGGGGCGCGGCGACCGCGGATCAGGACCGTGCCCCAATTGGTTGGCCCTCGGCGGAAGCCGTCGGCATAGCCAACGGGTAAGGTAGCGATATGCTCGGCTGTAGTAGTCACGTAGGTTTGTCCATAACTGATACCCTCATTGGCGGGTACCACTTTCACCAGGGCGATCTGCGTTTTGAAACTGAGCGCCGCGCGAAAGGCAGATGGCAACGGCACTGCCGATGAAGGAGAGAGTCCATACAACGCAATTCCTGGCCGCACCAGATCAAAATGCGCGGAGGGCAAGCGCAAGGTGGCCGCGGAATTGGCAGCATGCACTATAGGAGGACGGACTTCCAAGGCACGCAGGACCTGTTGAAAACGTTGCAGTTGAGTCTCAGCAAAGCTCAGGTCAAGTTCATCCGCAGTGGCAAAATGTGTATAAATCCCTTCGATAGTTATACCAGGCAGTGTGTGCAACTCGCGCAGGTACGTGGAAATTGCCACCACATCTTCCGCACGCAAGCCTAAGCGCCCCATGCCCGTATCAATTTTGACATGGACCGGCACCACGCGGCCCAGGGCTCGCGCGGCGCGATCCAGGGCAAATGGGGTTTCACGATCATAGACCGTCGCGCGTACATCTAATTCGACGGCCTGGCGCGCTTGCCAGGGGGGAATGTATCCGAAGACCAGAATCGGCGCGGTGATGCCGGCGGCACGGAGCGGAAGGGCTTCACTGACGGTGGCAACCCCCAGCCAGGTCGCTCCATTCCTCAAGACGGTATGCGCGACTTTCAGCGCACCGTGCCCATAAGCGTCTGCCTTCAGCGTTGCCATCAGGGCGACATGTGGGCCAATGATGTCTTTGAGGGCGCGGCAGTTCGCACCGATCGCTTCGAGATCGATCTCTAACCAGGTTGGCCGTAATAACTCGCCCACAATCTCGCGTCGCCAGATCGCGCGCTGACGATCCAGCACGGCGGAGGCCTGCGTGGGATCGCGCAAGAGCGCTGCCACGACCTGCTCCATGCGCATTGGGGGGCCACCTTTGATGAGCACAATTGGCGGCACCGGCATCGCCGCCGCCAGATCACGGACCGCGCGCGCCGCGTCTTCCGCGGTGTGGGTCATCACGACGCGCTCAGTCGGCATGCCGGCTGAGCGCGCCGATCTCGCAATGACTTCAGCCAGAGATCCGCGCGTAATGAGTGCTGTCACGGTGCTGGCCGCCGCAATGCCAATCGTCGTGTGCCAGTCCTCGGCAGCCCCACCAAGATGATCCATATCGCCGAGCACGGCAATGGTAGGCACCCCCATCAGCCGACCCTGACGCGCGAGCTCGCGCAACGCGGCCAGAGTGGCGTCGGGCAACGCGCTATGGCTATCATCAAGGATTTGGAGATTATTTACCCCCGGCAACGGGCGCATACGCCCAGGCAGCGCAGTGAAATCTTCCAATGATGCCGCGGCGGCCGCGGGTGCAACATCGAGCACCGCCGTTGTCGTCACTGCTGCGAGCACCGCATCGCGCCATTGCACGCCATAGAGGCCACGCAATGGCCATACCGGGGGATCCGCGGCAGCGACAGGCTCCAGACTCAGGCTGATGTGGGGATTGGTGACATCTTCATTGCAAGTCACCTGGCCCACTACCAGGCTCTCGGGATGTTCGCCGAACCAAACGATGCGTGGTCCATGAACGGATCCACTGCGCTCTTTGCCCAGGTCTCGTAGTCGCGGATCTCGTGCATTCAGAATAGCGATACCGTCAGGCCCCAGGGCGTCGATCAGCGGTGATAACGCATCGCTAATACCATTTTCCGAAATCAATCCATCAAGATGCGTCGCCAAGGTATTGAGGATCACCGCAATAGGAGGGGTGGGAGCGTTTGATTGAATGGTCAGTGACGCCAATTCGGCAATCTCACCGGGATAGTCGCAACTCAGTTCAATAACAGCATATTCATGATGGGGTTCCAATCCGCCAAGCGAGAGCGGCACCCCGAGCAGATCATTATAGTTGCGCCAGGATCGAAAGACACTGGCCTGCCGACTGAGGATCGACGCGATCGCTTCTTTGGTAGTCGTCTTGCCAGCGCTTCCCGCGATCGCAATGACGCGTGGGTGCCAGGTGCGCAACACGGCAGCGGCATACTGGCGAAGCGCCATCCGCACATCGAGCACGGAGATCACCGCTACGCCACGCGCGCCAAAATCAGCCCAGCGGGCGGGATCCTGCGCCACACGGGCGGATTCTACCAACAGACCAGTGGCGCCTCGCGCCACCGCCTCATCCGCATGTTCATGCCCATCGGTATGGATGCCCTGCACCGCGACAAACAACGCGCCGGGAGAAACTTCGCGCGAGTCCGAAGCGAAATGAGCGAACCGATCGCTGCCACCAGGATAGAGTACCGTCCCAGCGGTCGCACGCGCTAATAACTCTCGCAGAATCATGCATGATCCTCCCTGAGGCAGTTTGACCCTCCCCCGGCTAAAGCGCGGGGGATTCTCGGTTCACCGTCCTCGCTGATGCAGGGGCCCCCCGAAGGGCCAGCCCAGCCCGTTTGATGTTGATCGCCGCATCTGCCACGCGGCCCGACGTTGTTCCAGGGCGGTATTGTTCAACCAGTTACAGATTCCTTTGGTATGTGCCAACGCCATCGCTTGCTGGGGTGTTGGGTCCAATTTGTACTTGAACGTCTTGGTTACGTTCGGCATCTCGGTTTCCTGCTGATGCTGGATATATTGGCGTCACGCCCACACAATCTCACCAATGAACGAGCGTTGATGCGCTTGGGCCAGTCGCCGCAACGCACCAAGAAGATCCTTTGGAGAGACGAAGGTGCCTTTCTGTTTCTCAAGCGATGGTTCCATACGCGTATTATTCATGATATGGCCGGGTAGGTCAAGCCGTTGTCGCTGCGGCGACGGGCCATTTCCTCCCCCGCTTCAAAGTCGGGGGTTTTCATGGCCCTCTTCTATAAAAAAACGGGACAGGATCGGCGCCGCAATGCGCCAAGCCTGTCCCGTAGTGGTGCGATCCAATAGCCATCCAATCACTGCACGCGCTTATGGCGCGGGTGTCGGTGGGGGCGTGTTGGTCGCGCAACCGGACGTCTTGTTGCAGACATTGTTGATCACGATCGTCGCAGCGTTCAGATAATGTTCCGCTGAGTTGCTGTCCTGTCGTGCTTGTTTGAGAGTCTGGTCGACGTTGGCCTCATTGTAGTTCGCCAACTGAAGAGTCGAGCTACTATATAGGCTGCTCTCCTGGGTCAGATACTGGTTGGCGCACGCCATGAGCGCCTGGACGGTACGAGCGCTGTCGTCGGGAGGGCAGGTGGGCTGCGAAGGCGTTGGCGTTGAACTGAAGACCGAGAATTGGCCGATCAGCTGTTCGATGACGCCATAGGCCCACTGTAAGTGGAAGAAGCGTTTCTGATTGTAATCACGGGGCAACACAAGGGCATAGATGCGATATCCCTTATAGATGGTCTGGATATCCGCGCGCGCCGCCTGGACCGTCGTCTCAGCATCAAGGGTTGTCTTGAGCGCGTTGAGCCCATTGACCTGAGTCCCGAACGTAGTGCCACCACTGATATTAGCATTGGCATCATTCACTATGCCCTGGAGATCAGTCGTAATCTGAGAGTTGGGAGACTTCTGATTGATGAACGTGATCAAACTCTGCGTCTTGGTGCTGAGATCATTCAAGTAGTTGATGCGTCGGGTGATCTCGGCATTGCCGACACATTGCACAAATTGCAGTTGCGTGAGCTTCGTGGGGTCACAGTTATCGATGATCGCCGAGGTTGCGGCACGCGCTGTGCCCACATTCGCCAGGAGTGCGACCAGCAACGCCAGGAGCGTGGCGCTGCCAACGAGCATTGCGCGAAGAGACTTCATGGTTGCACCTCCGGATTCGAGGCGGAAAAATTCGTATTCGCATCGTTTGAGCTACCGCTGAGCGAGCCAACCACCGAATTCACTGTATTGACTCCACTCGAGATATTCTGATAGGAACTGCCCTGGCTGGCGGACCCGGTATTGCCGACCGTGCCATTGTTGCCACCAGTCCCACCCTGGTGTTTCTGACTCGGATTCTGACTGCTTGTAGGATTGTTGACCCCACTCGTGGTCGTGTTGTTAGCATGGCCACAACCACCCAGAGCCAGTGCGATGCCCAAAGCGCAGATCACTACGCCGCGGGTCAACACTGTGCTGGGCATACCTCGCCAAGACATACTGTTTCTCCCTTATTCGTCGATGGTGTGGCGATAACTGCTTTGAAATCAGCAGTCATCGCGTGGAACAGGTACCGATTGCTGTGGGATGCGACGATAATCTTACGATCTGTTGCGAGATCGTCTCATCCCATTGCTGATCGCGTCGCTGCGTCCAGACATTTGCAACACGATCCCCATAATAGATGCGTTTCACAAATTGCTGACATTTTTCGCACGTTAGAAAGTTTTCAGTTTTGGAAAATTCATGGGTGATCACGCACGTAATGGCATACCCTCTGCTGTGTCTCCGATGAAGCGGGCAAGGAACTTCTGTTCGGTTGGATCAGCGAAAGCGAAATCAACCACCACCAGGGAAGGAAAATACGTTGATAGATAATCAAATGACTGCGCGTCGTGAACAGGTGGCCTTCCCACTACCCCAGGAATGTGCGATTCCGCTCGTCCTGGTTGTGGACGATGACCTGACCCTGGGGGACCTGCTCGCATCGTACATACATGATCAAGGCTATGACGTGTGTGTCCAGACGAACGGCGCTGATGCGTATCATTGGTTGCGCGATCACCATCCCATGATTATCCTGACGGATCTTGAGATGCCATATATGGACGGCTGGGAATTGTGCGAACGCATTCAGCAAGATGCTGTCTGCATGGGAGTCTGCCCACCCCCTATCATTATCATGACCGCACAATTGCGTGTATCACCTCTGCCGTCAGCCATCGTGAAAGTTTTACATAAACCTTTTGAGGTAAGTGCATTGGAGGAACTTTTGCTCACCTTTTTGCCTCCGGTGGTGGTTCAGCACCATCCACGGACACGGGCCCGTAAATTCCGGGAACGCGCCGGATAAGAGCAAAATTCCAATCCTGTGCGATCTGGTTGCGAATATCATTGACAATCCCCGCATGATCTGGTAGACTAGGGATCAAGTTGTTCGCAATTACCTCTGAGGACAGCCCGCAACTGTTATGCGGAATATGCTGTTAGAGGAACGGTGAACACATCCCTGGCAATGTCGCCAGTTTCTCCTGTTTCGGTCGTGGTTTTGTCCGAGAAAGGAGCGAGATGATGCGTGCCATGATGACGCACCATTCGCCTCAAGCGCCATGCGCTGACTTCGTTGGGAACCCCTTCCATTTACCCTCTTTGTATTGTGCTGTCTGGCACCGTCGTGAGGGGTGTATCCCAGATCTCCTCCTCTCTTAATCGCGCACCCTAGCGCGCACCCACCAACGGTCGTCTCTCGCCACTTTGTGCGGCGCCCGCAGTTATGTTATACCTGCGTAGCGAAACCGCTCCCCTGTGGCCCAGGCCCGTCGCAACTCGCTGTTCCACTGACTGCGAGTCGAATTGTCGTACCCCCAATTGCTCATGAGGAGGCTTCTCAATGGTCGCTGTCACGAATTCCAGTCAAATGATCACAACACCCGCAACCCTTGAACAGACCTGGCGTGAAGATCCACGGTGGCAGGATATTACTCGAGCATATAGTGCCGCCGATGTGTTTCGCCTGCGTGGCAGTGTACAGATCGAATATACCCTGGCGCGGATGGGTGCAGAGCGCCTCTGGAATTTGCTGCAGAGTGCCGCATATATTCCCGCGCTTGGGGCGCTGACAGGCAATCAAGCCGTCCAGCAGGTCAAAGCTGGCTTACAGGCTATTTATCTCAGTGGCTGGCAAGTCGCGGCAGACGCGAATGATGCTGGCCAGATGTATCCTGATCAGAGCCTTTATCCAGCCGATAGTGTGCCTAATGTGGTTCGACGCATCAATAATGCCCTCCGGCGCGCCGACCAGATTGCCTGGAGCGAAGGACAGCGCGATACGCATTGGTTTGCCCCTATCGTCGCCGATGCTGAAGCGGGCTTTGGTGGTCCCCTCAATGTCTTTGAGATCATGAAAGCGATGATCGAAGCTGGCGCCGCCGGTGTGCACTTTGAGGATCAACTGGCTTCGGAGAAAAAATGTGGTCACATGGGCGGCAAAGTCTTGATCCCCACAAACACCGCCATCAAGAATCTCACCGCCGCGCGCCTTGCCGCTGACGTTCTGGATGTTCCAACTTTGCTAATCGCCCGGACGGACGCCAATGCGGCGCAATTGTTGACCACGGATGTTGACCCGTATGATCATCAGTTTCTCACCGGGGAACGGACCACTGAAGGTTTTTATCGCATCCGGTCTGGACTGGACGCCGCCATTGCGCGCGGATTAGCCTACGCGCCCTACGCCGATCTCATCTGGTGCGAGACCAGTGAACCAAATGTTGCGGAGGCGCAACGCTTCGCGGAAGCTATCCATGCGCGTTTCCCTGGCAAGATGTTGGCCTACAACTGCTCCCCATCATTCAATTGGCAGAAGAAGTTGGATCCTCAGACCATTGCGTCATTCCAGCAGGATCTGGGAAAAATGGGGTATAAATTCCAGTTTGTTACCCTGGCGGGATTCCACGCTTTGAATTACAGTATGTTTAGCCTCGCTCGCGATTACCGCGAGCAAGGGATGGCCGCATATTCGGTGTTGCAGCAAGCGGAGTTCGCGTTGGAACCCGCGGGGTATTCCGCGACAAAGCATCAACGAGAAGTCGGAACCGGTTATTTTGATGAAGTTGCTCAGGTCATCGCGGGCGGCGAGTCGTCAACGGTAGCGCTGCATGGATCGACAGAACACGAACAGTTCTGAACCGTTCCGCGATCGACTATCAGTCAGGGGGCGAGGCATTTGGCCTGGCCCCCGCAGTGCGTGTTCACTGGTGGATCGCCCTGCGGGCATCCGCACATCCACAAGGGGGTGAGCCTCTCATGCAAGCACTACCCGATGGCGTTGAATTTCGTGGACCAGTGTCACCAGCCATGGCAGAAATTTTGACGCCTGAGGCCATCGAATTTCTGGCCGCGCTCCAACGACATTTTCAGAGTCGCCGCCTGGAATTGCTGCAGCGCCGTGTCGTACGACAACAAGCCCTGGATGCTGGCAAGAGCTATGATTTCTTGCCAGAGACCGCTGAGATCCGGGCCGCCGCCTGGCGTGTGGCACCACTACCCAACGATCTAGCCGACCGCCGAGTCGAGATCACCGGTCCTACAGATCGGAAGATGGTGATCAACGCGTTAAATTCAGGCGCTAAAGTCTTCATGGCGGATTTCGAAGATGCCAATGCACCCACGTGGGAAAACATGATCGTCGGGCAGAGTAACTTGCGGGACGCGATTCGCCGGACGATCACATTCACCAGCCCGGAAGGTAAGTCATACCATCTTAATGATCACGTCGCCGTGCTCTTTGCCCGGCCGCGCGGCTGGCACCTCGAGGAAAAACATTTTATCGTCGATGGCCAGGTAGCGTCTGGCTCGTTAGTCGACTTCGGCCTCTATTTCTTCCACAACGCCAAAGAGCTTTTGGCGCGTGGTAGCGGCCCATATTTCTATTTGCCGAAAATGGAGAGTCATCTGGAGGCGCGCCTTTGGAATGACGTCTTCAATTTCTCGCAGGAGTATATCGGCGTACCGCGAGGGTCCATTCGAGCAACCGTGTTGATCGAGACGCTTCCTGCTGCATTTGAGATGGATGAGATCCTGTACGAATTACGTGACCATTCGGCAGGGTTGAATTGCGGCCGTTGGGACTATATCTTTAGTTGCATCAAGAAGCGCCACCAGGACCCCAATTTCGTCCTTCCCGACCGCGCGCTGGTCACGATGACGACCCATTTCATGCGCTCGTACTCGCTGTTGCTCATCCAGACCTGTCATCGCCGTGGTGCCGATGCGATGGGTGGCATGGCGGCGTACATCCCTGTGAAGAGCGATGCCGAGGCCAATGAACGAGCGCTCAGCGCCGTGCGCGCGGATAAAGAGCGCGAAGCGGGGGATGGGCATGATGGCACCTGGGTGGCTCATCCTGGCCTTGTTCCCATCGCGATGGAGGTCTTTGATCGGGTCATGCCACAGCCAAATCAACTTGACCGCTTGCGCGAGGACATCCATGTGACCGCGGCCGACCTCCTGGCTGTGCCAGACGGCGCCATCACAGAGGCGGGCTTGCGCAACAATGTCAATGTCGGCCTCCAGTATCTGGAATCCTGGATCAACGGCAATGGCTGTGTGCCAATCAATAACCTTATGGAAGATGCCGCTACCGCCGAAATCTCGCGCGCGCAAATCTGGCAATGGATTCGCCATCCCAAAGGCGTGCTGAATGATGGTCGCAAAGTGACGGTGGATCTCTTCCGTCAGGTGTTGGATGAAGAACTTGCCGCGATTACGTCTACGCTTGGCCCCAGCGCAATGGCGGATCGACGCTTCGCTGAAGCGGCTGATCTCTTCACCCGACTCACGACGAGCGAGCAATTCGCGGATTTCCTGACTGTACCAGGTTACGCCTATCTCGATTGAGCGCGCTCACCAGGCTCAAAACACGTCGACGCAACGGACCACATGTCCGCCAGCGCCGACGTGTGCGTGGTGATGGTAGTGGGGTTTAGACTTGTGGCGGCGTAATCTTGACATTGTTATCCCAGGCAGTATAGAGGTATGAAATAGTCCCTTTGACGATATTTCCCTGGGCATCGTGACCCGTTACCTGCGCTTCTTCACGAAGAAAATAAGCATTATCTGTCCGTATCCAGAGGTCCGCATCCTGAGTGCTGCCCGAGACACTATCGACAAAGATAGCATGCAAATGGTAAGCCGCGATACCATTGACGTGTTCGGTACCAATCAAGGTTGCAGTTGTCACTTCCCCCAGAATCAGATGGCCAACATCCAGAGTGCTCAGCGCTGGTACTTGCTTTGCCGGCACTTTATGCCAGACTCCATCAAGTTTCTCATACGAAACACCTCCCGAGATTAACGTTTCTATCGTGGAGGCGTTGGTATGGGTGTTCGTAGTGATAGCGATATCCATCGCGAGTGGCTGCTTGATGTAGCTGACTTGTTCATGGACAAATTCTGGGGTACTCCCACTCGTCGAGACAATATCAACCGTATAAGAGGCCGCGCTTGGGCTCGCGGACCGCGCGTTCGCAAGAATTTGATTGACCATGGCAGTATTTGTTGCGCTTTGGCCAGTGACAGAACCGCATGCGGTCAAGAAGAGAAAAATCCCTGTGAGGATACCGATATACCTTCGCCCAGACGTTGTAGCCATGCTCTGACTCGTTCTCCCGTTCTTGGCCGTTGGTGCGTATGGTGCTACTTGGTGGGTGGCCTGGTTTTACCACACCCATCATACCATACGCGCCAGTTCGCATGACCTACTAGCCGCTCAGAATTGGTACTCTGGGGAGTCTTCCTGCACTGATATCCCTTGAAATTGTTGTGCTTGACAGGATACATACAATGAAAGAGCAAACATTGAAGCGTCATTGCGATCATGATCGGAGCAGCGTAGGATCATCCCGATCACCAACGAATTCTTTCGCGCTGCGACAACTCACGGAAGGGCATATCATGACGACACCTTCAGAGCCATACACCGTTCTCATCGTTGAAGATAATGTAGAATTACTCGATATCTTGAGCCGCGCCTTACGACGCATCGGTCACTTCAATGTCGTAGGCGCAAGTGATGGCGTTACAGGGCTTGAGCAATATTATGTCGTTCATCCAAACTGTATGGTGATTGATGTCAAGATGCCCGGGTTGGATGGCTATCAACTGGTCCGCGCCCTGCGGGGTGATCCGACAACTGCCGCAACCCCTCTCATTATCCTGACCGCGATGACCCAGGATAAAGAACGGTTCGCGGGTCTCGCCGCCGGTGCAGATTTGTATCTCCTTAAACCCATTACTCCCCAAGATTTAGCGGCCGCCATACACAGAGCAATCTTGATTAGTGAGCAAGAGCGGCAACACCAACTGCAAACACTCGCCGATGACGAAACACCGTCATATTGATGGAATGAAGGATCTTATGGTGAGCAATGAGGTAGCACCATCTGCGAATATCGATCGGAAGCTTCGTGATGAGGAATTAGCGGCCGTACGTCCGTTCAATACACAACGCCGATTGGACGCGTCGCGCCTCATTTCAGGTTTCTTCGGCTTTGTCCTGACGGGTTTGGTTCTGGCATTCTTGATTCTCGCTTACCAAAACGCCTTCGGCGTCATCACCCAACTCAATATTCTCGCGATCGCTGGGGGATTGTTGCTCTGTGTCCTACTCTATGGCATTGGGTGGCTTTTCGCGCAGAATGGTCGACTTCTCCCTGCCACCATCATAACAGTAGTATCCAGCAATCTCTCTATCATCGCGGCAACCCTCTCCTGGACCATACTGCTCGCGCATGGATTGACGCCCGTCACCCTGATCCTGTTTGCCGCAACGACTGTACCTATTCTCCTGGCAGGTGAGTTAAGTGATACCTGGGCAGTGTTCAGTTCAGTGCTAACAATGAACGTGCTCGTCCTCGGGTTGATCGTATTTACCCCTTCGCAAGATCCCGCGCTCACTCAGTTCTTTCAACATCAGCGGGTACTTTTTACGCTCCTGACTATCGCCATTCAATGGGCTGTAGCCGCCATTGCCGTGACGATGAACCGGAACTATCTGAGTACGATGCGCGCGCTGGGGCAAGCATATGTGCAGGTGCAACGGCTGGATGGACTGAAAGATCAGTTTATTACAAATATCAACCACGAATTGCGGACGCCAGTAATGACACTGCAGGCCTACATCGAGTACTTGCGACTGACGCGTGAAGAAATTCCCGAGGAAGAAATCGCGGAGATGCTGGATCGCGCCAGTCGGTCAGGGATGAATCTCGTCGCGCTGCTCACGAGCATTCTGGATGTTCGTCGGATTGATGAACATGCTGGCGAGTTCGAACTTGAACCTGTCGTATTACTCGAAGCTATTGAACAATCGCTGTCACTGCTCGATCCGCGGGAAGTCGGCCAGGGTGCGCGACAACTACACTTGAGTGTTCCCCACGCTTTGCGCGTCATGGGTGAACCGGTCCGTGTTCAACAAATCATGATCAACCTGATATCCAATGCCATCAAGTATTCAGACGCAGGCATGCCAATTGAGATATCTGCGCGGGTTATGCCGAAGCACGAGGCACGCCAACGTTTGCGCCGTGGCGCCGACCACTCAGACCAACCGCTGGTGGAGATTCGCGTCCGCGATTATGGGTTAGGCATCCCTCCCGACCAGATTCCATTGCTCTTCAATCGATTTGTTCGCCTCCCGCGCGATCTCGCATCGACGGTCATCGGCAATGGATTAGGACTTTATCTGTGTCGCGTCCTCAGTCGCGCGATGGGCGGCGACATCCGTGTCGTCAGTCAGGGTATCCCCGGCGAAGGCTCAACCTTCTACCTCACCTTGCTCGCTGTCACATCAGACGAAATAAACCATGCTGGCGATATCACCAACCCACGTATGAAAGTCATTTCTGTCGCCGGGAAACCACATTAATGGTCCCGGCGAAATGGATCCCCTCAAAAGGAAGGTATCATGGACTCGTACCGCTTCCCTTCGATTAGCATCCCATTCGCTCCCGCCGAAAGCCCCGCGACCGAAGATGTGCAATCCCATATAACGGAATGGGTTCGCCGCTATCATCTCGTCCGCAAACCGCATGCCTATCAACGGTTTCTTGCTGGCAAATTCTGGTACCTCGTCTCCGTTTGTTTTCCAGCCGGCGATCCATCTGCCTTACTACTGGTGGGTGAGTGGGATGCATGGGCATTCATGCTGGATGATCAGTCCGATGAGAGTCACCTGCGCTATGAACCTGACCAGCTACGGAGTTTGTTGGATGACCTCTATGCGGTTCTATTTGGTGAAAAACGACAGTCAGGCCCGCTATTCGAGAGTTTGGAGGCGATCTGGTCACAATTGACTGCGCTGACCGATCATCGCTGGCAAGCACGCTTTCGACGCTCAGTCCGCGAGGTTTTCGATGGATTGATCTGGGAAGCGACAAACCGCGCCACGGGAACCATCCCGAGCCGCGAGGAGTATATCCGCAATCGTCGGGCAACAAGCGGTTTTGCCTCGCATATGGACCTGGCGGATCTCACCGATCATATCGATCTCCCACAGAGTGTACGCGCGGACGCACGACTTCATGCTCTCACCGATTGCGCCAACGACATCATCAGCTGGTCGAATGACATTTTCTCGCTCCAGAAAGAACGTTTTGCAGGTGAAATGCATAACATTGTCCTGGTAATTCAGCACGAAGACCACCTCAGTTTGCAGCAATCGATTGACACAGTTGTAGACATGATACATAGAGAGGCGCAATATTTTCAACTACTGGAGGCGGAACTTACGAGCAACCTTCCTCTGGTACCGGACTCTCCCGCCGTCGCGGACAATCTTCGTCGCTATATCAATGTCCTCTCCTCCTGGATCAGTGGCAATATCGCCTGGTCAAAGGTGACGGGAAGATACCAGGAGGAAGGTTTAGAGGAGCCACTCCGCTACCTGGAAGCTATCTGGGAAGCTCCACTGGCGGATTTGCCACCGGGACCGTCGGTGAACGTGGGGGAAGTTTCGCCAGACACACGTGAGGATCCTCTCACTGAATATATAGAGCATGCACCTGGCACCAGACCCTCCGGCCAGCGTGAATCCAGTCCAGTTCGGCTCAACGGACGATTGGTGGGCATGATTGCTACTCTGACTCTGGCGCTTGTTGGAGTCCTGTTCATTCTTTTTCGGTTGCGCCGACCGTTGCGCTGAGCCGACAGGTCCAACGCTCATCGCTGCTTAACCGTTGTCTTCCACGACCAGCGTACCGCACGCGACGGTGAGGGCCTCACCGCTGAGCAAAACGCGATCACCCTGCAGGCGCG
The DNA here is from genome assembly GCA_027459705.1 of Ktedonobacteria bacterium. Lineage (GTDB taxonomy): Bacteria > Chloroflexota > Ktedonobacteria > Ktedonobacterales > JACDGC01 > DAIDHM01. The sequence continues at coordinate 3,289 of DAIDHM010000062.1, read as the reverse complement.
TGCGGACAAATCCGCCTCGTGGCGAGACCTGGTGCCCGATCAACTCGTGGTCAACCGGGAGCGGACCGGCTGAAGACCCAGGACGATCCTGTAATCGCGCCGCCCAGAATGGCGCGAGGACGGTATGAGCCGAACCGGTGACGGGATCTTCATCAACTCCGACATTGGGGGCAAAGAACCGCGACACGAAGTCAACACCAGGAGAATCAGCAATTGCGGTGACGCAAACACCACGGACTGGTACTGTACGCAATGCCCCGATATCCGGTGTCAGGGTCCTCACCGCCTGGGCATTTGGTAGTTCCACCAGCAGATCCTCCGCACTTATCCAGGTTCCGACTGGCACTTGCCCCAGTGCGGCCGCGATGCCAGTCGGCGGTGGGCAGGGCTGTCCGGGTCGTGCGGGAAAATTCAAGGTTATCCAGCCAGCATCGCCCGGTGAGGCGGTCAGCAATCCGCTCAGGGTTAAAAAGCGAGCTTGATCCTGGGCTGGAAGTACCTCACGCTCCCAGAGCACATGGGCCGTGGCAAGCGTGGCGTGGCCACAGAGTTTGACTTCGGCCGTGGGAGTAAACCACCGCAAGCGGAAGATCGGACCTATCTCATCGACCGCTTCGCGCACGACAAAGGCGGTCTCAGAGAGATGCATCTCGCTAGCGACCTGGCGCATCCACTCAGTCGATCGTGGCGCATCGAGCAGAAATACCGCGGCCGGGTTACCATGAAAAGCATCATGTGTAAATGCATCCACTATCGTATAGTCATAGGGCATGTTCGTACTCCTCTGGCGCCAGATATTCTGGGAAGGCCCATGTCATGTTCAAAGGGGGTCGCCATGGCCGCTGCCATCGGCCAGATTGTTCGTTGCCAATGATGCGCGATGTTGCTCCGCCAGTGCCAGGTAGGCCTGTGCATTGACCTTGACACGAGCCAATTCGCCCGCGGTGATGGGGCGAATCACTTTGCCAGGCACGCCCATGACTACGACTCCGCCCTCAATTGCTTTATGCTCGGAAATGAGCGCACCGGCGCCAACGATGACATCATCACCAATTGATGAGTGCGAGAGGACAGTCGCATGGATCGCGACCATGACCCGGTCGCCAAGCCGCGCTCCATGGACGATGGCGCTATGACCGATAACACAGTCTTCACCAATGATGCATGGAGCGCCAGGATCGACATGGATGACGGTATTATCCTGAATATTGGTACGTGCCCCAATGCGGATGGGTTCGGTATCGGCGCGAATGACGACATTATACCAAACGCTGACCCCTGGCCCTAATTGCACATCGCCGATGATGCGCGCTCCAGGTGCGATGAAGACACCCTCGGCGATTGTCGGCCAGACTCCATGGTACGGATATATCGGCATAAACCTATCCTCTACAAAAACGAGTTTCTTCGGGCCAGCATGGTGGGAATTTGGAAAGTTTGCGACCTGTTGCCCAACGTGATGAGAAGCTGCGATCCCTATGTCCCGCGATGTGCCCTGGTCAAGCTATCCGCCCTCATTATCGCACAGGTTTGACGCATCCATTGTTGGATGTTATGGGTGAGTGAGCGGAATCATCCGGTGACTGGAAGCGCATAACATGTCCATTGCCTTGCGCAGAGCAATTGAGCAACAGTCCTTGTGCAGCGAGCAGGACAACCAGCGAAGATCCGCCATAACTGATATACGGGAGGGGTACGCCAGTGAATGGGAGCGCGGCCACACTCGAACCAATATTGAGGATTGCCTGCGTGCCGATGCAGAGTGTCACTCCCATGGCTAGCAACGCCCCAAAATCATCCGGTGCTTGCCGAACCGCGCGCATGCCGCGCCAGAGCAATGCCGCGAAGAGCAAGATGACGAACAAAGTGCCTATAAAGCCAAGCTCCTCGCCAATCACAGCAAAGATAGAGTCCGTGAACGGCGCGGGCAGGTACCCCGCCTTTTCGATGCCATGTCCCAGGCCTCGCCCAAATAAGCCCCCTGAACCAAGCGCCAGTAACGATTGACACACATGGTGCGCCGCGCCATCCGCTGCGCACATCAGGCGTGATTGGCTCGCGTCCATCCTGACATGCAAAAAAGCCAACACGCGGTCACGCCGGAAAGGCGACAGGGCGATGCTCAGCGCACCGATGCATAGCGCCACGCCACCACCGAGAATCAACGACCGCCAGGGTACCCCCGCGGCAATCAACAATCCCAGGGCGATTGCGCTGAGTACGAGCGCCGTCCCCAAATCATTTTGCCAGAGGACCAGTCCAATCATCATCCCAGCGATTGTCAGAAATAATACCAGCGGTCCAGAAGATCTGAGGCCAGATACCCTGTTCAGCGCGTGATGATGCATCCGTGTGACAGGCACGGGACCTTCCGGCAATTCGCGTAGCGAGCTCCATGGTGACATACCATGCTGGTTTTGGCGACCAAGGAGATCCGCCCCCACGAGAATGAAAGCTAATTTCGCGATCTCACTGGGTTGCAAAGTGAAACTATGTCCTAACGCGAGCCAGCGTTGCGCGCCACCGACAGTAATGCCGATCTTCAAGACAAGCCCCAGCAGAATGACTGCAATCAGCGCCGCGATACGGCTAAACGGACGCCAGCGATGATAATCGACATGGGTGGTAATCGCGAGCGCCAAACCACCCAGCGCCGCCCAGAGGAGATCGCGTCGCGCGATCGCCCCAGGATCAAACGGATCGGCAAATTGGCTGGCGCTCTGGACCATCACCAGGCCGAAGACAACCAACGTAAAGGTAATCAACATCGCGATCGGGTCTGGTCTGACGGCGCGCGCCACACGATCGGCATGCAACGCGGCATAGGCTCCGGTACCGACTAATTGGCGTCCTGCTGGTCTGCTTCCAACGAGAGATGAGGATACATGACTCTGATGAGCGAATGAGGGAGTGTATGTGGTAAAAGGCTCTGTTCCCTGGCGCTGTACTGAGTGGTTTGTCATCCCTGACCCTCCTGCAAAACCATCACGCATACGAGATGCCAACTCAACTGGATGGAAAATTGACACTCCGCATAGGCTAAAGCCATAGCGGATTCTTAGTTCAGCCTGTCAGCGCAATCGGAGCTGTTGCCAAACACCGACTGGAGGCCATCAGTCCCTAAGCTTTGCGCCGTCTTGCGACGACCCGTTTCCGAGTGCCCCTCGGTACGATTGTGTGCCAGTATCTCGAGCGCCAGAGCCAAGATATTACATGCGGCATTCTCATCCCGATCCAAGACCAGCCCACAAGCAAAACACACGTGGGTTCTGGTACTGAGGGTCTTCGG
>DAIDHM010000051.1 GCA_027459705.1 Ktedonobacteria bacterium | reverse complement strand
GCGGCAGCGCCTCGGGGTCGCGATCAAAGATCAGATCGTCGCAGAGCAGCCGTTGTTCAGCGTCGATCTCGGCATAGGGCGTGATATGCGCTGGATTGACAATCGCCAGGTCCAGACCGGCCTCGACCGCATGGTAGAGGAAGACGCTATTCAGGATGGCGCGGGCATGGGGCGCGACGCCGAAAGAGACATTGCTGACCCCCAGGACCGTCAGCGCCCCCGGTATGGTTGTTTTCACGCCCCGGATGGCATCGAGTGTCTCAATCGCGGAATGGCGCAGATCTTCCTGACCAGTGGTCAGCGGGAAGGTCAGCACGTCGAAGATGAGCGTATCCGGCGCAGCCGCATAGTCATCGGCGGCGATCTGGGCGATGCGCTGCGCGATCGCGACCTTGCGGTCTGTCGTCCTGGCCATGCCTTCCTCGTCGATGGTCAGCGCCACGACGGCCGCGCCATGTTCGCGCGCCAGCGGCATGACGGCGTCGAGCTTGACGCGGCCCTGCTCCAGATTGATCGAATTTATCACCGCGCGGCCCGGGTACGTCTCCAGCGCGGTCTGGATGACATTGACCTCGGTGCTGTCAATGACCAGCGGGGCCTCAATGCCCATCGCCAGGATCTTGATGGCGCTGCGCATCTGCTCGACCTCGTCGCCGCGCTCGGTGACCGCCACCTGCACGTCGAGGGCGTGCGCGCCCCATTCCACCTGATCGCGCGCAACGGACAGCAGCGTGTCATAGTCGTCGTGCAGCACGGCCTGTTTGATCTTTTTGCTGCCCTGGGCATTGACCCGCTCGCCGATGATCAGGGGTCGTGGCTCCTGCTGGAGCGCCACCGCGCGGATGCCACTGGCAATGTTCGGGTAGTGCCGGGTGGCGCGCGCCAGGCGTTCCACCGGACGCAGGCGTTGCTCTGGCGTCAAGGCAGCCAGCGCGGCGACGATCGCGCGCAGATGGTCGGGCGTCGTGCCACAGCAACCGCCGATGATGTTGACCCCGTACTCGCTGACGAACTCGGCCAGCGCGGCCGCCATTGGTTCCGGTTCCATGGGGTAGACCGCGCGGCCCCCGACATTTAGCGGCAGACCGGCATTGGGAATGGTCGAGATCGGGAGCGGGGAGTTATCGCTCAAGAACCGCACCGGTTCGCGCATATGTTGGGGACCTGTCGAGCAATTCAGGCCGAGCACATCGACGCCCAGATTGACGAGGATCGCCGTCACCGCCGCGATGTCCGTCCCCAGGAGCATACGGCCGCTGGTATCCAGCGTCACTTGCGCCTGGATTGGCCGCCAGACGCCCAGATCGGCGCAGGCGTGACGGATGCCTGTGATCGCCGCGCGCACCTCCAGGATGTCCTGGCTCGTCTCGATGAGCAAGACATCGACGCCGCCCTGTATCAATGCCGCCGCCTGTTCGCGGAACAATTCGACGAGTTGACGATAGGTGATGTTGCTGAGGAGCGGATCGTTGCCGGAGGGGAGCATGCCGGTGGGGCCGATGGAGCCAGCGACGAACCGAGGGCGGTCGGGGGTGCTGAAGCGGTCGGCAACCAAACGCGCGACCCGCGCGGCGTCGTGATTGATGGTGAAGGTCTGATCGCCCAGACCATATTCATCCAGCTTCAAGCGGCTCCCGGTGAACGTATCGGTCTCGACGACATCGACACCCGCCGCAAAATAGGCCGCGTGGATCGATTCGATGATATCGGGGCGACCGAGGATCAGGGCTTCGTTGCAGCCCTCGCAGCCAGGTCCGCCAAAATCGCCGGCGGATAACCCCTGCTGTTGCAGCATTGTTCCCATCGCGCCGTCATACACGACGACCCGCCGCCGCACGGCATCCAGAAATGCCGATTCATGTTGATTCGGCCCCACATGCACCACGCCACACCTCGCGCTCCAAAGTTCATCGCTCACCGCACCCATGCCAACCCTGTGGCGCGCGCCGCCACTCCGCAACGTCTGCCCGCCCGGCATGCGCGGCCACAGGCCGCGCTCCTTGCATTATACGCCATGAAGCGCTGGCATTGACCAGGCCAGCGGCGCGCGCCGGTCGCCGACAGACCGCCTCAGGCATTGCCCAGGCTGACCCATAGATTATACAGCGAGAGGGCATGTAAGACAGTGTCTGGTCTGATGACCAGCGCATCCAGGGCCTGTTTCACGCAAGCGCGCGGGGGGCGTTCGCCGCACCCCTCCGGCAGCAGCTCATGCAACAGCAGATGTCGGGCCTCGGAGCGCTGGACCGCGTTGCTCTGGCGCAGCGCGGTCGTCAGCGCCGCGCGAGGCTGATCGAGCATGAAAAATTTGAATTCATATGGGACTCCCGCCGTGATATGCAGGTGCGGGCTGGGAAAGGCGGGCACCTCCTGGGCGGCGGTGATGGTGTCCAACAGGAGCGAGGTTCGGCCGGTAAATTTGTTCATCCAATACGCCTCACACACTATGCGATATTGCGTAATCGTTATCGAACAGGCGACACTGTGCCGCTCTTTATTCCCTACGGCGAGCGCCGCTAATCCCATCTGTTCCGGATAGATGAAGAGGGTCCCCATGTGCTTCGCGCTGATAGATTCCTGGGGAAACAGGACGCTCTCTGCCATAAACACTTGACCTCCAGGCCCACTCGCGCGCTCGCGTGGTGGGCATCACGGTTGCACTGCCCATGTTTGAAAAGAAACCATCCATACCCCTGCATGATATCACATATATCGCGCGTATTCACGCGATACCCGGTGGGGATCGGACCGCACCCAGCGCGCGGTCACGTGCAGGGCAGTCATGGGCAGCGAGCAAGCACGATCAGGCAGCGTTGGCGGCCGGTGATAGCGCTGTGAGAGCCGGGCACCGGGCTGTGATGGCATCGTGAATCATGCTTGTTACGGTTTGTTTAGTGAAAACATTCCGTAGCACAAGGGGGTATTCGATGAACGTTATCGATCTGGCGCGATGGCAGTTCACCATCACCACGATCATACACTTCTTTTTCGTCCCACTCACGCTCGGCCTGGTTATCCTCGTCGCCATCATGGAGACCTTCTATGTCCGGACGGGGAATGTGACCTATAAACGGATGGCCCAGTTCTGGGGTAAACTCTTCCTCATCAACTTCGCCATGGGAGTGGTGACCGGCATCGTGCAGGAGTTCCAATTCGGCATGAATTGGTCCACCTACTCACGGTTCGTCGGCGATATCTTCGGCGCGCCACTCGCGATTGAGGCGCTGTTGGCCTTTTATCTCGAATCGACCTTCATTGGCATCTGGATGTTCGGTTGGGACCGGCTCCCCAGGGGGCTGCACCTGGCGACGATCTGGATTGTCGCGGTCGCGACCAATCTTTCGGCGCTGTGGATTCTCATCGCGAATTCGTTCATGCAAGAGCCAGTTGGCTACATCCTGCGCAATGGACGCGCTGAGATGACCAACATCTTCGCGCTGATCTTGAATCCCAATGTCTGGGTGCAGTATCCTCATGTCTTGTTTGCCGGCCTGACCACGGGATCGTTTTTCGTCCTGGGCGTCAGCGCCTGGCATCTGCTGCGCAAGACGACGCTGGATCGCGACGCGTTCCGCAAGTCGTTCCGCATGGCCGCGGTGGCCGCGCTGATCGCCACGATTGGCGTCGCGCTGAACGGCCACATTCAGGCCCAACACATGGTGCAGACGCAGCCGATGAAGATGGCCGCCGCCGAAGGCCTCTTCACCAGCGAAGATCCGGCTTCCTTCTCGATCCTGACGATCGGCAATTCCACCGGCACCAGCGAAGTCTTCTCGATCCGCATTCCGGACCTCCTCTCGATCCTGGCCTATAACGCCCCAACTGGCCAGGTCAAAGGGATCAATGCGTTGAATGCCCAGTATCAACAGGAGTACGGGCCTGGCAATTACGCGCCGCCGGTGCCGTGGATCTACTGGAGCTTCCGCATCATGATCGGGGTGGGCATCCTCATGGGGATCTTGGCGCTCTGGGCACTGGTCGGCGTCATGCGGAAGCGCATCGATGAGCAGACCTGGTTTTTGAAGGCGCTCATACCGGGCATCGTCCTGCCGTATGTCGCGATCACCGCGGGCTGGATCATGACGGAACTGGGACGGCAACCGTGGATTGTCTTCGGGTTGCTGAAGACCAGCGCCGCCGTCTCGCCGACGGTCACCGCGGGCAATGTGCTCTTCTCCATGCTGGTCTTTCTCATCTTGCTCAGTGGTCTGGCCGCGATCGATTTCTTGCTGATCGCGCGCTATGCCATGCGAGGGATGCCCGCGCCAGATGCCGTGGACGCACCAGCTGAGATGACGCCGACACCCGCGGCGATCGACGCGTTCTGAGAAGGGAGGCAGCGCACATGACCCTGCAAGTACTCTGGTTTGTCCTGATCACCGTGCTCTTCGCGGGATTCTTTTTCCTGGAAGGGTTTGATTACGGCGTCGGCATCCTGCTGCCTTTCCTTGGGAAACGCGATGAGGAACGGCGGATGATCATCGCGACGATTGGCCCCTTCTGGGATGGCAATGAAGTGTGGATGATCACGGCGGGGGGCGCCATGTTCGCCGCGTTCCCGAATTGGTACGCCACCCTCTTCAGCGGGTTCTATATGGCGCTGGTGCTGATGCTGGTGGCGCTGATCCTGCGCGGTGTGGCGTTCGAGTTCCGCGATTCGCTGGACGATCCACGTTGGCGGCGGGCCTGGGACTGGGCGCTGTTCGTCGGCAGCGCGATCCCCGCGCTGTTGTGGGGCGTGGCGCTGGTCAATATCATCGAGGGCGTACCGATCGATCAGCATATGCAGTACGTCGGTGGGTTCTGGAATCTGCTGAATCCGTATGCGTTGCTCGGGGGCCTGGCATCGCTGATCATCTTCACGCTGCACGGCGCGTTCTTCCTGGCCTTGAAAGCCGACGAACCCATCCGCGAGCGCGCGTATCAGCTCGCGCGGCGCGTCTGGATTCCCGCGACGGTCCTGATGTTTCTGGTGGTTGGGACCGGGTATTTCGCGTCGGATATCTTCGTCCGGCTGGGCGTGAATCCTGGTTACGTCCCGCTGACTGCTGGGGCGACGCTACTGGCCAGCGGCTGGTTTCTGCGCGAACGCCAGCTGGGTTGGGCCTTTGGCATGCTGGGAGCGAGCATCGTCTTCTCGACATTCGCCGCCTTCCTGGGCCTCTTCCCGCGGGTGATGGTCTCCAGCTTGAACGCCGCCTGGAGCCTGACGATCACCAATGCATCGTCCAGCAATTACACGCTGACGGTGATGACCGTCGTCGCCGGGATCATGGTGCCGATCGTCCTGATCTACCAGGCCTGGAACTATTACATCTTCCGCCAGCGCGTCACGCGCCAGAGCGCGGCGCACTGACCGCATCGCGCGCGGTAGCCTGGATTGGCATCGCGCGCGCACCGCTGGTCCGCGGCGGGGATGGCGGGGATGGCGCCGGTAGGCCAGGCGACACCGATCCTGGCGCGCCGCGCGCGGACCACGTGGAGGGCCTGGCAACGCCGCGGGCGGGGGAGGATTGCATGATCGATCGCAGGCTCTGGCGGTGGGCGCTGGAGCAGCGGAGCGCCCTGGCGCTGGCGCTGGGGACGAGCGTGGTGGCCGCCGCGCTCGTGGTGGCGCAGGCCTGGTTCCTCAGCCAGGTGGTGGCGCGGGTGACGCAGGATCAGTCGGCGGTCCTGAGCGGCTTGCTGGCGCTGGCAGGGGTCGCTGTCCTCCGCGCCATCCTCAGCGGGCTGGCGACGCGCGCCAGCCAGGGATTGGCGTTGCGCGTGAAGGCGGCGACGCGCGCGCGGCTCCTGACGGGGACGCTGGCGCGTGGCCCGGCGTGGGTGCGCGGCGAACGCCAGGGCGAGCTGGCGATGACGGCCCAGCGCGGCGTGGAAGATCTCGATACCTATTACAGCGCCTTGCTGCCCCAGGTCGCGATCACGTTGGTCGTCCCATTGCTGATTCTGCTGGTCGTCTTCCCACGCGATCCGCTGACAGGGTTGGTGTTGGTGCTCGCGGCGCCGATGATGCCCGTGCTGATGGCGTTGATTGGCCAGCTCTCCGCCAGTGTCACGCGCCGCCAATGGGCCAGCCTCAGCCAGCTGAGCGCTCATTTCGCCGATGTCGTCCAGGGGCTGCCCACGCTCAAGCTCTTCGGCCGCGCGCAACGGCAGGCCGCTGTCATCGCGCACTACAGTACCGCGTATCGGGATGCGACGCTCTCGGTGTTGCGGATCACCTTCCTCAACGCGCTCGTCATGGAGATCCTCGGCACGATTGCCACGGCGATCGTCGCGGTCGAGGTCGGGTTGCGGTTGCTCTACGGGCAACTCGATTTCGCCACGGCGTTCTTCCTCCTGCTCCTGGCCCCCGAGTTCTTCACGCCCCTCCGCCTCCTGAGCCAGCACTACCACGCCGCCCAGGCAGGGGTCGCGGCGGGGCAACGCATCCAGCAGGTGTTACCGGAAGCCGCGGACGATCCGCCTGGGGGCGCTCGCGAGTCAATCGCGCGATCCGCTGTCGGCGCGAGTGCCGCGAGCCTGCGCTTCGAGGCGGTCAGCTATACCTACCCCGGCGCATCGCACCCGGTCCTGAGAAATCTGTCGCTCGAGTGGCGCGGCGCGATCAACATCGCGCTGGTCGGGCCGAGCGGCGTGGGGAAATCGACGGTGGCGCGGCTCCTGCTGCGCGAGATCGTGCCGGATTCCGGGCGCATCTTGTTCAACGGTATCGACATCCAGACCATCCCGCTGGACCAGTGGCACGCGCAGATTGGCTGGACCTCAGCCACACCCCATCTCTTCCATGACACGGTCGCCGCGAATATCGCGCTGGGACGGGGAGATGATCACGCGACGCATGCGGCAGTCCGTGCCGCCGCGCGCCAGGCCGCGATCGCCGACGAGATCGACGCGTTACCCGCTGGCTTTGACACCGTGATCGGCGGCGGCGGGGAGGCGCTGAGCGGTGGCCAGGCCCAACGCATTGGGCTGGCCCGCGTCTGCTACGCGCGCGCGCCGATCGTGATCCTGGATGAAGCAATGGCGCATCTGGATCCGCGGCAAACGCGCAGCATCTGGCCCGCGCTGAGCGCGCATACGCGTGGCGGGATCACGCTGGTGATTGCGCATCGCGCCGAGATGCTGCGCCAGGTCGACGCCGTCTATGCGCTGGCCGATGGCCACTGCGCGCTGGTGCCCGTCCCGGTCACGGGCGCTGACATGCTGCCAGCGGAGCAACATGTCGCCATGGCCGCGGTTTCCACGGCAGGCTACCGCGCATCGCAACGCGCGTGCTTGCTCGAAGATCGCCAGGAAGTAGCCATTGCGCCGGACGCGATCTCAGACCTGCCACTCACCCCGGCGGTGGATGCCACGCCCGGGCACGACCGCGCTCTGGCGGCGCCAGTCGCGGAAGCGCCACATCCATTGGCGTGGCTGCTGGCATGGGTATGGCCCCACCGTCGCATGGTAGCATTGGCGATCCTCCTGGGCGCTGCGACGATCCTCAGCGCGATGGGATTGATGGGGACTTCGGCGTATATCATCTCCGCCGCGGCCAGGCATCCCTCTGAGGCGGCCCTGGCCGTGGCGATCGTGGGGGTCCGTAGCTTTGGCATCGCGCGCGGGGTCTTCCGCTATCTGGAGCGGTTGGTCGCCCATACGGTCACCTTCACGCTGCTGGCGGATCTGCGCGTCTGGTTTTTCACGCACCTGGCGCCGCTGGTGCCGGCGCGGCTGCTGCGCTATCGGGATGGGGACCTGCTGGGGCGCGCGCTGGCCGATATCGATGCCCTGGACCAGTTCTATGTGCGCGCGGTCGCGCCACCCGCCGTCGCGCTGGTGGTGGTCATCGCCACGGCGATCGTGTTGGGGACGTGGGATCCGCGCCTGGCGGTTGCCGTCACCAGCTGCCTGCTGCTGGCGGGCGTCGGGCTGCCGTGGTTGGCGCAAGGGTTGGGGCGGCAAGCGGGCGCACGTCTCGTCGCGGCACGGGCGCGGCTCTTTCAGGAATGGACGGATACGACGGCGGGGGCGGAAGAAATCTGGGCGCGCGATCTGGCGGAACGCCAACGACACCGTGTCGCGGCGGCCCAGCTCGCGTACGCGACCAGCCAGGCACGCCTGGCGACGGTGAGTGGGCTGACCAACGGGCTGATGTCCTTCATCACGCAGGCAGCCGTCATCGCCACCCTGCTCATCGCCATCCCCGACGTCACGGGCGGACGCCTGCCGGGAGTCTTGCTCGCGGTCGTCGCGCTGCTGGCGCAGGCCAGCTTCGAGGCGGTCGCGCCGCTGCCCGCCGCGGCGCAGCACCTCGCGGAGACGACCGCGGCCGCCAGGCGCGTCTTCGCGGTGCTGGAGCCCGCGCCAATGCCCGAGGCTGGTGGGCCGAGCGCCGGTGGAAGGGAGCCGACGCGCCAGGGAGCGGACCTTCCGTCTGGCACGATGCCCGGCCGGATGGCGGAAGGCGGAAGGTCCGCTGCCAGTCCGCTGCCAGTCCGCCAGGTGGCCCAGTGCCAGTCCCAGGCGCCGGTCATTCGTCCCCTACCGCTTCCGGATGACCTGACGATCGCCGCGGAACATCTCACGTTGCGCTATCGTGACCGCGCGCGCGATGCGCTGCGCGATCTCAGTTTCACGGCGCGGCCAGGGGCGCGCGTAGCGATTGTGGGGCCGAGTGGCGCGGGAAAATCGACTCTGGCCGCGCTGTTGACGCGGGCATATGATCCGCTGGCGGGACGGTTGACGCTTGGTGGCGTGGATCTGCGCGATCTGGACCCCGATGCCTGGCTGACGCGGCTGGCGGTGGTCAGCCAGTCGACCTATCTCTTTGCCGGGACGGTGCGGGAGAATCTTCGTCTCGCGCGCCCGGAAGCGAGCGATGACGAACTCTGGGCCGCGCTGGCGCGCGCCGAGCTGGCGACGGAGCGGGCGGCTGGTGTCAGCCTGACCTCCGCGGGGTTGGACACCCCCCTGGGCGAGCATGGCGCGCGGTGGTCGGCGGGACAGCGCCAAAGGCTGGCGATCGCTCGCGCGCTGCTGCGCGACGCGCCGATCTTGTTGTTGGACGAGGCGACGGCCAACCTGGACGCCGCCACCGAGGATCACATCCTCACGACGATTGCCACCGCGTTTCCGACCACGACGATCCTGGCGATCACGCATCGCCTGGCACGCATGGCGATGTACGATCAGATCCTCGTCCTGGCCGATGGCAGTCTGGTCCAACACGGCACACATAGCGAACTGCTGGCGCAACCTGGACTGTATCGCGATCTGTGGGAAGCTCTCCGTTGAAGCCCCTGCGGGTGCGGGTTCGCTTCAATCGCTCACGATGCTCCAGCTGGCGCCGTCAAAGCGCAGGATGAGCGGTGTGCCACTGCGACTGAATCCGAGATGGTGGGGATCGGGGATGCTGCCGTCGTCCGGCCAGTCGGCCATGCCCACTGCCAGTCCCGTGGTCATGGCGCCGGATCCGGCGGTGGGCGCGAAGGCGAACCCGTCGATCTCCAGACCGTTGCGATTGGCGAGCGTTGGCAGGGTGATCCGCTGCCAGACGCCCTGCTGGAGTTGGTACAGTGCGGTCGTGAAGCCATAGCTGGTATGGTCGTTGAGCGAAAATTGCGCGCTCTTGACGGCCAGCCATCCGCTCTCTGTGGCGGATGGTCCGCTCCCACCGGTCAAGGTCAAGGTGGCGCTCGAGAGCGCCAGCGGATCGATATCGGTGAGCGCCTGGTCTTTGCGCCATACGCCGCTGGCGCGCTGATAGAGGATGAGGTGGGTCGGGTCACTGTGTGCGGTCTGGGCACTGGTTTCGGGATCATGGGTGGCGACCACCGCCCAGCCCTCGCCATCGGCGCGCATATCCACCGCCAGCACGGTGCTATATGGCAGGGTCAATTCCAGTTGCCATTGTCCCGCGACCAGGTGATAGAGCCGCGCCAGCGTCGTATCGAAATACGTCGTGGGGCCATTGAGGGTGCCAACACTGCCACGCCCGCCATCTTCCTCGCCGATCCAGCCTTCCGCAGCGGCCAGATTGGTCCCACTCGTCACCATCCGCATCGCGGTGATCGCGCACCGCGGATTTTGCGTATACGGTTGACTGAGGTTTGCCGGTAAGCCATTACATGGCATGGCAGTCGGGATCGATGCCCAGGTGGATGGTCCACTCCCAGCGGAAGGTCCGGTCCCGGTCGCGCCAGTATAATGATAGAGCCCCATGTACCCGGGTCGCCCGGCCTCGTTCGCCGCCGCCCATCCATCGGTTGCCGAGAACATCTGCACCTGGCTGAGCCCGGCAGCCAGGTAGGTATGGCCATCACTGGTTTGCGTCACTTCCGTCGCGTTGTCCGGCGTCGGCAAGACAAGGCGCCAGGCTGTCCCATCATAATGCATCCAGAATCCAATGAGCGATCCCAGGGTCGTCGCGCCGACGGCCCAGCCATCGTGGTCATTGACCATGGAGACACTGTTGAGGATGGGATATTGCGCATCGGGAAAGCCCGGGAAGTTGATCGGGATCATCTGCTGGCTCCAGACGCCATTATGCAGATGCGCGATCAACACCGCCCCCGGACCAGGGTGATCTGGCCCGATCCACGTCGCGCCTCCGACGGCCCAGCCCTCATTGGGGCCCGTCAGGCTGACCCCCCGCAAGACGAGGTAGCGACCAGGGATGTCGACATTTGGGCCTGCGGCCGGTTGCGTGAAGCTATGCAGGACGACCGCCAGCAGGACGACGGCGGCGGCAGCGGCGATCGCTGGGATCCATGACCGCCGCCGTCGGTCGCCGACGGATCCTGCGTCATGCCGGTGCCAGACGTGGCTCGGTCTCAGAGGTGGCGATGCGCCATGCTGCGGTGTGGCTCTCAGGTCAGGCATGGCGGGTGGTTGCTGCCAATCGATGGGTGGTATGGGGGCGACCTGTGGCAGTTGATAGAGATCCCGCAGGTCGTGGGCCATGGCCAGCTCAGGCGGTGACAGCTCGACATCGGCAAATGTATCGACATGCGGATCAGGCTTCATCATAGCGCTCCTTCAGGGAATGCAGCAGACGTTGCAATTGTTTCTTCACGGCTTCCGGTTTCTTCCCGATCACCACCGCGATCTGCGGGATGGTCAGATCGGCGGCGAAACGCAAGCTCAGGAGATCTCGCTGGGCGGTCGTCAGCGTCGCGACGAGAGCCGCCAGCCGTTCCAGCGCTTCACGCCGCAGGTATGCTGCCTCGGGAGTCGCGCCAGAGTGTGCCGCCAATTCGGGTACGTCCTCTAATGAAAGCGCGGGCGCCCGACCTCTGGGCGGATGGTCCGCCCCCACGCCCGCAGGCCGTGAGAGGACGAGATTGCGGGCGATGCGCATGAGCCAGCCAATAAACGATCCGCTACCCCGAAAGTTCGGCAGCGCTTGAAATGCCTGCAGAAACGTCTGCTGGGCGAGGTCGCTGGCGTCACCATCATCGGCTGTGCAGGCGCGCAGATAGCGCCAGACGCGCGCGTAATGGCGACGATAGAGCGCATCGAACCTGCCAGGGTCTTGCATAGCGGCCTGAATCTCTGCCCGGTCGTCGTCGTCTGTAGCGACGTTTGCATCTGAGACCAACACCATGTCTCCTCTTCATCAGCCACGTGGTCCGTCTTTCCATGTGGCGTCTGATGCGGATGCAAGCCGGATTGTCCCGTCCTGTCTGCTGATCCGGCGCCACAATTCTATAAGAATGACGCGAGATCCGCGCATTGGGGACATGCGCGCGCTGGCATGCGATCACCGGATCGCGCGAATGCCATCAGGCATTGGGTGTCGGATGGTCTGCTTCCTTCGGATGATCCGCCCCCGCTGGCGCCTCGCCGCGCAATGCCGCAATGACGCTGGGGAGCGCGTGGCGCAGCCGCTGCAGTCGTGTGGTGTCGATACGTTCGCCGCCATAGCGCTCGCGCATGTACGCGTCCGTCAGATCTGTCAGTGGCAGTGGACCGGGGGCGGACCATCCGCTGGGAGCGGACCATCCGTCGTCCATCATCGGCGTCGTTCGTAGTGGTTCCGCCGCCAACTGGGACTCCAGACGGGCGCGATATTCCGCGGGAGTCTCGGTGGGCTGACGCGCCAGATCCGCCGATGCGCGCGGCGCTCCACGCCGTGGATCTGCTGGCCGTGGATTGGTGGCGGACCATCCGAAGGGAGCGGACCATCCGCCGGGAGCGGACCATCCGCTGGGAGCGGACCATCCGCCATCCACC
>DAIDHM010000037.1 GCA_027459705.1 Ktedonobacteria bacterium | reverse complement strand
ATAGCATGCCCCGATCACGGCCGCCAGCGAGTGGCCCACGCGGGGTACCAACCCACCCACAGGATCTCGCCACGAGCGCTACGCATGCATCCCGCACTCTGGAGCAACCCCTTCTCAATGGAAGCGCCGGGCAGTACAATGGGTAGCGGAGGTGGCGAAAGCAATGCAGGCAAACCTACACAATGACCCCCTGTTGCGTCTGGAGAGTGGTGCGACTGAGATATGGTTGATCCGCCATGGCGATGCGCTGCGTGGTCCTGAAGAGGTCGCCGATGGTGGCTATGATGAGCAGGGCCTGAGCAATTTAGGGCGTAGGCAGGCGGCGGCATTGAGCACGGCGCTGGCGTCGATCGCGATTGACGCCATCTATGCCAGCCCGGCGCCACGCGCTTTTGAGACAGCCCAGGCGGTAGCCGCACCCCATGGGCTGGCGGTTATCACCGACGCCGCCATGCGCGAAGTTGATCTGCAATCCCTTCGTCCCGTCATCGCGCCAACGGCCACGCCTGAGGAGCGCGCGGCGCAATTGCGCCAATATCTGCGCTGGATGGAACAACGAGCACTGGCCGTCGGCGTCTGGGATGACATCCTGGAACCGGGCGCGTCAGCGGCGATCCGCACGCGCATCTCGACCGGCGTGGATGCGATTGCGGCACGGCATGCGGGTCAAAGGGTGGTAATTGCCAGCCACGCGGGCGCCATCAATGCCTATATCGCTACATTCCTGGGCATTCCACGAGATTTCTTCTTTCCCATCGCGAATACCTCTGTCAACGTTGTACGGGTCCATGGGAACAGTCACTTGCTGGTACGTCTCAACGATACCGCGCATTTCACCGCCACTGGCCTCTCGCGTGGCGGTCAACCCCGATAAAGCAAAAATTCTTATCCCATACGCTACCGCCGGGCCGTCAACTGTCGCGAGGTCGGCCCCTTCCAACTGCGGTTTACTGGGAATGGGCACGCACTGCCATATCGGCAAAGCGTGCCCATCCCTCTACTGCATGCGCGAGAAGCGCCCGATCATTTCAAGCCCATGGCCGCGCGGAAGGCTTGCCAGCCCGCTTCCACACCGGAAGCGCGCGCCACCTGCAACCAGGTCAGCGAAGCGCGCAGGAATTTTTCGTCATCCTTACCCTGGAATTCGGTGATGAGCTGTTGCATTACTGCGTCCGCTCGCGGATCCTTGAGGGCCGGGTGATCTATGTAATACTGGCGCTGTTCCGCATAGGTCGGCGTAATCAACCATTGCCGCACTTCTTCGATCAGGTTACGAATGATGGCATCTTGTTGTTCCAAACCCATCGCCGCGCGGAAGGCCAACCAGCCCGCATCTTGCCCGGAAGTGCGGGCAACCTGCAGCCAGGTCAACGAAGCCCGCAGGAATTTTTCATCGTCCTTCCCTTTGTACTGTTCGATCACCTGTGTCAGAACGGCGTCCGTACGCGGATCGAGCAGTGCGGGATGTTCAACGAGATACTGTCGCTGCTCCGTATAAGTCGGTGTATCCAACCAGTGACCCAGTTGCTCCATAATGCCGCGCATCACCGCTGCTTCGCTCTCGTCATCAAAATTTGGCAGCTCCATCGCCTGGCAGAAGGCCGACCACCCTGCTGCCTGTCCTGAGGAACGCGTGATCTGGATCCATTGCAGCGAGGCGCGCAAGTAGCGTTCCTGGCGCTGCCCTTTGTACTGCATGATGATGTTGGAGAGCAGGCCATCGATCCGCGGATCGAGGAGTTCGGGGTGGTCGGCGAGCATAGCGCGTTGGTCCAAATAATTTTCTTTATTCAGCCAGTCTACCAGAGATTTTTCCAACTGATCGAGCGTCCATTCCGCTGTGGACACCACGTTGGGCACACCGCCTGGCGATTGCTGGCGTTCCGCCCAGGCTTTCTCCAGCCCAATTTCACAGGCGCGGGCCAGGAACGTTTCACGCGCAATCAGTCCATCAGCGTATCCACGCATGTTAGGTTGATCCGCGGCGAGGAACGTCGCCGAGACGACGCTGGAATGCATCAATTCTCGCCCCCGGGCAGTGAGGAGGCTGGCGCGATTTTGTTTCAGGATATCATAAGCCTTATCCCAGGTACCTGCAGTGGCATAAGCGAGCACAGGGCGCAACATCGGATCGGTAGGCATTGGCGATTTCCTCATTTCTGTTCAAACAACTTGCCGATTTGACAACGAAACCGTGATAGAAGTAATGTATCACATCGCATCCACCAGATGGCGAGGTCGTGAGCATGCGGAGTAATTATAAATAGCGGGATGTAGCCACGATGCAACCGGCGATTGTCGCAAGAACACGCGCCAGATCTGGCGAGATTATATCTCTTTGCCACTCAACCAGCCATGACAGGTAGCGGTTTTCGTCTCCCCTCACCGATCACTCCTGAGCATATGTGACCAATTACCACTTCAGTACGGGCCGGCCGTGCCGCGCGACATGCAGACGACGGTGGCGACGTCGGCATCCCCATTGGTTATCGCCTCCAGCAACTCTCACGCTGCTCCTCCGTTGACTGGGCGAATTCTGCGCATGTCTGCGCTCGTCGGGTGGCGAGACGCAGCCTGGCACGAGTTTGTGCCACATAGCCCGACCGCGCGGCCGGGGGCTCCGTGTGCTACATCCAGCCAGAGATGACACATCCATCATGATGGGGATAGTGATTCCGCTAGGGTGTGATGGTGAGACTCTGCACCATTTCCGCGAGATCGGCTTGCGCGTTATCACCAGCGACGGCTTCCGTATACAGCGTATAGAGATAGGTGGCGGTTGGAATGGCGTAATCCGTGTGCGTGTAGGTGTTGGGATCGCCATCGTGCGGCGTCGCCGCGGGGAGCAAGGATTGACCAGGAGCGAGTGTCGGAGGCGAGAGGTAAAAAATTTGCGGTGGGGTGACATAGGCGCGGACCCCATTCAGCATGATCACATGGTAACTATTTGATTTGGTATACTCTGCAATCTGCGCGCTAATCCCAGGCGCTGAGGTACGGATCACTTCCAAATGCAAACTTGAGATCATCGGACCAGGCTGAACATTGAGCCGCTGGATGTCAATTGAATATGGAATGCTGGCAGTCGCATCATCATGTTCATCGACAATTGTCCAATTGGCGGCAATCGTCAAGGCGAAGTGATATGTTGGCCTGGTAATCACCGTGGCGGGAGTGGTTGCTGGCGCGCTTGAACTACCACAACCGGCGAGCAGTGCGGTGAGCATGACCAATCCGCAGAAGCGCCCCCACCATCGCATGCTCTCCGTTAGATTATTCCTTCCCATACGCACGCCTCTCCTCTTCACACGCTCTTCAGCGTACCCAGTGTAGCAGAGACTTAATGGGCTGGCAAGGAGGCCTGACTCACTCTACAGTACCACCCAAATGTTTTTTATCCCACAGCGTCAGTTTCCTGGTATGCTATGATACTCCCTGTAATGACACTGATGTCCACATGTTGCGTCGCGCTGGGGCACGCTTATTGATATCTGGAGAATCGCAATGCTCGCAAGATCGGGACGTCCATCTGGGAGTACGTTTTCGCGACGCCGCTTGCTTACGACTGCAGGCGCGTCCTCACTCCTGTATCTCAGTTCGTGTGGCAGCAATTCGCAGACTGCATATTTCACCCCCGGCCCAACCTCCACTCTCGCCCCTACCTTCACTCCCCCCACCATTCCTGAGAGTCCAACCGGCCCCCTCTGGCAGACTGCGTTGCGCCGTGGCCTCATTCTGGGCGCGGCCATGTCATATCCGCAACTCACCCAGGATAGCAATTACACATCGACTTTTGCCCAACAAATGCTGCTCATGGTGCCAGAAAATGAATTGAAATGGCTCAGCGTCAGCCCTTCACTGGGTACCTATAACTTTGGTCAAGCTGACACGATGCTCGCTTATGCGCAATCGCATAATTTGTTGATGCGTGGGCACAATCTGGTCTGGGGCAATGATTATTTTGGGCCAGGCGAACTACAACAGATCCAGGCCTCGTCAAACATCCAGGGAGTGATGACTGATCACATCACAACCGAGATGCAACACTATGCGGGCAAACTCTATTCCTGGGATGTCGTCAATGAGCCTCTCGACAACCATATCAATTCGCAGCCCTTTAACCTCATGCCCAGCGTCTGGCAGGTGGCAATGGGAGTAGATTATATCACGACTGCTTATCAAGCGGCCCATGCGGCAGATTCGGTCCCTTTGCTTGTTCTCAACGAATATGGGCTTGAACTCGGCCTGGGACCAGGGTTCACGGCCACGCAACGACAGCAATTTATGCTGCAATTGCTGGAATATCTGGTCAATCACAACGCACCCATCCAGGTACTGGGCATCGAAGCCCATCTGGATGCCGTCCAGATGCGCACGATTTTTCAGGATACCCAGTATCGCGCGTTTCTCCACTCGGTCGCGCAACTTGGTCTGAAGATCATGATCACGGAACTGGATATGAATGACAGCGGAATCCAGGGCGATAATGCCGCACTGGATTCCGCTGTCGCTGATGGCTATGCGCGCTATCTGTCCGTTGCGCTCGACGAGCCAGCGGTCATCTCGGTTGGGACGTGGGGATTGAGCGATAAGTACAGTTTTCTCAATACCAGCAGTAAGCGGGCAGATGGACTGCCCCAGCGACCATTGCCCTATGACGCGCAGATGCAGCCGACGGCGGTCTGGCGGGCGCTGTCGGCGGAACTCAACGCCGCGCCGCAACGGCCGGTCTTCAGCCCATTGCCACTGCCTCGCCATGTTTGACCGAACAGAACAGAGGCAACGTGCCGGTTCACCCCTTCGACTCAGCATCGGGGGGCAACCGGCACGCTACGATCCTTTGGCTATCTGAGTTTTGTACACTATGCTCCGCTAGCGCTGGTTCCGATAATCTTGCCTCAAGTCAGGCCATCGCGCGTATTTGGCGACAGAGGACAGTTCCTGTATTGGTGCAGGATCAATGGCCAACCGAACACCACATCGCACTCCCCACAAGCAAAAATGGGGCAAGCGATGTGAAATTTCGCTCTCCCCACTTTTGGTTCCAGTGATTATTCGTGGCCGTTACGTTTCGCGCGGCTCCGGGTAGCTTTTGCCGCTTTGGTCAGCGCAATCGTCACCGCGTGACCAGCGAGTTTGCCCTCCGGCACTTCATCAGTGAACGCTTCAGCAGGGACATCGGCGAGCGAAGCGACCACACGCAGGGTCTGGGTCAGCGTCTCGTCACGCAACCCCTCCGCGTAGCGCTCCACCAATGCACCCAGTTCGGCATCCATCACCAGCGTCGTATCAATGTGGTCCTCAATGGCGAAGTCGGCGCGTTTGCGCGCCGTATTGATGAAGTGTGTCAGATCACGAACGAGACCCTCGGCCTCCAATTCTGGGGTTACGGTCGTCTCCAATACGACAACCACGCCGCGATCCTCCGCTGCCGTGAAGCCCTGTTGTGCTGTCGCATGCGCCTCCAGTTCTTCTGGTGTCAAAGTTACCATCTCGCCATCGGGCAGGGTCAGGTCCAACCGCCCGGTCTCGCGGAACGCATGCGCCGCCGCTGGCGTGAGTGTTTTCAGGGCAGCCAGGATAGGTTGCATCTTCGCGCGAAACTTTTGTCCCAAGACCGCCATCTTCGGTCGCACGGTCGTCAGCAGCATGTTGCTGCCAGCTTCCAGCAACTTCAGTTCTTTGACATTCAGCTCATCCAACGCCTGTGGAGCCAGGCGCAATAACCGATCGCGATCAGCATCTGGCACCCGGACGTAGAGAGTGGCCAATGGTTGGCGCACCCGGACCTTCGCCAACTCTCGCGCCGATCGGCCCAGATATACCACGCGCTGAATCAGCCGTGTCTCGGCCTCCAATTCGTGGTTCACCATGCTCTCATTTACCTCTGGCCAGTCTGTCAGGTGGACAGAGGGAGGCGTCACGGGGTCGCCAGCACGCACCAGATTTGTGTACATTTCCTCCGCCAGGAATGGCGTGATCGGCGCCAGCAGCTTCGCTACCGTCACTAACGCTTCGTAGAGCGTCAGGAAAGCCCCGACTTTCTCATCATCCAGGTCGGCTTTCCAGAACTGCCGACGAACGCGGCGAATATACCAGTTCGAGACTTGATCGACAAACTCACTGATCGCCGCGGCGACGCGCGATGAATCGAAATCGTCATACCCCGCCGTTGCTTCGCGAACCGTCTCCTGCAATTCTGAGAGCAGCCAGCGGTCCACCGCCGAGCGTTGAGTCCATGCGAGTTTGTGCCCTGCCGGATCAAAGTAATCGATATTGGCGTAGGTCGTGAAGAAGTAGTAGACATTCCACAGTTTGTCCAGCGTTGTCCGGACTTGCTGCCAGGTCAACTTCACCTGGTCAGGATGCTCCTCCGCCAGCTTCAGTTGTTGAGCCGTTGTGGGAGGGAAAAGGACATCCTGCTCTGGCGCCTGCGCCGCGTACATCCAACGCATGGGATCAGCTCCGATGATCTCCACGGCCTCCGCAAACCAGATCGCCGTCCCTTTACTCTTTGACATCAATGATCCATCGAAAGCCAGCACTGAGGCAAACCCGAGTACCGTCTCGAAAGGTCGTGAATTCTGGAGCACGGTCGACATCACCAGCATTGAATAGAACCAATTACGGAACTGACCGGGGAAACTCTCCGTGATGAAATTGGCCGGGAACCACTCGCGCCAGTAATCTTGATCTTCGCGATAATGCAGGGTCGAATAGGGCACGATGCCCGCATCCAGCCAGGGGTTGCCGACATCCTTGACGCGCTCGGCCTCACCGCCGCAGCGGGCGCAACGGATCCGCACGGCATCAACGTATGGGCGGTGTGGTGAATGGCCGGCGAAAGTCTCCCAACCGGCAATCGCGCGCGCATGCAGTTCTTCTTTGCCGCCGATGACCTCGAAGTGTTTGCATTGCTGACACTCAAAGATCGGGAGCGCCAGACCCCAGTAGCGTTTCTTGGAGATCATCCAATCCTCCATATTGCGCAACCAGTCCAGCTCGCGCTCCAGGCCGAAAGCTGGCAACCAGCGGATCGACTTGACGACATCCATGATCTCATAGCGCAACCCGGTGCGTCCTGGCGCTGTGCCCGTCTCCTCAGCAGAGAGCGCCTTGGGCCCCATATTGATGAACCATTCTTCGACATTGCGGAAGATCAGTTCGGTGCTACAGCGCCAGCAATGAGGATAGACATGCTTCGTCGACTCCGTCTGATAGAAGATACCCTTCTCGCGCAGGCTATCCATGATCGGTCTGGCAACAGTACCCACAAACTGCCCCGTCAGCCAATCATAGCCAGCATAGTAGACACCATTCTCATCGACCGGCGCGAGCATGCGCAAGCCTTCACTGCGCCCCAGCGTAAAGTCTTCGCGGCCACAGCCTGGCGCGATGTGGACGATGCCTGTCCCCTCGGTCGCGGCAACATCCTTCCAGGCCACCACACGGTGCACTCGTGGATCGCCCTGTTCGACCGATCCCTGGGCATATTCTGGCGTCGCAGATTGCCAGGCCGGCAGTTCATCGAACGGGCCGAGATAGGTCCACCCGACGAGATCGCTCCCTGGCACTTCGCCGACGACCTGAAATTCCCCCTTATCATGGCCGCGCAACTTGGCGAGTTTGGCGACGAGATCCTTCGAGAGATAATAGGTGTTGCCGTCTTGCGTCACCTGGGCATAGGTCAGGTCCGGATTCACCGCCGCCGCGACATTGGCGGGTAGTGTCCAGGGGGTCGTTGTCCAGACGAGCAGGTATTCATGTGGCCGGTCCACCAATGGAAAGCGCACATAGATGGAGGTGTGGGTCACTTCCTTACGCCCCTCGTTGATCTCCATATCGGAGATGCCAGTGGCGCACCGTGGACACCAGGGCATGGCGTCGCGGCCCTTATAGATCAAACCGCGTTCGTTGCACACCTTCAGGAAATGCCAGATGGTGTAATTATTCTCATCCGACATCGTGAAATACGAATCATCCCAGTGCATCCAGTAACCCATGCGACGCGATTGTTCTGTGATCATCCCGGCATAGCGCAGGACGCGTTCTTTGCAACGCTCGACGAAAGGACCGATGCCATATTCTTCGATGTCGTGTTTGTTCTTGAAACCAAACTCTTTCTCGACCTCGACCTCGACCCAGAGGCCCTGGCAATCGAAGCCATTCTGGTACCGCTGGCGGTGACCGCGCATCGTATGGTAGCGCTGATAGAGATCTTTATAGGCCCGGTTCCAGACATGGTGGACGCCCATCTGATTGTTCGCTGTGATTGGTCCATCGATAAAGCTGAAGCGCTCCTCGGCATTTTCATTGCGATACAGGTAGCGCTCAATCGTCCCCTCGCGTTGCCAACGTTCGAGCCAGCCTCGTTCCAAGGCGGGCAGGTCCAGGCGGTTGAGCGGTACGACAGCGGAAAATGGCGCCGCTTTGGTTTTTTTGCGGCGCGCTGATGATGAGGTCGATGCCATATGGTCTCCTTCAAGATCCGAAGATGTGGGCGTTTTATGGGCAGCGAAGAATTTTAGATCGCGCATCTACCACTGAGGCTACTGGTAGCGACCAGGGAGAGTGGGTAGAAGAGAAGCATCTATAGCGGCCCGGTGCAAGCCAGCGCTGGAAGAAAGTGGCGCGTGGCGACCTCTCAAGGTCGCACGGGAATCAACGGGCCATCCGTAGCGGCATAGGGCACACCGGTCACGGAAGTAGTACGATGGACAAAAGCTTGGGTCAGCGCGCCATGGCATCCCTGCCAACGTGTACAAGCATCCAAGGCAACACATGGCACCAGGCTGAGGACGGACCACTGGCGATCCCGCCCAGCCAGGTCTGATCGCGTCCGCGACCATGATGTAGGTGCCATCGATACTGCTCCTTCACAACGCATCCTTTCCTTTCAAGGAATTCGCGTCGTGGCGATTTTTAGACCGCGAACTGGTTAGGTGTAATCGAGTCCTGGGTTGGGGGCAGTGGCGTAGCATGCGCACCCGCTGTCCACGCCGAAAGCCCGGTGCCGATGTTGGAACGTTTGGCCGGCGCCAGCAGGCGGAAATCAACTTGATGCTGATGGTGTCCGACTTTGTGCGTCTGCAAGAGTTGCAAGCTCCCAATCTCATCAGTCGAGCGCACATGCGTCCCCAGATCAATCTCCAGGGCAATGCCTTCGATCTCCACGACACGCACCGAGCGAATCCGCGGTGGCAGCAGGTCGATCTTCAGTCGATTGAGGAGCGGAGCTTCGAGGGCCTCTTCGCGGGAGAGATCATAGGTATAGACAGGGAGGCGCGCGGTGATAATTTCGTTGACGCGGTGGAGCAAATCAGTGGTCACTTCGTCGCACCAGCAGTCAGAACGAAATTGGAGACGGAGACCAGAAGAGATAATGCGAGGGTGGGTAGCACGAGCTCCACAGAGGTAAAAGGCGATGGCGCTGACGAGGTGGAAGGCGGTGTGCGTGCGCATCATGCGATGACGATGGGCCCAGTCGAGTTCGCCGGTGATGGTCTGGCCGACGTGCGGTTTATGGCTATTCGCATCGAGATAATGCCAGTAACTGCCAGCTTTGGCGTCGACACGTTCCACATTCGCGGCTTTCGAACCCCACCGCAACCAACCGCGATCGGGGGATTGCCCCGTCTCGCCCGGACAGAAGGCCGTACGATCGAGCACGACATGGTCATCGGCGACTTCCAGAACACGCGCCTCGAAAGACCGCGCATACGGATCATGCAAGTATAGGCCAACATTCGCTGTCATCAAAAGCCTCCTCGGCCAGATGGTCTGGTGTCACTCCGGACACACTACTCCTGGACAACAACCTATAAAAAAAGCCTCCACGCCCCACGCTGGGGGCGGGAGACATCTTCCCGCGGTACCACCCCGCTTAACGCCGACCAATTGGCCAACGTCATCTCAGTCCAGGCGTACAGATCTGCTGTCGCCTCATTCCGTAGGATAACGGGCGGATCCCGTCCCGATCGTCGTTATAGAACGTTCGAGAAGCTCGGAAGCGATCTTCGGCACGCGCGCGGCACCTGGTCACACCACCCCAGGTTCTCTGGGCTCGCGGTCAAACGCGCCTACTAAACTTCCTTCGTGCTGTCCTCTGTGTCAACTGTGCATCATATTTGCCCTTGACGACTGCAGTATATCGCATTTCGATCCCTGATCGCAAGGGGCAAGCACTGAAGTGGTCTGCATCTCTCATGAATGGTCGATGAGTTCTGTCATGATGGACTGGTAGCGTGCTTTGAGATTGCTATGGTATGATCCTACTGAAAAATTCGCGGTTGAAGGTGGTCTGGGTTATGGGGCAGCGGGGTCAGTTACGATATTCGATTGGACTCCTGGCTGGTGTTTTGGTGTTGCTGGCGGCGTGCGCGCCTTTCGACGCGACGACCCCAATGCCCACCACCACACCGGGCCAGACCGCAACCCCTCTCCCCGTGCCGCCTGCAGGTGATTATGCCTACGTCTGGGGTGGAAACATCTGGCTACGCCTGGGCATCTCGCCAGCGGTGCAGATAACGACGCTTGGCTTGAGCGATACGGTCGCCACCTGGGGTCCGCTCGTCTGGTCGCCAGGGCACGCTCGAATTGCCTTCGTGCTGCGCGATCCGCCACTCGCCCAGGGCGACCCTTCGATAACGCCAGCGCAGGGTACCGGATCTCTCTACATCCTGGATGTCTCGTCACACGCCCTTGTTCCTGTACGCAATGGTTCTGCGCCAGTCCTCGTGCCGCTCATGGGACGACACCTCGCCTGGATCGATGATCGGACGTTGCTCTATACCAGCGCGGGCGGCGTGTATCAACTTACACTGAACGCGCAGCCGACGATCACGCCGGTCAGCGGTCCTCAATTCGTCTGGGAGATCGCCGTGCGTGGCGATACGCTCTACTATTCGGCGGTACCGGACGCCCTCACTTCCGGTACAGGGACCGCTGAACTGGATCGCCTTACCCTCTCCTCCGGCGCAACCTCTCGCGTTGCCACGCTTGGCCCTGTCACGCTGCCATCCACGAGTTGCCCGGGATTTGTCTGCCCCGCGGATCTCGCAACGCCCTACATCCCATATGGCTGGGACGTCAGCGCGCAAGGCACAACCATTGTGTATCAGTCAACCGCACCCGCCGCTCCGCCACTGCCGCCCACAGTGACCGCGACAACTACCCCAGTCGCGGCACCCACGGTGTCTACTCCCAGCGCGACCGCTGTCGCGACGGCCACAGCGCCCGCTCCCGGCGCGACCATTACCACGCCGACGTCAACGCCAACTCCCTCCACTCCTGGCACGAGCACGGGAGCGCTTTTCGTCATCGCGGGCGATGCCGCGCCGCGCGCGCTCCCGCTGGCGGGGTTGACACTCCCGAATCCTGCGACGCTGGCGCTCGCCCCAGATGGGGCGTCGTTCGTGACGACGAGTGTGCCGACACGTCTGGATCCCGATAGTGCCAGCGCCGCGCCGATCCTCTTCTCGTTGCAGGGAGCGGCCCCGCGTGCCTTCATCGCCGGCCCCACCGGAGTCATTGATGGTGAAGTGAGTTGGGCACCTGATGGGTCAGCATTCACCCTGCTCGATCAACCATTGGCGAATGCCGTCACATCTACCAGCGCAATCACCTATCCCATCAATGGCACGGCTGCCCCATATGTCATGCTGGTGAACGCCATCACGTTCACCTGGGGTTGAGAGCGATCACGGCTGCCCCGTCCCCTGCGTCTGCAATGGCTGTACCGTCGCGCTGCCTGCTCCTTGTGTGTTGCTGGCAACGGTGGGCAGCGGTTGTGGCGGCACATCCGTCGCAACGACGAAAGTCCCCGAGATAGCCTCCGTAAATGGCGGCGCACTGGCTGGAGTTGCTGGTCGCGCGGTGAGATAGCGCAACACCAGCCGATAGGTGCCAACCGGGAAAGCGCCATCGGCGCGCCGCAGATACCCAGCCATGATATTGGCCTGGAGTGTCTGGCCTGCCGCGATCGTGACCAACACAGTCATCCGCCCCATCGCGCAGCCCGCGAGGTTGGGCTGCAACTGATAGGCCGGCTTCCAGTTCGTACCATCCGCCACCTCCAACGCCAATACCGAACAGCTCGCCTGGTGATCATAGGCATAGATGGGTCCGCCCGTCGTATTGACCACGGTCACACTGACCAGATCCGTCGGCGCGTAGCGGCTGTGATCCGTCGAGATCGTCACTGGCCCGTTGGTAGTGGTTGGTGGCGATGTGTTCCCCGTATTCGACGTAGTGCCACCCCCTGTCGTAGTGACGCCACAGCTCGCCAGCACAAGCGTGGCAAACAGCAGGCTCGCGCGTAACATCGGCGCGTTCTTCTTCATCCGTGCATTCTCCTCTGCTGAGAGATTTCAGAGGTTGAGACGCGGACCAGGACTAAAATGTTCCACCATACCCTGCCCTGTATCTGCTTCGTCACTTAGTTGGCGAAAACATCCGTCCTGCTCTACACGCACTGAGGCGATTGTGGTTGTACGCCCAAACATAGGGCGATTAGTCGATTTGCCTTTTTCACCCCGGTCGTTGGACAATATACACTATGCGAGCGGTTGATACGTAATGTTTTTTATTCCGGCGGATTGATTGCTTGCGGTATCATTTTTGTTGTAAACCAGCACGCCCAAGTTCGTTGGTGCAATCACATTGGAGTTGACTGTCCCGACGATTTTTCCATTGATCACTACTTCTTTCAGGCTCCCATTCGTAACAAATTCAAGTTGATAATTTGTAGCGGATGCATACGATCCAGAAGTAAGCACACTTTCGCCTATACCAGGAAAGACGCCGCCTGAGGTCAACGCCCATGCGCCAGTGGCGCATATTCCAGTATAGTATGCGGTGGCCGTACCAACTACGTGGTTATCCACCGCACTGATCGCGACGCAGCCATTGGTTGGCAGATCGACAATATCGATAGCTATCGCAAAGGCTGAGGGAAATGCCGCACTGTTAGAACTGAATGGTAATAACTGAATAGCGTATGATTCAGTCACATAGGTAGCTTGATTACGACACGTGATGAAACCAGGCAATTGGGTGCTGCCTGTGGGGGTGCAGAATGCCGTCTGCGCAGAAAAAAAGGGTGCATTGGGACTGAATGTCGGAGCTATCGTGGCCGTCGCTGTCGGAGGGGATTCTGTTGCCGTTGCCGTTGCCGGTGGTTTTATAAAGGTGATACTCGTTGCTGAAGTCCCTGGCGATGGTTGTTGGTGGGTTTGTTGCGCATACCACCAGGCAGCACTGGAACCGATGACAAGGATGACGACCAGCGCAAGCATACCAACGAGCATGGTTGGAGAACGTGGTCTGGTCTTCGTATGCGGACTGTCCGATTGCCCAGGGACGGCGACAACCGTTGGCATGATCAATGGGGCCAGGGTCCGAGCGGCCTGCGGCGGCGGCGCCAGCTGGGTAAAACCTTCAGGCATCGGGGAATATGGCAGAGTGCTCAGATTGGCGTCATTCTGCGCAAGAACCTCGGCCAGTGCCTGGACAAATGCCATGGCCGTAGGCCAGCGCTGTGTCGGATCTTTCGCCAGCATACGCTGCAATACAGCATCGCTCCCAGGCGCCAGGTCTGGGCGGACGGTGAGCAGAGATGGGGGAGGCAATGTCGCGTGCTTCATCATAATCTCTAACGGGGTTTCGCCAGTGAAAGGCGGATGCCCGGCAAAGAGCACATAGGCCACAATCCCCAAACTATAGCGATCGACAGCGCCAGTGACATGTCCGCCACGTGCTTGCTCTGGTGCTATATAGATGGGGGTCCCAATCACCTGCCCGGTCATAGTGAGTTTGGTCTGGTCGCCCTGCTCCTCCCGCATAATCCCAAAATCAGCCAGGAGCACACCGCTCTGGTCTGAAAGGAGGATATTGGCGGGTTTGATATCGCGATGAATAATACCCTGAGCGTGGGCATAGTCGATCGCCTCGGCCAGTTGGTGCAAGATTTGTACGATTGTCGTATCTGGCATGATGCCCGGGTGATCCTGGAGATATTGCTCAAGCGAACCTGCGGCGACGTAGGGCATCACGAGATAACTGAGATCATCAACTTCGCCGGTTGCCAGGACACGCAAAATATGTGGGTGGTGCATGCGCATCAGAATGTGCGCCTCCCGCAGGAAGCGCTGCCGGAGGTGCTGTCGTTCTAGTGTGGTAAGTTGCCAGGCGGGCAGGAGGATTTTGACAGCGACTTGATCCGTCGGCCTGGCGAGAGGATGAGCGAGGTATACCGCACCCATCCCCCCGACTCCCAATATCCGATCTAACTGATATTCGCCTAAAATACTACCGACGAAGGAGTCGGGTCCTGCTCGCATGTGGTACCACCTACAGTTTTGCTCATTTTGAACGCAGAACCAGTCGAAGAGACAGTTTGCGATTGCTATAGTAATGCTGTTCAGGTTTTGCGTCAATAGAGTACTGAGGTTTCCTGGTTATGCACACAGCGATGAAGACGCGACAAAAGCCATCCTCAGAAAATACGGGATACGGCAGAGCTTCTGCAGCGCTCTGCCGTATCCCCAGCGCGCAGGCTATTTGCCCGCGCAATCATAGAGTTGTGATGCCGCACCGCCAAAGCCACCAGTCGTGGTGGTCGTTCCGCCATACGTGCTGGCACTGACCACTGTGCAGTTGGCCGTCACCCAGGCGGTGTCAGCAGAGACCCCTGTGCTGGCGGACGTGGTGCTCGCTCCGCCAGGCCCACCGCTGTTCCCGCCAATCAGGAAGTAACGTACCGTACCATCCTGCACCATCGTCGCGAGATCTGCGGTCGAGAGGATTGGATCCCTGCCTGTGAAGCCACCCAGGGCTATGACAGATTTGCCGGTTGCCAGGATGTACGGCGCGGCGGTATTCGCGTCGGTCGTCGCGAACAGGTACGTCGCTGTGCCCTGGTTTTGCTCCAGGTAGCTGACAAGGGTCGTGTTGACATTCAATGTGCTGGATCCACCTGAGCCGCCGCCGCTGGTCAACCCTGCCGTCGGCAAGTCAGGCGCCGTGTTGGCGATGCCTGGATAAGCCGACCAGATGGCAGGGGTCAGAATCAACGCGCCCAATCCCAGTGCCACGGCGCCCGTGAGCGCTTGCCGACGCAGGTTGAAGCTTGGCTGCCAGCGCGCCACTACCAGGATCCCTGCCGCCAGCAGTGTCGGAAGGGCGATCAGCGGAATGAGCCAGGTGCCCCAGGCGCTGTTGCTCAGAATGATGAAGATCTGTTCAGCCGCTGTCACGAGCAGGGCAATCGGCAAGAGCCAGCCACGCCACCCCGGTTGCCGATACTGCGCCCACAGTGTGACGATGGCGATGCCAGCGAGCGCGGCGATCGCGGGGACCATCTGTGAGAGGTAATATTGATGAAAAAAGCTGGCGAAACTGAAGAACCCCATCATCGTCACCAGCCAGGTGCCCCAGAGAATCAGCGATTGCTGCTGGCGGTCTTCACGCGGAGTAAAACGGCGATCCACTGCCAGCGCGAAGACACCAAAGAGCGCCAACGGCAAGAACCAAACGATCTGTCCACCCAGCGGTTCCGTAAAGAGTCGCAACAAGCCAGGATTGCCAGTATTGAAGATACCCACCTGGCCACCACTCGCACCGCCAGGGCCACTCGCACCGCCAGGGCCACCCGCAAAGGGCTGCGTGCTCGTCGTTCCACTGAATGGATTGGAGCCAGTGGTTCCACTGGGGAGCGTACCAGAGGGTGGGCCACCACCAGGGAATCCACCGGACGGTGGGCCGCCACGGAAACCGCCGCTGGCAGCGCCGCTGCCGCCTGGCGTTCCCGCGCCGCCGAAGAGTCGCTGCAATCCGTTGTAGCCAAACGCCAGGCTCAGCTCGGAATTATTCGTGGTTGACCCGACAAACGGTCGCAACGAGGCCGGAACCAAATCCACCGCCAGTACCCAGGAGAGCGAGATGAGCGCCATCACCACGCCAGAGAGCGCCAGGTGGGAGATCCGCTTTGCCCACGAGAGTTGCGAGCCGAGCAGGAAAGTCAGTGCGAATGCGGGGACAACCAGATAAGCCTCCAGCATCTTGATATTGAAGCCCAGGCCGACACTGACGGCCGCCAGGACAAGCCAGGACAATTTGCCGGTCTCGATGGCGCGGAAGACCGCCCAGGTCCCCAATAACAGCACCAGCATGAGGGTACTGTCGATCGTATTGTTGCGATTCGTCACGACACTGATCGGGCTGGCCGCCAGGACGATCGCGGCAATCAACCCAGCCACCGGATTAAAGTGCCGGCGCACGAGCCAGTAGATCAGCAAGACCGAGAGCACGCCAGCGATGGCCTGGGGTAAGAAGACGGCAAAAGGCGTAAACCCAAAGATTTTCGTGCTGAGCACTTGCAGCCAGAAGCCCAGCGGCGGCTTGTCAACCGTGACGAAGCCCGTAGCATCGAACGAGTTAAAGAAGAAGGCCTTCCAGGATTCGCCCATACTTTTCACAGCGGCGGCGTAGTAGAGATTCCCGTACCCGTTCTGGCCAAGTTGCCAGAAGTTGAAGAAAAGCGAAACCAGCATGATCCCCAGCAAGGCGATGCGATGAGGTTGGCGCCAGGCGCTCCAGCGGTCCGGCTGATTGGTGGAAGTGTCGAACGGCGAGCTCGCCATCGATGGTTGGGTGGGTTTGCGTGGTGCGTCAATCATCGTAAGTACAGCTTTCTCCCCATGTTGGGGTAACTATCTCCATCAGGCACACAGATATCGTGTGCGACTGCGTTTGGGGTGTGGCATGCCGGTGACCGGGGCCAATACACCTCACGCCTGACCCAGGACCCGCCAGCGCCAGGCGCTGATGCCGAGGTCGCAGATCGCGCGCAAGATGACGCGTGGATTAGCTCCCGTCGCCTGGCCGCGTTGGCGCGGCAGATGCGTGACACCGACCTGACAATAGGTTGCGCCAGCGCGTTGTAAGCGGTAGAGGAGCTCGGCATTAATCAACGCGCTCTGGCTTCGGAGAGGGTGGGTGCGCAGGAAATCGGTGCGGATGATTTTGTAGGCGCAATCGAGATCGCGAACATGGACGCCGAGAGTTACACGGACGAGTTGTTTCCAACCCCAGGCATTGAGAAGCCGGAGGCGCGCATCCTGGCGTTTGATGCGGTATCCGAACACCGCATCAAAACGATCGACCTCCACCAGCAGCCGCGCCAGGTCATGTATAGCGAATTGACCATCGGAGTCCATAAAGAACGTCAGATCTTTGCCGCCATCGCTGGCTGGCATCGCGGCAGCGGTGAATCCATCCACGAGAGTCGCACCATAGCCCAGATTGACGCGGTGGGTCACCACGCGTACGTGCGCATCGCGCCGGGCGAGCTCGGCCAGGATCGCACCCGTGCGATCGCTGCTCCCATCGTTGACGACGATGACCTCGAAATCCGCGCCCCAGTCGGTGAGGGTCCGCAGCACATCGCTGACGGTCGCGGCGATGACGCCCTCTTCGTTGTAGGCGGGCAAAACTACCGCGAGGCTATGGTGTGCCAGAATCCGACTCAGCGCAACCTGCTCGGCGCGATCCACGGTGGAGCGCTGCCCCCAGGGGTCAGACCGTTCGTCAAGGGAGTTGGCCATGGAGCCCGAGAGTTTCGTGGTTGCTTGTGATGGGTGAGCGAAGACCCAGAGCCGCATCCCCAGAAAAGAGACGATCATGGAACCACCGATGGCCAGTAGTTTAGCGGCATTGGACCAGATCAATGACGAACCAAAGAGCGTGGTCGCCCCGGCGACCTGGAGCAGCACACTGCCGGCCACCCAGAGCAATACATCATTGATGGCGATGCCCAGCACGGTTGTCACCATGAAGCGACCGATCTCGGTTATGGTGGTCGGACGGTGGTGGCGGAAGGTCCAGTGTTTATTCATGATGTAGCTATTGATGGCGCCAATCGCGTAGGCCACGGCATTGGCGACCAGAACCTTCGGGGTGATGCCAGGTTGCGTGGTCGCCCCCAGGATCCAGAGCAGGAGATTGAGCGCGGCGAGATCAATCACGGTGTTTGTCATGCCCACCATGGCAAAACGTGTAAGAGCGCCGCGCATCTGCATAGGCGGAGCCGAAATGACCGCATGATGGCTTGGAGAGTTGCCCGGCGCAGGATCCCAGGTGTGCGGCGGGTCATAGGGTTGATCGCTCCGCGTGGCGACGTACAGCCTATCGGGGAGATCGGTGGTCGTCATGTTAGCACTCCCTCGTCCTGATGGCCCCGATGCGCGAGCCACCCGTGATGTGTCGGCCGTGTTGGCTACACGAATCACGATACTTGGGAGATATGAAGATGCTATGTAGATACTGTCAGATACTTGTTGGTTTTGTCCACACTGACGTGTGGCAGCCACGAGTTGTTCCTTGTAGTGTGATGGAACAATCCGTGGCAGTGGCCGGTGCACCAACTGAGTGGGCACGATGCGATCGCGCGCTGTGGGGTCGATGGATTCAAGGGGTGGGCGGCACATTCGCGCGCCAGGGCACGGGCGTCCCTGATTGATCGGCGCGAATCGGCAGGTGGTCGAAACTCTGGTTGATGCTGGAATGCGATGCGATGGCGCGGAGATCGGCGCCATAGATATGTAGCGAGATGGCGAGCGTCGTACCCACATTCTGGACCTGGTGGATATTTTCGGCAGGCGGCACGAGTTGCGCCACCGCGCCATGGTTCATCATCTCGACCGTGCCCGGACAGAGCCAGGTATCGCCCTCCGCGTCGCGCATCAGGTGGTAGCGCTTCTCTTGCTCATGGCCTTCCAGCACGCCGACGACACACCAGGCGATATGGTCATGGATGGCGGTCCGTTGTCCTGGCAACCAGACCAGCGCGACGACCGAGAAGGCTCCGCTCGGTGCGACCGCGACGATGTGCGAGCGATAGTGCGCAGGATCTGGCTCTCGCAAAGGGGCAGACAGGAGGTCGGGCGTCGCCAGCAAGCGTGGTAACCGTTCGCCGACCGCGGCGGCGACATGCTGCGGATCCTGGGCGAAGGCGGCGGCAATCGGCTCCAGTTCCGCAATGAACGCGGGTATATCATAGCGATCGCTGGGGGTGGGTCGCGGTGAAATCAGCGCCAAGGTGCACCTCCAGAAGGTAATCCGTCCTCGCCGGTGCCACACCGGATCGGTTCGGTGCCAGTGACGGACTCGCGGAGTGTCACGGTGGGTAGCGAGACTATGCAAGTTGGTCGTTGACAGGCGTTGGAGATTGGCGGAAGTCGCGGACACGGGCCTCGCCCGTCCCTGTGCCAGCGGCGACCGCTACCGTATCGAGTACCTTCACATCGTCATCGACCAGTGCCGCGTGGCGGCGATTGGGGAGCAACCGTTCCAGGCCCGCGTCGACGAGCAGCCATTCTGCCAGTAAGACATACGCGGCATAGACTCGTTGATCTTGGGTACGATCCCAGACCGGTTCGCCATAGCGGAAGCCCTGATCGTAGAAATCGCTGTGGCGGATGGCGAAGGGCAGGAGCTTTCTGGGCAAATGTTCGCCTTCGACCTCACCAGAGTGGATCAAGGTATTGACGATATCCGCCAGGCGTTTATTGCGCGGCTCGCAACGCGTCAAGATCAGACCGCCCAGCGTCACCCGCGCCTGGCCCTCATCGCGGCCGTGTCGCAGAAATCGCAGCGTCGCGTCGATGCCCTCCAGCGACGTAGCATCGGCGACAAAGGGAATCAGCGCGCGATCCATCGCCAACAGAGCATTGTCCAGGAGAATGCCTTCTTCGGCGGGACAGTCCAGGAAGATGAGGTCAAAGGCGGAATCGACACTGCGCAGGATGCCATCCAGCACGAACGGTGAGCGCATCTGGCGGGCAACGGTCCCCAACCCTTCTTCATAGGGCAGGAGGGCGACCAATCCGCCCCCCCAGCTCGGTTTGCTGGTCAATGGGACGGGCAATTTCAGTCCTTCCATGGCGGCCAATACATCGTCAGGGTGAGGCAATTCATGCGCCTCCAGCACAGTGAAGGGCTGCATGAGGTCCGCCAGTGACCCATGATCGCCCGCTGGCCAGCTATCGCGCAGCGCGGTGGATGCTGTCCCCGGTTGGGCGAGGTCCACCACCAGGACGCGCGCGCCATAGAGGGCGCAGAGGCGCGCCAGGGTGGCGACAGTGGTCGATTTCCCCTGGCCGCCCTTTTTGATCAGCACGCCATAGACCCGATGCATCGCCCTTCTCCCATATATGGTCCGCTCGCGAACCACCGTCTTTTTAGTATGACCACGATCGGCCCGGACTGTCAATATGGCCTCTGGGGGGCGAAATTACCTAGCCCATTCCGATAATAGCCCGAATGGCTGTCTGCAACCCCTTGATCTTCGC
>DAIDHM010000033.1 GCA_027459705.1 Ktedonobacteria bacterium | reverse complement strand
GATCATTGAGACCAACACCTTCGGCGCCAATGCCAGCAAACTCGAACGTCATGGCCTCGCCGACCAGGTGCGCGCGACAAACATGCTTGGCGTGCGACTGGCACGCGAGGCGCGCGAGGTCGCGGGCCGTCCGGTCTTTGTCGCGGGGTCCGTTGGCCCCGCGGGCTTACCCGTCACCCAACCCGACGATGCGGCGAAGCGTGCGAGCTATGACGCTATCTTTCGTGAACAGATCGAAGCGCTGATTGAAGGCGGGGTGGATCTGTTGATCCTGGAGACCTTTTCGCACCTGGTGGAACTGGAAGCCGCGGTCCAGGCGGCACGCGCCGTGAGCGATCTGCCGATCTTCGCCCAGATGACCTTCGCGGAAGACAGCCAGACGCTTTCGGGCCACAGCCCCGAAGAGGTGGTGCGGCGGCTGGCGCCATTCGGCGTCACCGGGCTGGGCGTCAATTGTGGCCTGGGTCCGGCGGGCACCTTGGACGTGGCGGAACGCATGGCGACCGCGGTTCGCGATCTCCCCGACGAGATCGCGCGGCCCTGGCTCAGCGCGCAACCGAATGCGGGACAGCCAGCGCGCGTCGAGGGCCGCTATTTTTATGTCTCGACGCCTGAATATTTCGCTGACTATGCCCGCAACTTTGCCCACCTTGGCATCCGCTTGATCGGCGGATGCTGTGGCACGACCCCGCGCCACACTGCCGCGATGGGCGCGGCCCTCAACGCGCTGGCCGCCCCGCTTCCGACCCCCTATGCCATTCCAGCGGTCCTGAACGCCGAACACTCCACCCACACACCCATCGACGAAACCGCCATCGCGCCAGCCGCCGGGACGCCCACACGACTGCAAGCCGCGCTGGCTGCTGGCCGCTTTGTTGTCAGCGTCGAGCTGGATCCGCCCAAAGGGCTGAATCCCACCAAAGTGCTGGCGGGCGCGCGCACCCTGCGGGAACGGGGCATAGAATTCATCAACATTGCCGATAGTCCGACCGCGCGCGTGCGGATGAGTAGCATCTCGTTGGCGCGCCTCTTACACGATCTGCTGGATATCGAACCTATCATCCACTGCACGACTCGCGATCGCAATGTGATGGCCCTGCAGTCCGATCTGCTGGGCGCGCACGCGCTGGGACTGCGTAACATTCTGGCGCTGACGGGCGATCCATTGCGGATGGGCGAATATCCTAACCTGACCGGAGTCTGGAATATCGACTCGATCGGATTGGTGCGGATCCTGCGCGGGATGAACGACGGGCATGATGCTGGTGGCTCGCCGCTGGGCGGCGCGGCGACTTTTCACATCGGTGCCGCGCTGGATGTCAATGTCGGTGACGCGCCGATCGACCTGGAGATCGAGCGCGCCAGAAATAAAGTGCTTCGCACGCCCGGAACGACCATCGTGAGCGAGCAGGAGTTAGAGTTCGCGCGTTACACGCAAAAAATCGCCGCGGGCGCGCAGTATATCATGACGCAGTTTATCTATGATCTGGAACCCTTGCGCCGATTCAGAGAACGGTTGGGCCAACCCCCCGTGCCACTGATCCTGGGACTCAGCCCTCTCTATAGCTATAAACACGCCGAGTTCCTGCACAATGAGGTCCGTGGCATCACCATTCCACGCGAAGTTCGCGAACGCATGCGCGGCGCTGGGGACCGCAGCCGCGAGGTGGGGCTGGAGATCGCATATGAATTGTTGAGCACTGCACGCGCTGAGGGCTTGATTCAGGGTTGCTATCTGCTTCCATCTTATGGCCGCTACGATCTGGTCGCCGACCTGGCGGCGGCCCTCATCAGTCCCACGCTGCCCTGAATGGGCGCCGCACCGCCGGGCTTTTTGGTGGCATTCCTATAATGGACACAAGGAGCCCTGAGGACGCGCTGCATATTGGATGCGATGGCATAGCGCATGCGTAATGGTAGACCGCTGGCCAGCGTGCTCAGGAGGAAGGAAGGAACCGATATGGCGCTTGAGATGAATGCGCGGCGCGTCGGCGCCGATGTGGTAGTTGATTCCGTGGAGCCCCGGGATGGACAACCATTGTCACGCGCTACCCCAGGCGAGGAGATTCGTGAGCTTCGTGAGATGCTCCAGGTCCTCATGACCGCCCACACCGCCCAGGAAGAGCGCTTCGCCTCCCTCGAAACCGCCGCGCAACTGGCGATTGCCGCTGTGGCGGACGCGGCCGAGATCCGCCTGGCGCAGGCTGTCGACCGCGGCGAGACACGCGTTATGGACGCGCTCAGCCTGAGTGAACAACAGCAGCGCGAAGTGACCCAGTGGCGCGATACCATGCAGATCCGCATCGATGAGCAGGTCCGAAATCTGGGCGAATGGGATGATGAACTGCACGAGGTCAAGCAAGAACTCAGCGGCATGCGCGAAATGGCCGAGGCGGCGCTGGGCGTTGCCTCGGATGAATTGGATCGCCGCTGGGAAAACATTCGCCGCGAATTGACCGACATTTTGGAGACCGGAGCCAGCGATGAACGCGCGCGCTGGGAAGCGTTCATGCACTCCGCGAACGAATCGCTCGCGAATAGCGCGGGGATTGATCCCGCCGAGGTCGACGCCCTGCGCATCGATATCGCCGCGTTGCGCGAGGCGGCGGGAGCCAGCATCGCTAGCTCACAGCACGCGCAACGCGAACAACTGGCAACGCTGCGCACGGAGATGCGTACCTTGATGGAAAGCGAACGCACGCAGATCCTCGCGACACTACATCAACGCGTCGATGAGGCGCAGAACCTGGTCGCCACGCAACGTCAGAAGCTCATCGAATGGCAAGATGGCGTCGCCGCGCGCTTGCACGAGTGGCAGGACGGGGTCAGCGCACAGGTCAGCGAACTGCATGAAAACGCGCGCCAGGCCGAGCAGCATTTGCGCCAGAATCTCGCAACCATCCGCGGGGAGGCGCAGACCATGCTCGACCAACTGCATCAAGAGGTCGATTTGGTCGTGACTCAGGCGCGTGGGGCGGCTCGGACGGAGATCAGTGGCGTGCGCGCCGAGACAGAACGGAGCATGACCCGCCTGCATCGTCAGTCACGCACCTGGCAGGTCTTGACGCTCATTATTGCTGTGCTGGCGTTTTTGGCCAGCGCCGCCGCCGTCGCTTTACCGTTCTTTCATCTGCCCTGAGTTTCGGCGGCTCTGATGGCAGAGTATCACGCGGTTTCTCTACCCATAAGTCACCTGCTGTTCAGATCTATGCTGCTGTCGCTTACGCAGGCCTAGCAGCAATCAGTCGCCGGCGAGCAACATGAAGCGGCAGCCTGGCACCCCGCCAGGGTGCCGCTTCGACAGAACAATAGCGACTACTCTGGATCTTCCACCACTGAAGTAAAAGGCTTGAGCGCGTTTCTTCATACTCACCGCGAGGACGTGTTCGGGGCAAGATCACGCCAGTCAGCGAATATTCCATGTACAGTAATCAGATGTTTCGACATGAGATATCCGCTGACCAATCCGAATTGTGGCCAACCACCATTGCAAGTGCTTCCGCTATTTGATAAGCTACATGATACAAGTGCGGCGTCGCTCAGGCCGGATGGGTCCGGTGCCGGTTGACGGTTGAGTGCCTGCCTTGCATTGCTGGCCCTACGCTGAGGAGGCGCCCATGACCATCGCGAGCACCATCCATGTCGCCCTGCTGCCAGCCGTGGAATTGATTGTCCTCTGGCTGTTGACAGCGCAAGTGTTTACCCTTTTGCTCGCCTTGGTCCCAGGTATCCCTTTAATCGCCTGGTGCCTCAACCCCTTGGGGATCACTGCTCTCTATCTACGTCAGCCGCCGTCGTTCTACCGTTTCATTCAGTTCATCGTACCGCTAGGGGGCGCGGCGCTGGTGGACGCGACGTTGCTCCATCTGCGCATGTCACCGCTTATTAGCGGGGTGGTCGATAATCTCCCCCTGCGCATCGGCGTCTTGACGGGGATTACGATCATCCTGGGGGCGCCGCGTATCGTGGGGGCATTACGCGAACTGCGCTATCCGCTCTGGGGCGAGCTCCGGTTACTCGACCGCGCGGCACGCCCAGGCACGATCGTCTATTTCACCCCGGCCGGTCGCGGCTACCTCCGCGAACGCTTTGGCACGACCCCCGAAGAATTCGTCCGCATCGTCCGACGACGATCCTCGTCGCTCGTGACGGGCACCCCTTTGTGAGACAACGTTGAGGTGAAACAGCTATGACGGAACCCGAGCGTGATCCCCACTGTCTTTTCTGCCGGATCATCGCGGGTGAGCTCCCCGCGTTGAAAATCTTAGAAACAGCTTCCGCCATCGCCATCGCGGATATCAATCCCCAGGCTCCCACCCATGTGCTCGTCATCCCCCGTCGTCATATCAGCGGCATTGCCGTCGTAACACCGGAGGACGCGGCGACACTGGCAGGAATCTTTGACCTTGCGAACCAGGTCGCGAGCGCGCGCGGATTGGACCAGAGTGGCTATCGATTGGTCATCAACCAGGGTCCTGACGCGGGCCAATCGGTTCCCCATCTGCATATCCATGTGCTGGGTGGCCGCCCATTACAGTGGCCGCCAGGCTGAAAGCTGATGGCGGCCCCGGTTGTTAGGGTTGGTGGGCGACAGAAGAGGCGGCATACCACCAAGCATAGCAAAGCTTAATCTGATGTTGGCCACCAATCCGCACAGATTTCATACGCTCAAGGACCTGTGCCTCAATATCCTCGGCCGAGGCCAGCGGATCCCGGCATGGCGCTTGCATCGTATAGCGGATCGTGTGGCGTGTGACCTCGAAGAGGGAGAAGATTGCACCTGGGAAGAGGGTGGTCATCTCCGTAGCGATGACCGACTTGATATACGCTTGCTGATGAGCGAACGTGGTGGAGTTATTCACATCCAGGCGGATGCGGCTGATGAAGTCGAGGGTCAGATACAGTCGCGCCATGATCGCCTTGCGCTTTCTGGGTAGTTGTTATGCCAGAAACCACCCCTATTGCTATGTTACAAAATTATGACAGAATTTGCAATAGAATTATGACATTCTGTCATAAATAGTACTTTTAGGCGGGAGAAACAATCCTCCTTTTGGGTTATCACAATAATATTAACGTTATTACGGTCATCTATTATAGTCTGGATTTTAGGCCTGGACAACGGGTTTCTTTGAGGCGAAGAGACCATGCTGAGAAACTATTAAGACAAAGTGGTGTAAATCACCTTGACTGTCGGACATGACCGTGTTACAATTTAGTCATAAGTTCACTCAATGTAAAGAGGGGAGATGACACGGTGGCCCTCATGCATGAACAAGATGTTAGGAAAAATATTACATCGCTTCAGCAGCAATTTGGCAAGGTATTACGCCAATATCGCGAAGATCGCCGACTATCGCAGACCCAACTCGCAAACCGGTTGCATTACAGCCCCAGTTATGTCAGTTTGCTTGAAAGTAATGACCGTCGTCCAACAGAAGAGTTGGTAAAAGATATTGCCAGAACCCTGGAACTCACTCCAGCGGAGGAAACCGATCTTTTAAGTGCGGCGGGGTTTTCATTCCGCGATATCGGATCAATTTTGGATCGTTTGGTCGAAGAGATCAGTATCCAGGTTCCGATGGATCTGATTGGTCTGCAGGCTCTGCGCGCCCATCTGAGCACCGCCGTGCACATCTGGCAAGAGTACCAGCGAGCGCTCCATGATGTCAACTTTGGCGAATTTGCCCAAGCAGACGAACGACTTACCTTATTACTTCACGCCGTCCATGATGATGCGATGAAAGCGCGAATTCTGCTGGCGCTCGCCGATCTTAAACTGACATTGGGGCAGCTTGATGAAGTGGAATTACTTGCCAACGAAGCAGATACAATTATCGACTGCTGGGATAGCAAAGAGCTGGCACAACACCAACCACCGATCGACGTCGTAGTTGAGCGATGGCGGCTCAAGGGTAGGCTGCATTTACGGGAAGGGAAATATAATGAAGCCAATGATAACGCTTCCCAGATTTTAGAGATTCTTGAACAAATCTCAGTCGAGCAACGTGAAGAGAATCTACTCTGGAATGTCAGTTTCGCTCGAACACATAGGTTTCTCGCGGTTATTTGTCTTTTGCAAGAGCTACCAGATGAAGCTTTGCGCTATTGTGACCTTGCTGAACAAAAACTCGGAGATCCTTCGTTGGCAATTGAGCGCCTCCGCTTACAAGAGATTCGTGCCTGGGCCTTAACCGAATCGCAATGTTATGATGAAGCGATCGAATTACGCATGAACGCGCAAGAACAGTGGCAAGAATTAGACAATCAGTATCGTTTGGCGCGCAATAAGATCTATCTCGCAGATGACTATCGACAGGGATATGAGGCCCACCTCGCAACACCGCTGGTTGCTGAGACGAATGATGTCAATGCACGACGAGAAGGTATTGTCCATGTCGTGCAAGAGTATAACCAGCGTCAGCATATCCAACTTGAAACAGTCACTCAACTCTATAGCGAAGCGCTCATCGTTATGGAACATGCACAGGATCAGTTGTATGTAGACAGGACATTGGTTGGTCTTGCGGCAATCAAACGCTTGCAAGCAGCTTTTACCAATGACTTTGAAAAGATAAATACTGAAATATATTCTACTTTAGGTAGGGCACTCAGGTATGAAAAGCTGCTCAAGAATAGCCGACACATTCCGACGATATACGACCTCTGGGCAGCGTGGTCCTGGGATCAGGGTAAGCACGGGCTAGCTTTGCGATACTTCATGCTGGAACTAGATGCCCTCAAAAAATTTTCGCCTGTTGAATTTGCCCAACGCCCGCAGCAGGAAGAAGCTCGTGTGCTCGCAAGCATACAGTGCTTGTCCGATCCGATGAAAAAATCACCACAAATTAGTCCATTACAAATTACTGTACGCGAAGAACTATGGAAATCGCATGTGTATGCCATACTTAAGCTACTACGTCACAGTGTCGAAAAGAGCACAGTGCAGGTAATTGAAAGCTCTCATCAGGGTCCTCAGTGGCTCGAATGCGTGATACGCGTCGAAGACCAGCCCGGTTCGCGAATTCTCATACAGAATGAACTTTCATCCGCATTGTCCGAAATGATGCCATCTGGTTATTTACCGAAAATGGCTGACAATCAGATGCGGCGTTATCATCGCCTCCAGGAAATTACTCAGTGCGCGGAGCAACAAGAACCGCAGGTCTATCAACATGTATTCTGCAAAACGAATGTCATGGATGGGCTGAAATATGATCCAACGCGACCCAGTGTGCAAGACAGGGTCAAGACAGCGCTGGCGATCTCGCGAGATAATCCAACCGCATATGTTCTCCGCTCCGCGGATTTTGAGGTGCCTTTCGCGATCGAGATCCGCGATGACGAGGTATTGATCGAGGTTAAAGCGGATGAACTCTGGGAAAAACAAGAATTGGCAGAAGTTATCCAGTGTTATTATGCAAAAGATCGCCCTTTTGCTGAAGAATTGGGCGGTGCTCTCGATCAACTTATCGCTATGACAAATAATCCAGCAGAGACAGTTGCCTGGCTGCAACAATTCCAGCAACAGGAAGGAGCAACTTTCGAGTTGCCGTCTATTGCGTTGGGATCTCCCATTGATGATTGACATTTGGGATGGTACGTCTCTGTTGCCATAGTTCGCAATCAGGACGCACCCATCCTATCCTAAAATGCCCCGAAGCATGGCGTGCTGGATGCCAAACTTCGGGGCAGGGTCTCTCACCATACTGACTCAGCAATTCCCGTCTTCACGTACCAGATCCAGACGGGTACAGCGCTAAATTCTCTGTAAACGTTGCACGTCAACGCGGATGCTTTGTTCCAGGAGATTAGGGAGCAGGGTATCCTGTTTGACGAGTTCCAGTGCTCGCGTGTAGTGGGTAGCGGCGATGGCGTATTGTTCAGGATCGAGCGAGACCTGTTCATGAGCGACATTGCCAAGCAACCACTCACAGCGACCGGCGATCAGAACGAATTCCTTTTCGCCTGTCCGTTCGGCTTCGCGTTGCGCGATCTGCCGGGTTGTGTCAATTTCATTGTTGATCAGATCCGCGTTCTGGTTGAGGGTGTCATGAATCACATGCT
The DNA here is from genome assembly GCA_027459705.1 of Ktedonobacteria bacterium. Lineage (GTDB taxonomy): Bacteria > Chloroflexota > Ktedonobacteria > Ktedonobacterales > JACDGC01 > DAIDHM01. The sequence continues at coordinate 61,734 of DAIDHM010000033.1, read as the reverse complement.
CGGTCAACCTGAGCGTGTGGAGCGTACACTGCAAAACGAGAGCATTCGCCCGCTCATCCAATGGAGTACGAGGGTCATATTGCGGCAGACCATATTTGCGCAATAGATCCTCGGCTGTTAAGCAGAGATATACTTGCATTTCGCGGCCGCGATGATGAATTTGCGCGAGTTGCAAGTCGGCTTGCACGGCAAACAAATTCGGCAATGCCGACTGAATTTCTGGCATCTGTTCGCAGCGCGAGAGAAAGTCCTGCAGCAATTCGTCCGCATAACTCAGGCTCGCAAAATACTCCTCCGGGCTACTGACAGTCTTACATCGCCACAGCAGGATCATGGCACCAAGCCAGATGACATGAGTGGCTTGGTGGCGCCATAAGCTCTCGTTGGCATCTTGCGTGGGGAGCGTGAGTGGAGTAGCAGGATTTTCCAGATAGCCGAGGATCATGGGCATCGCGTGGCGATCGAAGAGCGTGTGGGCGTCGTCGAGGTTGCCGCGCAACAACTCGGACTGGGCGAGGAGGACATAGAGATGGGTCAGATGCACGCTGGCGTCATTCCCAAGGTAAGCACTGTGGAGATCCACAGAGGCATCCTCCCAAATGGTGATCATTTGCCGATAACAACTCACGGCCAATGAATAATCACCTTGATTGAGAGCGGCCTGGCCTAATCCACGCAGCACATGCAGGGTCGCGATGCGATCGCTCATATCCAGACAGTCGAATGCTCGTTGATATGCTGATTGTGCGTTAAGCCATTTCTGGCGTTTCGCATACAGCTTGCCAGCAAGATACCAGGCGCGAAATCGCGCTCGCCTGGTATGTGGGTTGATGGCAATGCGAAGAGCAATTCCGCCGATGGGTTGCACTTCGGTCGATTGCTGGATCCAACCCTCCATCATTGCATGAAGGGAACAGTGAACCAGCGGATCGCGATCTTCGGGAAATCCTCTAAAGGCCCATTCTACCATTTGACGCTCCTGTACGAACACGTCACCTAAGGCCACCGCTATCACCATTCGATAACCGGTGGCCTCAGCATAGCATGACCGTCAAGCGAGTAGCAAGAGCCTTGTGCGGTTAGTTGTGGGGGACGGTGACTCCACATACGGGAAGATTCAGACCACCGCAGCTTGCTTGTTGGACATGCGACGATGGAATGCTCGCTACAGGTGCATGAGCGACGGTTGTCGTGAAGATCGCGGCGGCAAAAGCAGGGACCAACACCAATGTCGCGCAGACGCTGCGGATGTGACGCTTGATAGTGCTCATGATCGGTTCCTCTCCTCAACAGGTGACCCATGCCGGAATGGTCCGGCCTCAGGGTCTGTGGTATGCTGAGGACACATGTGCCTCAGGCATACCGGTAGGGTTGCCATAGCGGGGTACTGGGATGCGAGTTGTCTGCTACCTTGGCGGGGATCAGGCAACTCGTCTGTTTAGGCATGGTTGTCATTGGGCGTTGAGCGACGAGTCTGCGCCGCGATCTCTCAGCTGCTCCTCCCACGCACTCCCAATGACGGGTTTGTTTGCTCCTATTCCGCGCGAATTGCTCCAGGGTGCACGCGCCTCACCGTATGATAGATGATTTACGACACACGTGATTTTAATATCACAACTAATCTATCACTTTATTATTATATATAATCACGGCGATATGTGTCAAGATTCGTAAATAGAATTTTTTATTCTCTTTATAACCGTCTATATGTTGAGATATTTCATGTATATACCATATCTCCACCGCTGATGTTGACCCAGGCATCCTGGACTCTTGCTGAATAAGAATATTTGTTCTATAATTGTCTGGTGGCGGCGCATTTGGCCACCCGACTATGCTGAGAGAGAGCGATGAGAGGGGAATGCTATTGTGGGACAGGTCATAGAACGCTCTACCGTTTTAGATCGCTATGCCGTGGCGTTGCGGCAGCGCTGGATCCTGGAGTCGGCCTATCCGGCTTTGCCGGAATGTAGCGCGCTCTGGCTTTTTCTACCCAATGGGCGACCAACCACACTCAGCCACGAGGGCCGCTATGTGCTCTTCGCGTACCGCGCGGTGGTGGATCTCCTGGAAGAGTTGCGCGAATGGCTCATCGCGCGCGACGGAGCCATGTGGCTGGCGGCGGTGGAGGCAGAGACACGCTTCCACTGGGAATGTGAGCTCGCTACCATGCCCGAGTCACCTGTGCTCTGGTCACCGCCGATTACCGCCTTCACGCCATCCGCGACCCTGGCAGTCGCCTGACGACAGATCGGTTACCCCGTGAATCACACCCGGCATGGGTCCGCGAGCATGGCATCTCAGCGACTGGGCGGCAAATCGTCATCCCATCTGCCATCTCCGGCAAACGTCTCATCCAGGCGAGCAAACTTCCAGTAGATATGCTACAATAGGTTGGGCTTGAGTACGCTGGGTGATCGCGTCGGCGCTCGTCGCCGCCGAGGAAAGTCCGAACTCCATAGAGCACGACGCTGGCTAACGGCCAGTGAGGGTAACCTCAAGGACAGTGCCACAGAAACATACCGCCGCGCGCGAGCGCGGTAAGGGCGAAATGGCGAGGTAAGAGCTCACCGGCAGCCGGGTGACCGGCTGGCCGCGGTAAACCCCGTCGGGAGCAAGGCCAAGCAGGAGGAGTGGCGCTTCGGCGCCCGCGGGCTGCTCGTCCGTCTACCTCCGGGTTGGCTGCTAGAGGCGGCGGGTAACCGTCGTCCGAGAGAGATGATCGCCGCCTGGCATGCCGCAAGGCGGTCAGGTACAGAATTCGGCTTATCGGCCTACTCAAACCCACCCTTTATTTTGCCGTACCTGGCCGTCAGTGCGGTCGCTTTGCACTTTTCATTACCTGTTTTACTTGCTCTATGCTCCTGGCCAAAACCAAAAATTTCGAAACCACTGCAACTTTCTTCCGAACCCCTTGACAAATATATTGCTATCTGATAATATAGTCATATAGAGATGTGGCGAGTGCATCACCAGGAACTTGCCTGGATCACCTGCCCATGCAGCGAGGACCACATGGCAACATCGTTCTGGGATTCCCTGGTCGCGGCGATCCGTTACCGGATCGACCATTGTCCGATCCTGGGAACCAGTCGCTGGCTGGCGGACCGGTTGCGCCGTGTGGCGCTACTGGTGCGCCCGTCATCATCCACACCCCCCCTGACAAAGGAGCAACACCCCATGGCTGTTATCTCTCTGACCGATTCCGATTTCACCAGCATTGTTGAAGACGCCGCTGGCATCGTCATGGTCGATTTCTGGGCACCATGGTGCATGCCCTGCCGTATGGTCAGCCCAACCATCGAACGGCTCGGCGAGCAATATTCTGGCAAGATCACCGTCGCCAAGTTGAACGTGGATGAAAACATGGCGGTTGCCGAACGTTTCCATATCACCGGCATCCCCACCGTCGCGATCTTCAAAGATGGCAAACTCGTCAACGAATTGGTCGGCGTCCGGCCAGAGGCCGTCTATCGCGGCGCCATTGAGTCCGCGCTGAATCCCGCGCCTGCCGTGAAAACCACCAGTAGCAGCAAGCCCGCCGGACACAGCATCACGGTCTTCTCGACGCCTACCTGCCCATGGTGCGCCCGATTGAAGTCCTACCTCAACTCGCAACAGATCGCCTTCAAGGATGTCGACGTCAGTCGTGACGAGGCTGCCGCCACAGAGATGGTGCGCCGTTCCGGTCAGATGGGCGTCCCACAAGCCTGGATTGATGGCCAGGTCGTAGTCGGATTTGATCGCAAAAAAATTGACGCGCTGCTCGGCCTCGCCACCGCTGGCGCGCGCTGAAACCATCGCCGTCCCCTGATCAAAACGACCAGGGGACGGTTCCCGCCAGAAAGGATACCTCGCAATGCGCATGATTCAACCACTTGGGGACCGCGTCATGGTCCGCGTCATCGAACCCAAACAGCAGACCGCCAGTGGTCTGTATCTGCCTGAGTCCGCGAAAGAAGGTCCGCGCGAGGGCGTTATCGTCGCCATTGGCGAAGGATCCACCTTGAACGAGCGGCTCGCGGATGGGGATCAGATCCTGTTCCAGCGTTTCGCTGGCACGGAAGTCAAGCTGGAAGATAGTGTCTATGTCTTGCTCGCCGAGGCGGACATCCTGGGCAGGGTGATCGAAGGGGATTATCTCACGAACGCGCCCGCCCTCCAACGCAATCTGGCGGAGTCTGGCGCCCGTGACCGCTGAGGCGTCTTCCAAACAATCGTCGGCCCACCATTGATGCCATGGTGAGCCGACGATTGTATACTTTTGAGTAGTGGCAAGGCGACCTAGCCTATACCTGGTTCGCGCGCAACTGAGTCGCGGCCTCCAGCACCGCGATGCTCTCCATAAGGCCGGCGCGGTCACCCGCGGCGCGCGCCGTGGCGACCGCCTGACGCGCGCTGGTCACCGCGCCATCGAGATCCCCCAGGCGGATCGCGATGGCGGCCTGACGTCGCGCGGCGAATGCCACGGCGCGCAGATCTTTGACCGCGACTGCGGCGTCCAGGGCTTCGCGCCCAAAGGCTGCCGCGCGGGACATATCCTGATCGTCGAGCGCGATATCCGTCAATTGTGTCGCTAACAACAGCGTTTCACGAGCTGACTTACGCTGGCGCGCGCAGATCAACCCCTGCTCGAGCAGTGTCCGGCGAAATGCGCGGGACTCTGGCGCATCGCGCCCACGCAGACGTGGCGGCAAGAGCTGGCAGAGCCGATAGACATATTCCGCCGCGCCGACCTCGCGCGCCAATTGCGCGGCCAGCAACACATGGTCCATCTCTGGCACCAAGGCATCCCAGGCCTCCTCCTCGGTCAGCGCCGCCAGGTCAGGATCAGGGGTGATGAGCCGCTCCTCGGACTCCTCCTCCGTGTTCGCTTCCTCATCTTCTTCCAACGGGAGCGCATCTTCTGGCGCAAGCATATCTGGCCCGGCAATGATCTCCGCGAAACTGACTGCCCAATGTACGAGGATCGATGCCAGCACCGTCTCTGCCGTCACGCTGGCATCGGCATCAGGGATCGGCCACTCGGCCAGGCCCTGCGCGGCGATGAAGCGCACATAGGGATCAATCCGGATGCGTTCGCGCGATTCCAACGTCCCTTTTATTCCTTCCGTGACGGGCAGCACGAGACCCAGCGCGATGATCCGCGCCAGATCATCAGGATTCACCAGGACACCAGCGAGGCGGCCACTGCCTGTTGCCACGACCAATGCGTATTCACGGGCAATGGTTGCGGGCGGCGGCGACCAGATCACCAAAGAATGGAGGGCCCAGCGCTGTTCGCGGGTCAAGGCCCGGAACGCGACGATGAAGGCGATATCGATTCCCAGATGGGCATGGGTCGGCTGCGTCCCCACCGGACGAATATCGATGCGCCGAATCTCGGCTTCGATGGCGCGCGTCGTGGTGCCCAGTTCGACAATACAGGCGGCGATAATCTCCAATGCTGGTTGGGCGGTTCCCAGCAAATAGAGGACGCGCTCGATATCGATTTCAGCGATCAACTGCTCAGGATCAGCCGCATCAGGCGTAAATGCGTGCAACGATGCTGATCGGCGGCGAATGGCGCCACGCAAGTATTCAGCGGCGTCCACATCGGGTATATAAGGGATGCCACGAATGAGGCGGGTCAGGTCTTGTGGTGTGGGGGATGAATTATCGGGGCGCATATCCTCTCTCCAGTGCCGCGTACGTGGATCACGATGCCGGTGGCCCACATGAGGCATCGCCCGAGCGATGCGGTATTATGCTGACCATTTACGGTACAACGCGTGGGACCTTCAGGGCAATACAAAGCGCGTATTTGGTGCCAAGAGTACGCTGAGATCAGGCTACGTGGACCGCGATCCTCGACAGATTGATCGCGAGGTTCCGCCGTGACACGCGGTCAAGGAGGATGTGAGCCATGGAGATTCCTGTTCAATCGGACACTGGTGAACGACAACACCGATCCCGCACCGTGCAACGTACCATCCGCTTAGATCGCCAGACACGCCCATACGAGCGTGGACGCTCAGGGCTGACAGGTGCGCGGCCGCGCATTCCCCGCGCGCTCGGATTGGAGGAGGCGGAACCGGCGACTCGTCGCCGACGCTGGCTCCTGGCAATCTTTGGCCAGATGATGGCGCGATTCTACGAAGGCCACGCGCGCCGCCTCAGCGCGGGCCGTTGGGCCTGTTCGATCTGCCAGCGGCGCATCGTCGCCTGGGCCTGGTGTGCCGACGCCCAGCCAGCACCGGAGATCGTCCATGAAGACTGTGTCAGTCGTTCGGTCTGGGAGATGGTGTTGTACTATGACTATCTCGGTCGCTCTGGCTATGTGCCAGCTACTCCATCTGAATAAGTGAACGCCATACTGACGTTACAGTATTGCCCGTAAAGCCACCGTGCCTTGAGGCCATGCTGGGTATCAACCAGGGATTTCGGGCAGGTCACCTCATCTTGTTGGATCCTCGCATCCCCTCGCATGGATCAAGACTGGCACAACATTGTGGCCTGGCGAAATGCCATATGTTTATAACTTTCCATCCATGCAACCTCATTGACAGTGCCTTGCTTCTCTGCTAAGGTAAAAGCGGCCTGTCAGTAACATGGGAGGGGATATGGCTGGAAAGCTCGTCTATGTCAGCTTCGCACCAGAAGATGCGCGCGACGGCGATATCGTGACAGCGGCGCTCGACGCCTGGGAGGTCACGTACGCCCAATCGCCTCGTCACCTGGGCGCGGATGACCACCTCAGCGATCAACAGCAGGCGGCTTTACGCCAATGTGAAGTCTGTCTGCGACTATGTAGCTTCGCCACCGCCGATTCCGCGCTGATGTCTGCAGAGTTGCGCTATTTCACCGAACTCCAGGCGGAGGATCAACACCAGCGGAGACGTCGGCAGCGGGCCCTCGTCAACATCATCCTGGATACCCGGTATATACGTGAGACTTTCGACAAGGCAACGCTTTTCATCGATACATCACAGAAGACCCGCGCGCTCTGGTTGGATGAACTCGCGCGTGCCATCGGCGTCGCGACCCCCGCGCGGCGCATCAGTCGGCGGGCGGCGCTGGCGCTGGGCGCCGCGAGCCTGGTAACGTTAGTTTCCGGTGGCGCGGCGGGAACTTTCTTCCTCCGCAATGCCAAAGCCTTGAGCGATGCCAGGGCTGCCGCCAAAGCCGTCCCCACCTTTGGACCTGGTGATACGGTTGGTGGGCAACCAGCCTGGACCATCGCGGTAAGCCAGACCCCAGGTACGGACCCCAATGCCTATTTCCCATCGATTGGACTCGCCGCGAGTGGTGATGGAATTCTCTATGCCTTTGCCCAGAACACCATCATGGCCCTCGACGCGCAACACCATACCCTTTGGACTTCCACAAAGTACCAGAATATCATCGTGAATGGCACTGGTACAACCGATCTGGTTCCGCAGCCATATACTGATGGCAACGTGCTCACGTTTTATGATACCGAAGATGGCGGCAACTCAGTCTATCTGAATGTGCTCAGCGCGCGCGACCAGACGATGCGCACTCATATCCCCGTGATATTCCCCAATCCAAACTTTATTGGCCCTGCTGGTCGGGTCTCGGTTGCGGGGAACACCCTCTTCTGTATCTTTCCAGTGAATGGTATCTGGTCAGCCAGTGCCTTCGACCTGACGACCGGCAAAAACCTTTGGGCCGTCGTTGTCGGAACCGGGACGCCTCACCCCAGTGTGACGTATGCCAATGGACGCGTCTATGTCGGTGGATCCTATGCATTCTACTGCCTCAATGCCGCTGACGGCACCCAGATTTGGCGTTACCCATTTCCCAGCGTCGTCGTCAGCACGGCGGTGGTCGACGCGCATACCGTGTATGTTGGCGCGCTCGACGGCACCTTCATCGCGCTCGACGCGCACTCTGGCGCAATGCGGTGGCAGCTTGCCTGTGGCAATCCCTTCATCGCGCCTGCCACCATTGACAATGGCATCATCTATATCGGTGATGCCTCCGGGTATCTCTGGGCGCTCGACGCTCAACATGGCACCTATTACTGGCGAACGTTCGCCGGGGCCGAAGAAAAATTTGATGCCGGAACCCAGTATGCCGTCATCAACTATCAGCCAGTCGTCTATGGCAATCTCGTCGCAGTTGCCGCTGGCGACACCCTCAGTGCCATTGACCTCGTCACCGGGGTACGGCGCTGGCCATATCAACTGCCATCCACACCGACTGCCCAGCGTGGCACGGTGAGCGGTCCCTATGTGCTTGGTGGTGTTTTTGCCATCGGCGACGCGCAAAATCATGTCATCGGCATCAATCCGTAACCCCCTATCCATCCATGAAGAACGGAGGCTGCTATGTTCGGCAACGGCCAGGTATTCATCAGCCATGCCCACGAAGACAACGCGATCTGCCAGCCCCTGCTCGCGGCGCTCGATGCCTGGCAGATCACCTACTGGTTTGATCTGCAAGAACTGGATCCTGGTCAGCGGTTCGCGGATAAGATTCAGCAAGCGTTAGAACAGCATGATCTGTTGTTGCGCGTCGCGACCGCCGCCGCGGAACGATCATATTGGATGTACCGCGAATTGCAGGCGGTGCGCGGCTTGCAGCACGCCTTCCCCAACCACCCACGCCGCATCATCCATCTCGCCCTCACTCCCGGCCTGGTGTTTGATGCCACGGCGCGCGCGGAGATGGTCATCGATGCAACGAGCATGGAACGTCCCGCCTGGTTGAGGGCGTTGCGCGAGGCATTAGGCTATACTCCGCAACCACGAGTCAGTCGGCGCACGGCGATTGCCATTGGAGCGGCTAGTCTTGTGGCGGCCGCCACCACTGTCCTCGCCGCACGATTTTATTTTGCCGCACCGCCCCACACCGTTGCTGCCCTCAAACCAGCAACCACGCCTCAGTCAATCGCCAGTGACCCAAAAGCGCTAGCACAACGCTGGCATTATGATTTTAACTTCTCAGCGGATGAGACTGCTTTTGGTGGTGATCAGCGTGTAGGTCTGGCTCAAGATATGGACGCCCTGTATGCGGCAACGAATTCTGGATTGGCCGTGAAAGCCCTGGCTCCGCAAGATGGCAAAGTTCTCTGGCTCTTTCCTTCTAAGACTTCGTCGATCACGACCTTATCTAACGCGATGATCATCCAGGTGTATCAGAATGTGGTGTATCTCATTGGCAATATCACGACGAATGCTCTGGCGAGCAATGCCTTTGTCTTGCTTGCTCTGGATAAAACGTCGGGCAATCTGCTCTGGCAGAGTGCGCCCATCAGTACAGTAAATGGTAACGCTTCCGATTTGCTCATTGCGGACAATACGATCTATTTTATGGGCAATGGATCAGTCTATGCGTATCGCTTGAATGGAACGGCACGCTGGCAGCCAGTGAGCCTGGATCCTCATGGAGGTTCTGAATTCTATCCGAATTATCCAATGCCAGTCTATGCCAGTGGCATGCTCTACGTGGTGACCAACCCCGGCAAGCTCTACGCGCTCGATGCTGTGACGGGCAAAGTGCGCTGGTCATTGCAGCTCCCTGGCAGTGGCACGCTACCAGGACAATACGTCATCGCCGCGCCGCTCGTCTTCAATGGTCTGGTTGTGGTAGGCAGTCCCGATAATCATTATTATGCGTATGATGCCGCCAGGGGGACCTTACGCTGGAAGAGCCTTTCGCCAGCACAACCCAATACGGATTTCCAAGAATTTACCTGCATGAGTCAACCTACCTACGCGCAGAGCAGGATCTTCGCGCAGAGCGGCGTGACGGATGGGTTAGCGTTCAAAGGGGGACGCGTGTTCGCCTTTGACGCGACCGATGGCCACCTGCTCTGGCAGGTCGATCCGCTACAGCTGAATATCCCATTTCAACTGCACAATGCCGTGGTTGTTGCGAACTTCGAGCCAGCCACCGTCATTGGTGATACTGTCTATTTCACGCTCGGCTGCATCTCGACCGATGGCAATCAGCAAGGGGTCGAAGTGCTTATCGGTCTGCGGACGCAGGATGGGACATTGGTTTCCTACTTCCTTGCCCCGGTCAGCGGAGTCTCGATCGCCTTATCGGGAGATTTTCCGAGTGGGGGGCGACCAGTAGCCAACGGGCTGGCGTTCCTGTCAAGCGCGCCCATCCTGTACGTGCTCAATACCTAGGGAGGGTCTTACATGCCTGTCTTCATCAGCTATGACGAGGCGGATGTCGGGCGCGTCATGAGCATCAGCCAACTTTTGACGGCCTGGAGGGTACCCAACTGGATGCCGCCGCGCCAAAACATCAGTGCCGCCCAGCGCGCGCAGATCCAGGCGGCGCTCGCGCAAGCGGATACCCTCTTGCGGATCTGCACGGCGGCTACCTCGCAATCCTATTGGATGACCCTGGAGCAGGCCGCGTATCTCTCGATGCTCGCGGATGCATTTCGCGCGCGACAACCGCTGGCCCGCAGACTGATCAATTTGCGCCTCGACAAAAGTTACCGCCTCCAGCCTTTTGATTATGCCGATCCGATCATCGACGCTTCTGACCCACAAGGGAGTGGCTGGCAATCAGATCTGCATCGGGCGCTTATGGGCGCCTAGACGTGTTTGTTACTCCTTTGTTACGAGATGGTACGCAACATTGACACTGCATGCGATGCTGAAGACGAACGCTGGCTTTTGCTGAGAAGGAACAGAACCACATGACGTTGAGCACCAGTGGCACGCCGATCGAGGACGACAATGCCGGGCAACGACGGCGCACGCGCCAACGCCGCGATGTGACCGTGGCCACCGTTGCCAAAGCAGCGGGAGTTTCGCGCGCCGCGGTCTCATTTGCCTATAACTCGCCAGAACAGCTCTCCACGGAGACGCGTTCTCGTATTCTCCGTATCGCGGATTCACTGGGCTACGCGCCTGATCCCGTCGCGCGAATGTTGACCACACGCCGTTCGGGCGCGATTGGCCTGCTGATGGTCGAGCCAATCGAGACGGCCTTCGCCGATCAATTCATGGCGCTCTTTGTCGGTGGCCTGGGGCAGATGTGTGACCGGCATGGCCTCGCCTTGACCCTCCTGCCGCCACTGCTTGGATCGAGCCTGGCGATGGCGCAGGCGGCGATCGTAGATGGCGTAGTGACGCTGGGCATCGCGCCTGACCTGCCAGCGATGGGCGCGTTGGAGCAACGCCATATCCCCCTGGTGCTGGTTGATAGCGCCCCGAATGATCACTGGTCCAGCGTCCAGGTTGACGACGAGGGTGGTGCGGTGCTGGCCGCGGATCATGTGCGCGAACTGGGGCATCAGCGCGTGGCGATCCTCTCCTTCGAGACGCACCCCGCGATCGGCTCTGGGACCTACTATGTGCCAGCCCAGCGACTCGCGGGATATCGGCGCGGCCTCGGCGCCATCACCCCGATCATCATTGAGACACATTCGGATGCGGAGAGCGGTGCATCGGCGACGCGACGCTTGCTGACGGAGACACACCCGCGACCGACGGCGATCCTCGCAATGAGCGACGCGCTGGCGATCGGCGCATTGCACGCTTGCCATGAATTGGGGATCCGCGTCCCGGGCGAGATCTCGATCATCGGCTTTGATGGTATACCAGTAACTGCCGCTACGAATCCTCCCCTGACGACCATCGAACAACCGATCGCTGAGAAGGCCATTACGGCCATGCAGCGACTGCTCCATGAACTGCAGGATGCAGTACCCTTGCGCCGTGATCACACCTTCCTCACGACCCGCCTGATCGTGCGGCAATCGACCGCGCCACCACCGCCCAGCGACTGATAAAACCACGCTTTAGCCTCGCACACCGCCATCCCGTGAAGGCGTGCGGTGTGTCAATCAGCGCCGTGCGGTAGCACCCAGCGCCGCGCATGAGACAAGCACCAGGGCGACCAACGATTGTATGCCCAGGTGCTCCCCCAGGATCAGGTAGCCAAAGAGGGCGCCAGCAGCGGGTTCCAGACTCATCAAGATGCCGAAGACCCGGGGGGGAACGCGCCGCAACGCGGCGGTTTCTAGCGAGTATGGAATAGCTGAAGAGAAGAGGCCGATACCCAGACCAGCCAACAAGACGAGCGGAGAGAGCAAGACGGTGCCAGCGCTGGCAATGCCCACCGGCAAGACACAGATCGCGGCGACCGCCATCGCCAGCGCCAGCCCACTGCCTCCTGGCGGGAAGACGCGTCCCAGGTGTGCACCCAATAGGATATACAGCGCCCAGAAGCCGCCTGCCACCAGCGCCAAGACGATGCCCTCTGGATTCCAACCCGCACCTGACCAGGGCGCCAGGAGCACTATTCCGCTTGCCGCCAGGAGGACCCAGAGGATGTCCAGCATGCGGCGCGACCCAGCGACCGCGACGCCGAGCGGCCCGACGAACTCGATGGTCACCGCAACGCCCAGCGGAACGCGTGCGAGCGCATTGTAGAACGACCAATTCATCGCCGCCAGCGTCATGCCAAAGAACAGCACCGCTCGCCATTCCTGCCAGCTACGCCCCGTCAGCCGGGGACGCCAGAGCGCGAGCAAAAGCAACGCGCCCATGGCGATGCGTAACAAGACGGTGCCGCTTGGCCCTGCAATCAGAAAGAGGCGTTTGGCCAGGGTCGCGCCGAATTGCACGGACATGATCGAGAGCAAGATGTAGCTTGAGGGAGGAATCCGACTGGAGATGGGCGGGAACACGCGTTGGTTCGCCACAACTCCCGATTCTCCCGGAGAACCTACCGCATCGCTACGGTGCGTCACCATACACTACACACTCTGCTCTCTTCATTTCGCTCGTCTATGTGTCGTTTGTCAGCTGAGTTGCGCACCATCCACACCTGTTCCGTCAATACGTCACTCCATGCACATGGTAGCGCGAGCGGATCCTAGGCCAATAGCATGCGCAATCCATATTTCGGCCGCACAGTGATGTGCGGTTCCGGCACAACCGGGAAGCCTGGGATGGGTTGCGGAAGGAAATGCTGGGCGATGGTCGCCAACAAGAGACGGACTTCCATCTGAGCAAACGGCATCCCAATGCACATGCGCGGGCCACCACCAAAGGGAAAATAGGCGAATGGTGGCACGGGGTACGGATGTTCAGGGTCGAAGCGTTCTGGGAGAAACTCCCCAGCATCTGGTCCCCAGATGCTGGGCATGCGGTGCGTCACCCATTGCGACATCATGACCACCTGCCCCGCGGGCACGTGATGCCCGTCAATCTCGCAGGCTTCCACCGCGCGCCGTCCAATCGCCCAGGCGGGTGGAAAAAGCCGCATGGATTCTTTGACAACCATATCGGTGTAGGGCAAATTGGGGAGATCTTCCAGGGTGGGGGTTCGTCCACCCAGAACGCTCACCAATTCCGCACGCAGGCGTCGGGCAGCCGCTGGATGTGTCCCAAGCAGATGGAAGGTCCAGGTGAGCGTGTTAGCGGTAGTCTCGTGCCCAGCCGCAAAGAATGTCATCACTTCATCGCGGATCTGTTGATCAGTGAGCACCACTTCGTCCTCATCACGGGTGGCCAGCAGCATCGAGAGGATGTCGCCGGTATCCTGCGGTTGAGCGCGGCGGCTGGCAATGATGTCGTAGACAGTTTGGTTCAGCACATGTTGCCCACGCATGTATTGACCGTACGGTGTGAGGGGCGAATCAATACGCAACCAGCGCTTCCAGGAAAGAATGCGCCCTTGTGGAAAACGGATGACCGCATTGAAGGCGTTGCCAAGCGCTTGACTGTGCGCATTGAGATCGACATCGAAGAGCGCTTTGGCGACGATGCGCAGCGTCAACTGTTGCATGGCGGCGGCGATGTCGACGCGCTCCCCGCGCCGCCACGTTGCCAACAGGTCGGTGGTGTGGCTCGTCATCACCGTGGCATAACCTTCGACGCGCTTCTTATGAAAGGCGGGTTGAACGAGTCGCCGTTGCTGGCGATGAAAATCACCATCAATCGTCAACAACCCATCGCCGAGAAAACTCTTCAGAACGTAGTTGAACTCCCGGCTCGTGAAATTGCGTGGCTGCTCGGTGAGGACATTGCGGATGGCGCTGGGGGCAAAGAGCATCAGGACGGGAAACCCTCCAACCATGCGCACCGTGACATAATCACCATACTCACGCTGCATGCGCGTCACGAAGCGCAATTGATCGCGCGAGAACGCGGGCGTTGAACCGAGTAGCGGCATGCCGCGCGGCCCGGGTGGCAATCCATCCGGCGAGCCCGTTGCCAGAGGCGTGGGCAGACCGGATTGCCCGGTGACGGTGGACGTGCTCATAAAAAAACGCTCTCCTGGAACCGGACCATAAGGTCTCACAAACAGACCAACGCTCAATCCGCGAGCAATGCCATCGGCAAACCACCTCGCAAGAGGCAGATAATCTGCGCGGCCACTCGTTGGGGGTCCGGCATAGTATGTTCGAGCCATTGCAAGACACTATAGTCGATCATGCCAGTGATGAGACCAGCCAACAACCCAACATCCTGGTCGGCCTCGATCAACCCCAGCGTACGCGCCTCTTCGAGTGTGCGAGTCAAAAAGGTCGCGAGCCGTTCGCGCGCATCCAGCGCGAACGCGATGAACATGCCATTGGAATAGGCGATCGAGAAGAGATCGCGATTGGCATAGGTCGCATCGCAGGTCGCGCGAATGGTCGCGGTGAGGCTACGCTCCAGGGGCACATCGCGTACTTGCGATGCGATGGTAGCATGGAGGTGTTCCATGCCTTGCATCAGGATGGTGCGGGTCACTTCCTCTTTATCGCGAAAGTGCAGGTAAAAGGTGCCAACCCCAACATCTGCCTGGCGCGTGATATCAGCAATAGTTGCCGCTACGGCACCCGATCTGCCCATCACAATGCGCGCAGCCTCCAGAATAGCCTGGCGCGTGCGTTCGCGGCGGCGGGCATGGCGATCTTCAATTGTCTCCGGAGCCGCTGAAGGGGTATTCATGATTGAATCATTCGTCATCATACCATGACCCTACCGCGAACCAGTCCGATATGTCAAGAGAGGGAGGGTGAAACGGACCATGGCATTGGTGCGTATTGCCCATGTACGGTAGTATTGAGATGCTCTTGTTCACGCGGAGTTGCCAGGGACCAATTGGTGCGGAGGATCTTGTCATGCGGCGGCCAAGCTCAAAAAAAACGATTGTCTGTGGTATCGCACTCGCGGCAATGTTGCTGCTTTCGGCATGCCAGAGCATCTCGTTGCCCTTCATCAATGGGCAGCGCACCCCTATGCCTCTGGCGGTTGTGGAGAACACATCGCCAGCGCGCAATGCGCGCGCCAGCCGCAATTGGTCTGGCTATGAGATCGTACACGCGGGTATCACGGCCATCAGCGCAACGTGGCAGGTACCGGCGGTCACTGGCCCCCCCAATAGTGACTCTTCGACCTGGATCGGTGTTGGCGGGGATAGGTCGCCGACCCTGATCCAGGCCGGGACCGATCAATTGGTGCAACAAGGGAAGTCTTTCTATTATGCCTGGATAGAGATGCTGCCTGATCCTCCGATCCAGATCACGTCCATTCAGGTGTTACCTGGGGATACGATGACCTTCTCACTCACACAGACGGGAACGCAGACGTGGACGCTCAGCATCATCGACCACGATGCGCATCAGAGTCTGACGAAGACGCTCACGTATGCGAGTTGCGGTTGTTCCGCGGAATGGATTGAAGAGGCCCCGAGCGTCAACCACGCCGAGACGATCCTCGCCAACTTTGCCTCCGTGACCTTCACGGCCTGCGCCACCGTCATCGACAATCACACCACGAGCCTCAATTTGGCCAAACCGATCCGCATGACAGATACTCTGGGACGGACTCTCGCTCAGCCCCAGATACCCCAAGGCGCCAGCTTCGCGATTGTCGATATCTCGCCCCAGCTCACTGGGCGAGCACGCTCATTCGATCGATGAATCCCCACCAATGGAGGTCGGCAATATCTCCATTGCCAGAATGCGGCGACCCAGATTCGACATCAAGATCTTTTCTGGGTCGAGTCGTTGTTTAATGGCAAGGAATGCGGCAACGCGCTCAGCGCCGAGGCTACGGGCGAAATCAGCGGCATCGATCACATCGTCTTTGGCCATGTAAAATCGTCCACCGACATCCATGACGGGTCTGCGTAGCGCGTGCAGCAATGTGTCCAGGCGCGTGGCGTTACGCGCGGTGACATGGAAATCGAGCGAAAGCGAGAATCCATCTAATTCATACGCCAACAAGCTCTGATTGGCACGATGCTGCTTGAAGACGACAAGATAGGGAGGGATATCCGCTGTCTGCGCGAAACGGAGCAACGTGGCGAATGTGCTGGCGGCTGCCGCGCGGGGGACGAAGACCTGGAATTGGCGAAGGCCGCCAGGAAGCCAGGCGCGCTGCCAGTTGGGCATGTAATCATGGAAGAAGTGAAATTGCGCGTGGGGTACCGGCGCGGCATGCGCGGCGCTCCCCCGTCGATATTGGGCACCGTTGGCCAGCCGCATGATGGGGTCATTAAACATGGGCTTCATCACGCGCCACAGTTCAGAACGCGGCACGATCCCGGCGATCCTTGGCGGCACGTCTTGCGCGGCGAGGCGTAGCGACGCCGGATCCGCCTCTTCGATGAAATCGGCGCGTTCCACTAATCCTCGACCCAGGCTGGCGCCACTGGCGAAGCCATCCACCCAACCGACAAGATAATCTGCCTCTGGGCGCGTGCCCGGGATGGTCTCGCGCGCGAAGATCGCGAACATCTCACTGAGATCACGGGCGGCGAAGTGGTGGGTCTGAACCCGACCATTCCGCACCCGACGCATCTGCAACGTGATGCTGGTGAAGATTCCTAACAACCCCATCCCACCGATCGCGGCATGGAACAGGTCGGGATCGCCGATCGGTGTGATGGTGCGTGTTGTCCCATCGGGGGTCAGCAGATCGCAAGCCAGGACATGCTCGCCGATTGGACCAGCGCGCCACGCATTCTTGCCATGTACGTTCATCGCGAGACAACCACCAATGGTCGGGCCCATCGTTCCTGGCACGACCGGTGGCCACCAGCCATCTGGCAACACCGTTCGCCACAGATCGCGGATCGTGACGCCCGGCTCAACCGTGATCACCCCGGTCGCTGGATCCCAGGCAGTGATGCCGCGGAGCGCCGTAAGGTCCAGCACGATGGCTTCACTATTGAGCGCCGCGTCGTTATAGCTATACCCAGCACCACGCGGGGCAATGGTCGTGTGCGCCTGCCGCGCACGCGCAAAGACCTCCGGGATCGCCGCGACGGTCGCAGGTCGCCAGACATAGCCGGGAGCGCGCCGTACCATTGCCCAACCCTGCAGCATACGCAACCGATCGGCAGCCCGCGCGCCCCCCGCTGTCTCACCCTGTGGGTGTGTCTCAATTGCCATCTTGTGTTGTCTCCTCGGCGCTCCCCGACGTGACGGAACCCATTAGGCACGCCGTCGGCGCTCGATCGTATCGTGTTCCGTAACTCAACAGCAGGCAACACGCGCATCGTGTGCTCCGTGCCCCGACCTGAATTCGATGAGCGCCACTATTGTAGCATAGCCCGGCGATGATCGACCTGCCCTCTGCCTCATCGTGAGCAAGTTGTGAGGGTCGGCGGTCGGAAATCGTCAGTCTGCCTGCTCCCCAGCGACCTCATCCACCAACTTGCCAAACCTGCGCTGATCCATCCTGGCTGGCAGATACGATCCGTGTAGCATCGGGAGACCAGGCGACGCTCAGGATATGGTCGCTATGCCCCAGAAAGATCGCGAGCAATTTGCCGGTCGATGCGCTCCAGATCTGGACACTGTTATCATCACCGCCTGAAGCAATTCTGGTCCCATCCGCGGACCAGGCGATTGCCAGGGTCTCGCCCGGCTGACCCTGATAGGTGAGCACCGTGGATCCGGTCGCCACATCCCAGACCTTGAGCGTGTTTCCCGTAAGCACTGGCCGATTGACGCCCAGACCACCCGTCCCGGAGGCGATATGGGCGCCATCCGGCGACCAGGCGACCTCCCAGACCGGTGCACCATTGCCTGCGTAGGACAGATCGCGCGCGCCTGTGCGGGCATTCCATATCTGCACGGTGCCATCCACTCCGGCGGTGGCGATCCGCGTACTATCTGGAGACCAGGCCAGTCGATTGATCCCCAAAGGTTGTCCGGCATATTGCGTGACCACCTGGCCAGTAGCCGCATTCCAGACGACTGCCAGGCCCTGTTGCGAGCTGGCGGCAATGAGCTTCCCATCAGGTGACCAGGCGATTCCCTGCAAAAAACCACCGCCGGGGAAGGTCAGCATCGATTGCACTTTCCCCGTGGCGCCATCCAGGATCGTCACGATGCCCGAAGAACCGCCGCCCGCGACAGATTTTCCGTCCGGAGACCAGGCAACCGCAAAGGCATATGGAGCCACCGCGGTCGCCCAGAGGTTCGCACCGGTCCGTGCATCCCAGCGTTGGATCTTGCCATCATCCCCAGCCGAGGCGATCGACTGGCCATCCGGCGACCAGCGCGCCATGACCACCGCGGCGCCATGACCAGTATAGGTCACCAGCGCCGACTTGATCACTACCACTCCTGCCGGGAGCGCCGTGGCAGTCGGGGCCATGACGGGAGTAAAAGTCGGCAAGATCTTGATGGCGTAGGTTGGGGTGGGTGTTGGGGAACCAGCGGCGGCTGAGCCAGTCGCACATCCCATACAGATACTGCAGATGACGTAGAGTCCAGCGAGTTTGATCCTGTGTCGCGATGTTCCTGTGTTGTCTGAATTTTTACATAATGCCATGGTTCCCCCTCATGTGGTACGACCGTATCTCAATACGAAGAGCCTCACTCCAAGTTAAGACTTATATAACAGTCATTTTAGGACGAACGGTTACAATAGCTGCAACGAGCACATGTTGCGCAATCAATGGGTAGGCACCCATGTTTCTTTCATGCGCGGTTCATGTCCATGCGGTATCGTGCCCGTATGTGGTCCTAGCAAGAGCGTAACAACCTCGAGTTGACCACGGCGAAATAAGTGCGAACCTGCTGCAAGTTGATACCTGGGTTGATAAAACCATAAACAGGCACCGTAAAGATAAAGGTCCGGGTGATCAGGGCGATCGAGGCGGCAACGCGTTTGGGATGGGAGATTGAGCGGATGCTACGTCAAACCTATGCGAGTCTCAATGACCGGATACGGGGGATATTCCAGAGCCGGAGGACGAACAAACCGCGCGTGAAGCTAACCCGCGCCCAGGTGTTGCGCCGCGCTGGTGTCACCGCGCTGGTGCTCTTGATCCTGGTATGGCAGATGAACGGACCCGTGGGAGCCTGGACGGCGGATCGCTTGCGCGCTATCTTTGGCCCAGCGGTCACCGCGCAGATCGAGGCCTGGTACCTTGGGGTGACAGACACCGTGAACCAGGTCCGCTATCATCTGCCTGGCCAGAGTGTCACCCCCCCGTACCAGGCGGCACAGGCTCCCCATGGCACGGTCACGCCAACTCCCAGCGCCACACCGACGATTCAGCCGATGCGTCTCCAGGCAATGCAGCCGATCATCACCCCTGCCCTGGCGGGCGAAGGCCAGTGGGTACCCGTGACCACGGTGGCTGGTCAGGGCTTCAGCGTCCCCATCATCGCGAAATCCTACATCCGGCCGGATCCCCAGCGCACCTACGCTATCGCTTCGCTGCTCCAGATCGATACGCGCTTCACGACGTTGCACCTGGTCGCCGGAACCTCGGAGCCAGGGGGATCGCTCGGCAAGCATGGGCCAGGAGTTATTCCATCCGCGGACCAGGCGCCAAATCTGTTGGTGGCGGCTTTCAATGGCGGCTTCAAGTATGCTGATGGCCACTATGGCTTGATGGCTGATGGCACTGTCTATGTGCCACCAGTTGCCGGGACAGCGACCATCGCCATGACGCGCGAGGGGAAAGTCTTCATCGGTGCCTGGGGGGTCGATCCGCGACTCTCCCTCGCGAATACTGATCTCGTCGCCTGGCGGCAGAATGCGGCTTTGCTCATCGATAATGGTATGCTGAATCCACTGACGAACGATGGTCGGGCGTGGGGCGGCACCGTGCTCAATTCAACCTATACGTGGCGCTCGGGGATCGGCGTCACCGCTGATGGATCCCTGATCTATGCGGGC
Source organism: Ktedonobacteria bacterium (assembly GCA_027459705.1). Taxonomy (GTDB): domain Bacteria; phylum Chloroflexota; class Ktedonobacteria; order Ktedonobacterales; family JACDGC01; genus DAIDHM01. The sequence goes on along the minus strand of DAIDHM010000033.1, from coordinate 41,617 downwards.
GGGAACAGCTTGAGCGCCGCGACACTGGGCAAAGCCCTGCTGGCGGGTGGTGCGGTGATGGCAATGCAGACAGATATCAATCCGTTCTGGGTGCGCGCCTTCACGTATTCGACGAGTACCAGCGGTACGCTGCAAGCCACCAAACTCGCCAGTGGCATGCAGGGGACAGGTATGGAATATCTGCACCCGAACGCGCGCGATTTCTTCTATCTGACCCAGAATGCCTTGCCGTGAACGGCTGTCTCATACATTGAGTTGTCGAAAGATGCGCGAGGGAATGGCGCGTAGCAGGAATGCCACTGGTCGCCAGAAACCAGGCACAAAGCTGGTGGGCCGTTTGAAGGCCGCGGCGCGCAGAATCAGCGTGGCGGCGCGATCAGCGCTGGCGATGGGAAAAATCCGTGGAAGTCGCGCGCCCGCGATCATCGGCGTGGCGATATAGCCTGGCTTGATGGTGACGACGGTCGTGCCACGTGCAGCAAGGCGGTTGCGGAGCGCTTCAAGATAGGTGGTCATGCCAGCTTTGGCCGTCGCGTAAGCGGGATCTCCCCGACGGCCACGTTCGCCCGCCACCGAGGAGATGCCGACGATCGTGCCGCCCCCCAGGGTATCAAAGCGTTGCGCAGCGGCGTTCAACCAGGCCATCGCGCCAAGGAGGTCCGTCGTGATCACCTCGCGATCATTCGCCGTATCGTAGGTATGGCTATCGCCATGCCCCATGATCCCCGCGGCATAGATGACGAGATCCACGCCGCCAAGGTCCTGGGTGATCTGCTGAAAGAGGCCAGCTGCGGCGTCGAGATCTTGCACATCATGGGGATAAACATGCGCGTTGCCACCCAGCGTCGTGACCGCGTCGCGCACGCGCGCCAATGCATCCGCGCGCCGCGCCACTAACCCCACCGCGGTCCCCTGACGCGCCAGGGCCATGGCTAATGCTTCGCCGATCCCTGATGACGCGCCGATAATGATTGCTCGTTGCCATGTTGGCATACTATGACTCCTCAGCCATCTCTTTTGCCTCTGCCACGAACCGGCGTTGCCAATCCGCGTGTCTCCGGCTGGTGATCAAGGGTTGCGAAAAGATCATATGAGGACTGACCCACCTGAGATCGCGTCCAATTGACTCCCACGTAGAGTCTAGCACGGATGCACACGGGAAGGAAAGCCGCTCTCCTGTGGGAATAACTACTCATCTCACTCTGCGTCGCTGGTTTCTCCCCCACGTGCATTGCGGACTCGTTCACTGTTTGTGGCTTGTGACCGGGGTATGGCAATCTCGATGATCAGCGCGACGAGAATACCCAACACCAGGCCATTTTGCGCGAGAATTCGCACCAGCGCAGGCAATGGGAGGAATGCGCTGGCCGGGATCGTCATAATCGCAAGACCGAGCAACATGGGTAAGGCCAGGCGGTAGATCGTCATGGCGGTGAAGGTCGTACCACGTAACACATTCAATCCAGAACCAATCAGTTGCAGATAGGCGACGAAGAGCACCGCATCTCCAACACTCAGAGGCAATGACGCGAGCAATTGCCCCAGCAACGGAATGGCGCCGAGCAAGAAAAATATCGCCGCACCGAGCATGAACGAGAGCCGATCCAGGATGCGCGTCGTACGCAGAAAGCCGAGTGAAGAGACATACGGCGCGTAAGGGACGATGCCAAAGACCCCAGCGACGATGCCATTAAGGCCAGTCAGCATCAGCGACCGCCGATACTGGCCGGAATCGGAGGTCTGGCCTAACAGTTCATTGCCGCCTTCGATAGCGGCGTAGGAATTGGAGAGGCTGATCAGGCCAGCGATGACGATCGTCAGGATGACGCCAGGGTCATAGGCGGGCGCGCCCCACGGAAACGTGGCGAAGAGCTGTTTGCCAGCGGGGACTGGCGCGGGCGCCGCGTGCGGCAAAAGCAGAGTGAACGCAATCCATCCGACAACGATACCGATCAGCAGAGCGAAGTTGCTCACCAATCCGCGCCCACCAATATTCAGTACCAGTACCAGCACAACCAGCACCAACGAGATCGCCGCGATTCCTGGGACGATCTGACCGCCACCGGCCATCCCGAGCGCGCCTTTGAGGAATGACTGACTTAGTTGCGCTGCCAACAAGACATAGAAGGTCGCGACGACCGGCGGCGAGGTGAAACGCTTGAGATGCCATCCGAGGCCGGTAGCGCCAATCAGGATGATCAGGCCGCTGACCAGGATGATCCCGACGGCAATGCTGCCACCGACAACCGCCCTCGGCAGGCCGCCTTCGCCTGCGGTGGCGGCAACGCCGAGAATTGTTCCCCACCACAGGCCCGCTAATCCTTCCATCAATGGCAGACGATGCCCCAGCAATGCCTGGAGGACACACGCCAGCCCGGTATACATAAACGCGCGCTCGAGCGACCCGGTGGTGGCTGCGGCATTCAGATGAAACGCCGCGGCCACCGAGAGCGGGATGACCACGGTGTTGGCGAACATGAAAAAGAGCCATTGAATGCCCGCCAGCAAGGTTGTGGTGGGCGAAAGACGCGGTATGGTTGTTGCTGATTCCACGGAGTCTCTACCTCTGGGGCGCGGGGCGCGCGCGCATCTTACTTGGAAGCCAAAGTGAATGGTCGTATTCTACCGGACAAAACCGCTGAAAACAAGACGCGACGTAGGCCAATCGCTAGCGCCCACCTCGCGTCCACTCTCGATATTGCCGGGCTTTTTCCGAGTTTTCCGCCGGGTTACGTGATCATCATTGGGCTTCCCACGCGATTTCAGAGCGACTCTATAGTTTACATAATTTTGCTCTCACGGAGACCACCCCGACCGCCATCTTGCGGCGTGGCAACCGAGGTCATCAGATTATGCGATCGCATGACAAATGGCTCGAGGATGCGGGGATCGGCGGGAATATCGTGGTCGATTGCATAGTCTCTCCGCCGCCACAATGGCAAGACTCCCAGAAATTTGATCCGCCGCTGAAAAGGCTTGCTGATCAGATAACCTTCTTGCATGAGCGCAAACCAGCGCGCTTTGAAATCCAATGGGTGGGCGAGGATTCGACGTTTTTGCTCATCAGTCAATGTTGGTTGCGCCGCGATAATCTTCTCCACAGCAGTGGAATAGTAGGGATCCTCAAAAACCAGTGCCGGATAGCCCTCGCGCGTATTTACACGGGGCTTTTGAGTTCGTTGTCCGCTGTTCACCGACGTCGTATAACCCCTGCAAGCTTCAATCACCGCGCGCATATGCTCCCAGACCAGAATGAAATCAGCAAGCTCACGTTGGCAGATTTCACGAGCTTTCTTGATGCGATCTCGGTCTGTATGCCAACCTGGCGGCAGTCGCAGATCAGGATACAGGTCGTCTTGCTTGACTCGATCGGTAAGCTTCTGGATGATGTCTGTGAAATTTTTGCGGTCTGGCCTGTTCTCGCTCTGCTGAGAAGGTCGTTGAGTTTTTGACGAAGCCATCTGATACGATGCCGGGGCTGTCGAGGCGGCATCTACAAAATCCCAATGGTAGAGCAGGAAGATCCGCCAGGCATCAGGTTCGGTGAGAAACCCAAGTGGATCGCCACTCTCTTCAGGATCGGCGGGGTTATATATTGCAATGCGAAAGACAAAACGATTCAGGTTGATCAAAGCCTGTTGCACTGTCTGCCAGCGCAGGTAATTGGGTTCAGCAAGTGTCTGGAACTGAAGACTACCTTGCTGCACATTGACCGAAGGATCTGGTGGGCCGCCACCCAGTTGTCGAAGTATTTCGCCGAGCGGATAGCCACGTGCGACCACAAAGACGCGGTGGCGCATGAGCACATCTTCTCGTTGAAGGAGCGCGTCGATATTTTCCACAGCGTCCAACCGCCGTAACACTCCATTTTCTTTCGCGGCGAGGCGATTGAAATCATCCGCTTTCGCAATTGTATTCTTCGTGGTTGAGATACCGACAAAGAGTGTATCCAACCGGGGCGAGTTCCAGTAGAGGGTCTGGAAATCATTCCATTCGACATCTCGACTCCGCGCTCCGATACCGGGTTTTTCTTCGGCAGAGAGGAGTCTTCCGGTTACGAGCATGGCCAAAATATCGACCGGCCCATCACCGATATTTTGAATAGGCAGGCGCATGGAAAGAAAAACCGATTGGCTGTTGGAAAGCAATCCATGTTGTACTGGGGAAAATTGCAGATCATAATCAACTTTTAGATTGACCTCAGTCAACCGTCTTCGTTCGATGCCAAAAGTGTCGCGGGCGCGCCTTTCCGCTCGCCAGTCGATGAAAAAATAAACAACACCACCAATCACGCTCAAGATAAGGATAAAGATGCCGACGACGTTACCAGTGGGTAACAAATTGGATACGATATTGAAGAACGAATCCATGAAACCCTCCGTATTTTACGGGATAATGAATCACAGCCATGAGCATGAGCAATAGGTTCGAATGACCACGCATCTTGCTGTCATCCGCGTACACGCTCTGATTCATTCCATAATTCTTTAAACACATATTTGTATAACTTATCCAGTGATTGCCTTAAAAATTTCTTAAATCATAATGGAGTAGCACCGGCACATCTCTCTGGTGGAGGCAAGACGCGACGGATCCTCACGCCAGGCGCAGATCGTCGCAGAGCCGATTGGCTTTGATGTTCCAGAGGAGATCGCTGAGAGCGAGCACTTCGCTCTCTCCCAACCCAAGCGGTCGATCTCCCAATGCATCTTCGCCTGCCAGCGCATAGTAGAGGGGGGGCAGATGGGGGAGGTTGTTGTATATGCAGCGTGGGGCGGAGAGGACATCCCGCTGGCAATCTGGGCAGACGCGGGTATTCCACTCAACGAGCTCATCTATCCCGCAGTTGCCGATCGCAGCGATCTGGCGTCGCAGATGTTCAGCCTGGCGTCGGGCTTCTGTATTGATGTGTGATGCTTGTCGTGTGGTTGTGTGCATGGCATTACCCTGTAAGAGCCTCTTTCATATCCTTGCCAAAGATATCTTATCATACCGAGCGTCGCTGCTAGGGCATTCAGGCTAGTGAGCTACGTCACACTCGAATTCATATCCGCGTCCGTCCACCACATCGCGATTCTGGCAGCCAGTATGCTAGATCATGGGTATTTGGTGAGAGCGCAAGGAGGCAGAGCAATGGCACAACAGGGAAAGTCTGGAGCATTTCCATCCGGAGCCGTGGCAAACTGGTGGCGTGGTCTGGCGCCCCCACTCCGCGCCAGCGGCATTGCGGCGATCGCTGGGTTCGTCGCGCTAGCGATGCTGTTGGGTGAGACATCCAGCGCGCGTGGCTCCTGGTTGGCAGCGATGGCGCAACCAGTACGGCTCCTCTGTGGCTGGGGCGCGCCATTGGCATTGCTCGGGACGATCGTGCTGGCGATGCTGGTGATTGCCGCAGCCGTGCGGCGCGCGCCGTTACCTCGCCCCCGGATGGTGATTGGCGGCTGCCTGGCGCTCTGGTTGCTCCTCATTGAGAGCCATTTGATTCGCCATGGAATGACCGGCGGGATACTTGGTCGACTGGGCGGCGCGCTCCTCGCGCATCTGCCGACGACCACTCAGCACATTTTGATGCTTGGCGGCCTTGGAATCGCCGGATTGATTGCGTTCCGGGTCTCGTGGCGTGACCTTGCCCGTATCGTGCGGCCAGCCCCCCCCACACCCATCAGAGCCATGGCACACCAACCCGCTCCGTTGCGCGCCGCCGCACTGGCTACGTCGGGTCCTGTGATTGAGCCAACTGGCGCACCATTGTCAACGCAGTGGCAACACCCGCCAACCGCACTAGCGCTGACCACTACCCCGCCGACCCTCCCGGCACTCACGCCGACCGCGGACGCAACGGGGAAGAGCCACCCACCCGTGGCGGCCGTCGCCATGCGCCAACCAGAGCAGGCACAACCGCCGTATGCGCCATCGGATTCCAACCGGGTTACAGACGCGTTGCGCGTCCCGACCTATTTACGACGAGAGACCCCGCCTCGATTAACAAGTTTTGCACTGCCGCCGTTGACGAGTGGCAATACCACAAATGACCCGCAGGAGCAAGCACCAGAACTTCCGCCGTCCGCCCGCCACCGGGTATCTGCTAGCGGCCTGGCACCGGTCGATGCCGCATTGACGCGTCCGGTCTCCACTCTACCCATCAACGCGACACCACTCCCCATGAGCCCGGCAGATGCGCCCGAGGCGCCCTACCGCATCACACCGACGCCGCCACGACCGGGCACCGTGGGCGACGAGGGGGGGCCGCGCCAAACGACGCCGACTGCCAGGGGTGGCCACTGGGAACTCCCCAAACTCAGCATCCTGCACACCACCCCCCTTACAGACGAGGACGCTGCCCAGGCCTATGCCACAAAGCAGGCCGCACTGATTGCGCGCACCCTGCGCGATTTCGGTGTGGATGCTGAGGTACGCGCCAGCGACATCAGCATTGGTCCGACGCTTATCCGCTTCGGCATCCGCCCTTTGGAGATCGCGCGAGGAGCGCGTTATCATCAATTGCGCATCGACGATCGCGGCCATGCGATTCGTGATGCCCAAGGCGATCCCCTGGTGCAACGCACCAGTGTCAAAAGGATCCTGCAATTGCGGCAGGATCTGGCGCTCGCACTGGCGGTGCCCACCTTGCGAATGGAAGCGCCCGTCCCTGACCAGCCTTTTGTTGGCATTGAGATCCCCAATACCCAGAGTCGGGTGGTGACGTTGCGCGAGGTGCTGACGAGTGACGCGTGGCAAGCCGCGTCCCAGGGCGCGCGCGCGGAACCCATGGAGCAGGGAGCGACATATAGTAGCAAACCACCACGCGAGCCAGACGTCATGGGAAGTGACCCTGCGCGCGCGGATCCACTCGCAATGGCAGCTCGCCCCGGAGCCGGGCTCGCCCACCCATCGGATCTCCTCATCGCGTTGGGACGTGATAGTGTGGGACGGGTGCGTGTCGCCGACCTGGCGCAATTTCCGCACGTCTTGATTGCCGGGACGACAGGGACGGGCAAGAGCGTCTTCCTCAATGCCATCATCGCCTCAATACTCGCACGAGCGACCCCGGATCAGGTTCGTTGCCTGCTGATTGATCCGAAGATGGTCGAATTCACCCCATATGCCGATATCCCCCATCTGCTGGCTCCGGTCATTACGGATCTGCCATTAGCCGAGCAAGCACTGGAAGGAGTGACGGCGGAGATGGAGCAACGCTACCGGATCTTCGCGCGAGCTGGAGTGCGCAATCTGAGTGCTTATGCCGAACTGCGTGCGGGGTCACCCATTGTGGCGGCTGACCAGCCGATGCTCCCACGCATCCTGGTGGTGATCGACGAACTAGCGGACCTGATGTTGATCGGCGGCGTACGGGTCGAACGACAGATCGCCCGGCTCGCCCAGCTCGCCCGCGCGACGGGCATCCACCTGATCCTCGCGACGCAACGGCCCACGGTCGATGTCATCACCGGGTTGATCAAAGCCAACATCCCGACACGCATAGCCTTCAAAGTCGCGGCGGCAGTTGATTCGCGCACCATCCTCGATCGGGGTGGCGCGGAACTCCTGCTGGGCAAAGGTGATATGCTCCTGCGAGCGGGCGATACCCCCCTGCCAGAGCGCATCCAGGCGACCTTTGTCGCCGATGACGAGGTACGTCAGCTTGCGAACCATTGGCGCGCGCAAGCAAAGATCGTCGGCCAACCGCCACAGTGGAATCTGCAAACCCAGCGTCAAAGAGTTGGATGATGCTGGCCACGTGGCACCATGGAGAGGTGAGAGAGGGCAGCCAGTGATGCACGCACACCACTGGCTGCCCATTGCTGATCGTCAGGCACGGGTGGTGGTATGCTCACCTGTTCTGGCGGGATATCTCGTGCCAGCAAGTTGCGGTAGAGTGCGGCAACGAATGCTTCCGCGCCACTGATATACCAGTGATGGCGCGGGCTGACGCCACTCCGGCCTATGATGGTCGCGGCTTGCTGATCGTCAGGTACGCCGTTCGATGCTCACCTGTTCTGGCGGGAGATCTCGTGCCAGCAAGTCGCGGTAGAGCGCGGCAACGAATGCTTCCGCGCCACTGATATACCAGTGATGGCGCGGGCTGACGCCACTCCGGCCTATGATGGTCGCGGCATCCAGATGATCGCCTGCGTCGGCCAGGTAGTGCCATCGCTTCAGCCAATCACTGCCTGAGTCAAGTTCCTGCCAGTCTACGGGCACTACCAGATCCTCTGTCGTCCGGCCAGCGTGATGCAGGGCTACCTGGGGACGGCGCGAGGCGGGCAGCAGCGCGAGCGTGCGGATCATACTGCAAAAGGGCGTAATGCCACTACCACCCGCGATGAAGACCAGCTTGCTCTCCACTGAAGTGGTGGGGGGAAGGACGCAGTCGCCGCGCGGCGGCGCGACCTGAAAGACCATACCAACTTGAATCTGCTCGAAGAGGTACGTGGAGATAACCCCGTTCTGCAAGTGGCGCACGGTAATTTCCCAGGGGGCACGCGAATCGCTGGGACCGCTCAGGGAATAGGTGCGGTAATACACATCATGTTGTCCAGGCAGGAGCAGCGTAATGTACTGACCGGGGTGAAATGGCCCAGGCGGCAGCATGGTTCCCGGTCTGGCCAGACTCAACGTCAGTGTCGTGGGCGAGACCAGGACACGTCGCACGACCTGCACGAGCAAAAATTGCGCGATCAGCGATTGCGCGGGAGGTCGCGAGTCACGTTGTCGTTCCGGGTCCAATCGGAGAGCAGTGGACGGACTACCAGGGAATGCGGCTGCCAGGCGCGCATCCTCCCGCGCATGGTCATTGGGGTGGCCAGGCGCAACATCTGGCGTGTTGGGTTGGCCGGGATCAGATGTTGGCACATTGTTTGGTAGCATCATCGCGTGTGATTCCTTTCTCGTGCGACCTGCGAAGGTCTGTCTGTCCAGACGGCCGCTCAGCGATCCTGGTTAAATGCTGCGCAGCTGAGGGCCGACTGGATCGTACATTTTGGAGCCTTTCGCCCATAGTGAAATCCCCGGTGCTCTCGCTACTCTGATATATGGAGAAGGTGGTCTCACAAAGCGCTCTTTGAAGGATGTTCTGAGCATCCCAGCAACGCGCTCTCCGACCCAATCCCCATATTCGACGCAACGGAAGAAAGCGAAGGTGACCCTTTATGCAGATCGGATCAGTACAGGGAGGGGCGATCGTATCCCCGTTAGCTGGACAGACGTCCGGTGCTTCGGCCGCAACCACCGCGGCCACCAGCCTCGCGCCGGCCGCGACGGCCTTCTTCTCGGCAGGCGCCACGCAAGGCATGGTCGCGGCCCCTGCGGTCTCTGCGCCAATGGCGATGACAGGAGCCAGTTCCTCAGCCTCGTGGTCCAGTGCGATGATGAGCAATATGCCGGGTACGATGACCCAAACCCCTGACCTGGCGAGCAGTATGGCTAACCCCTTGATCTCCAATATGGCATCGATGTCGCTGGCACAGTTGCTCGGTGGATCCGTGAACTAGCTCACGGCGCGGACTTCGGGCCAATCCGGAGTACCGCGCCGTGTCCCATCCTCCAGGACGAGCACTCCCTCAAGCGCATGCCGCTGAAGAAACATGAGGCCCGCCTCGGTTCCCAGAATGAAGGCGACTTTGGCGGCAATCTCGGCTTGCGCGCAGTTCGCCGCGGCGACGGTCGCCACCGCGAGTTCCGTCGCCACGGGTTCGCCAGTGCGTGGATCCAGCAAATGATGTTGGGCGATCTCTCCTTGATACCAGCGGCGCCAGGTCGTCCCTGAGGTCGCGAGGGCGCCAGCGCGCACACCAATCAATGCGTCACCGCCCAGCCCCACCGTCCACTGATCCAACCCGGGCGGCACGCCAAGCACTGCCAGATCACCGCCTGCATTGATCAGAGCCGCACCCAAGCCTGCCTCGCGTAGCGCAAGCAGCGCCGCATCGACGGCCATCCCCTTGGCGATGCCACCCAGATCTATCTCCGTCTCGGGAGGTAAATAGACCCGTTGCGCGGACGCGTCCAACCGGATGGCGCGCCAACCACCCCCCGGCCGCGCGGCCACCGACCGCGCGGGTTGGTGCGTCTCCAGCAATTCGAAAGAGCGATCATAGCCCGCGGCCCGTAATTGGCGAAGCAACGAGGGATCAAAGATGCCATCGGTTGCCTGTGCCGCTTGCAGCGCAGTCGCCAGAACCATGTAGAGCAGCGGATCCACCGTCACCCAGACGCCACGCGCAGCGGACTTTTCGCCCTGGCGGTTGAGATCCGCGAGCGCGTTTTCTGGAGCGAATCGGCTCAGCCGCGCTTCCCAATCCGCGAAAAGCGCGACAATGCTCGCGCAGGCCACGGCCGCTTCGGCCTCGGGCAACAAGGCCGTTATGGTCGTGCCCATCGCCGACCATGATCTGGAGACCATGCCGTGGGGAACCATCAAGGTTGTAGTTGAAGTGTCATGATCCATCACGCGTCCACCTCTAGCAACGATCACCCCGCATGCTACTCTTATCTCAGCGTACCCCGGCTTGCAAGAACCATGCGCATGACCCTGGCGGATCGCGCGGGTGCAGGACACACCGATAATGTCATACATGGCGCGTGAGCGAATTCGCGCCCCAATCATGCCTACCGGATGGCGAAATGCCTGTTGCCATAGAGAGATGGGCGGATCCTGTTTTGGATCCGCCCATCTCTCTGTCACCTGCCCGCGTGGAGCGCTCAGGCCCACGCTGGTTCTTGCATGGTCGCGATACAACTGCCATCCGGCTTGGTCGTGGGGGTGTCCTGGAACGCGTAGCGGATGCTGTCAGCGCATGGATCGGAGAAAGCGCCATGGCCTAATCCAGGCATATTGAACAGGTAGCTGTTGCTGAGGCCCTGCGCGTTGATCTGCCCGTTGGAAGGCGGTGTGACCGGGTCATATTCATCAGCATAGATCAGCGTTGGGATGGAACTGGTGATGTTCTGCCGGAAACTGGCCGGTACGCTGGGAACGTTCCACGTGGCACATCCCTGCTGGTAACTGCCGATGAAACCGATCGTCTGATTGGTGCGGATCGGTGCTGGGTAGCTCAACGCCGCGTTCTGGTAATCTGATGTTGTGGCAAAGTTGAGATCTTCCGCGCACTCCACGGAATAGTACAGGCCCGTCGAGATCGAGGTATCGAACTCATAGCTGCCGTAGAACTGCGCCAGGAGGGTCGAGTCATTATTCTTCAAGGCATAGATCATTTTGGGATCGTTGGCGATGAAGCTGGTCACGTAGAACGTTGTGAACAGCGTATTGACCAGATCGTCGCCATGGAAAAGGACCGTGTAGGTCTTACCCGTCCCGTAGGTATCGGTCGCCTGGAAGGTGATGGGGTGCGCGTTCAACTGCGCATAGAGGTTGTAGAACGTCTGCTGGAGATTGGGATAGTTGCTGTTGCAGGTCGCGTTGCTCAGGCAGCCATTCCACAGCACGTTGAAGACCCGCGCCATATTTTTGGGATCGGCCAGGTGCGAGACGGAAGGCGGCACCGAAGAATCCAGGATCACGCTGCGGATGCCCTGTGGGAAGGAACGCATCATTTCTTCGGCCAGGCGCGTGCCATATGAGATGCCCCAGAGGTTGACTTGCTGGAGCTTCAAGACGGTAATCAGATCATGCAGATCGGCGGCGGCGTTATAGGTCGTATATTGGGCGAGGTCAATACCCTGGCTCACCAGCCGTTGACGGCACTGGGTGAGAGCGGTGTTGTAGATCTGGTTGCCTTGCTGCGGCGTCACATTGACATCAGTCTGGTAGATCAAGGCATCCGTCTCGGTGCAACGCAACGATGGGGTGGAATAGCCCGTGCCACGCTGATCGATCAGGATCAGGTCGCGATCATTCATAAAGAGCGTACGGTTTTGGGTAGTAATATACGGCGCGAAATCATAGACACCACCACCACCCGGGCCACCATCCAGATAGATGACGGGATCATTGGCGGTCGCACTGGAATTCTTGAAATACGCCACCGCCAGATGCAAGAGCGGGCTGTTGGGATCGGCGCGATTTTCGCGGACGACAAGATTATAGCAATAGAGCGTATTGCCTACAGCCCAGCCCCGGCCAACTTTAAATGGGCAGGAAGCCAGTTCTAAACGTGGGACAGCGGTGGCACTCGGTATCGCCGTGGGGGAGCCAGCGGGTGCCGGCGTATTCGCGGGCGCTGGCGTCGCTGTGGCGGAAGCCTGGCCACTTGTGCTGCCACAGGCGCTGGCGAACAACATCGTAAGGGCAAGCAAAAAGACAAACGGTCGGGTTGATCGCATTGATAGTCCTCGAGTCATCGCGGGTGATCGCCGACGCCGCGGGCGCCATGCGTGCAGATAATCCAGTGGACACCACTATATCATGCTCAGAAGCTTCCTGAAAAGAGCGCGAAGGGGTCATGGTTCACATTTGCGCTGGCAATTCAGACGGATTCTGCCTGATCCGCCAGCAATGCTAGCGCGAAACCGATCTCGCCCAACACCTCAGGCACCGCCTCGCGCACGCTGGCCGCCATGAGCGCCTCTTCGGCCACAGGGCCACCGAGCATCCCCAGCGCCCAGGCGGCATGGCCGCGTACCAGCGCCTCCGGCTCACTCCGCAAGGTTCGCGCCAGCCGCGGAACCGCAACAGCATCACCCAGATTGCCCAACGCCACGCAGACATTGCGCAACAAGCCCCGCCGTTTGGCGCGGAGAATTGGACTATGGCGAAACTGCTCACGAAACCCCGCCTCATCCAGATCCAGCAAGGGGAGCAGCGCGGGACTGGCGCCGACATCTGGCCGTGCGACAAACATGGCGCGGCGCGTCTCGCCCGCGGAACCGGGACCCAGTGCATCGCGTGCGCGCAATCGCCGCTCGACGATATGGTTGACAGGACAGACCTGCTGGCAGATATCACAGCCATAGATCAGGTTCCCCATCAGCGGCCGCAATTCCAGCGGAATCGCGCCGCGATGCTCAATCGTGAGATAGCTGATGCAACGGCGCGCGTCGAGCACCTGGGGCGCGACAATCGCCCCGGTCGGGCAGGCAGTGATGCAGGTGGTGCAATGGCCGCAGTTGGCGGCGATCGCGGCATCGGGTTCCAGATCCAGCGTCGTCACAATTTCACTCAGGAAAAGCCAGGATCCCCAATCGCGCGTCAGAATATTCGTATGCTTACCGAACCACCCCAACCCGCTGCGTTCCGCTACCGCGCGGTCCACCATGCGCCCCGTATCGACGAAGATCCGCGTCGCACCCGCCAGGTCGTCGCCACTTTCATCCGCCGCGATCCGCTGGATGCGCGCCGCCAATTGCCGCAGTCGCGCTTTGATGACGTCATGGTAGTCATCGCCCCATGCATAGCAAGAGATCTGCCCATGAGGATCGCCAGGTACGGTCAGGTCGCGCGGCGCGTCTGTCAGATAAAAAGTCCCCAGGGCAATCACCGATTGCGCGGTCGGTAAGAGCGCGCGGGGATCGGTACTGACGGCAGCGCGTTCCGCGGTGAACCAGTCCATTCCTTCGAAAAAGCCCAGCGCCACCCGCTCTTCAATGGCGCGTCGCGCCGCGGGCAAGGGTTCCGCGTTCGTGATGCGAACCAGATCAAAGCCCAGTGCTTCGGCGGCTTCGCGTATGAGGCGGGCCCGGGCGGCGCGTGGGTTGGCTTCCATGGATCAATCACTCGCTTTCTTGGCGCCGAGGTAGATTCTCGTTCCCCAACCAGGCGCAGCTCGAGCGTGCCAGATTTGTGAGACCACTTGGGTCACCCCCATTGCGTCCATGGTGTGCTCTCGGTATACTGTGGATGAGCACAAGACTCAACCGTCAGCCCTAAACGCGATGGATTCTTCAGGTATGGTACCATGCCGCGTCCGGCCCAGGATGGGCGACGCTTCCCAGGAGGCGCAATCCATGGATAATGAGACGCGCTCAGCGCTCGACACCAGAACGGCCAGAAGGTCCGGCACTATCGGATCCTCACTGGATCCAGCCCTGCATCGACCGATCCCTCGGCCCGATCGTTCGTTGCCACCCGGCTACATCCCACCGGCGAGCGCGCTGCCGAAGGGATATCGTCCCCCCCGACCAGATCTCCAGCGCAGTAGCGAACTGGCTCGCCAGGCCCGCCGCCCATGGATATCTCGCCGCCAGTTCGTCCTGTTGGCACTTGCCCTGGGGATCTTCATCGCGCTGGTCGCGGGCGGCGCGGCCTATGCCTTCACGACCAACAATGCGTCACTTGCACCCAGCGGCAACCCGCGCACCACGGTCACTGCGTTCTATACGGCGCTCAGCCATCAGGATTATACGCACGCGTATGATCTGCTCGCACCCGCCGCACAACAGGCAGAATCGCGTGATGCTTTCATCCAACGCTACCTGCAACTTGATCAGGTAGGCGGCGGGATAGCCACCTATACCCTGGGCGACAGCCAACAGCAAGGATCGAGCGCGACCATCTCCGTCCTCGTCACGCGGCATGGGTCCAGCGGGCATCCCACGGTGGATATCGTGCAACTCACGCAGGCACATCAACAATGGTCCATCATGAGCATCGCCACACATACCCAGACAGCGACCCAGCCGTAAGTCTCGGGGAACAATGGTCAACCGGATCGCCCATTGTTCCCAATGTGTGGGCCTGGGTCGCGACCAGCCCGACCAGGTGATCGGCGCGCCACTTGTGATGGAATACCTTGCGTCTGGAGATGGATTGCGCCACAATGAAGCAAAGATTGCCAGATCCAGAAGAGGTGACGCGGATGTCCATGCCGGATGAAAATGCTCCGACTCTCCCCAATCGGCCCGATGCGCGTATGCCTGCGGGCGAAGCATCCCCTTTCCTATGGGAAGAGGATGCCGCGCCTTTGCCGGCGCCACCTGCCCCGCCCATCTCGCAGGTGGGGCAACCACCACGCTGGGATGTCCCTCCCCCACCCAAAGCTCCCCGTCAAGGAGGGAGCTTGCGTGGCTTCGGGGTAGGTCTCGGGATCGCCCTGGTCATTCTGGCAGTCATGGCACTTGGTCTGGCACTCTATGTCAGCCTCTCGCCAGCCACGCCCACCGCGCAAAATGGATCGGGCGCTACCGCGCAGTCCACCAGTGTGAACAGCCAACCCACACCAACTGTGACGCCTCTGGCGCCGATCTCAACGGATCTGGCGGTCAGCCTCGTCAAGCAATTTTACACATCAATCAATAGCGCCCAGTATCAACAAGCCTATAGCTTGCTCAGTTCGGGATTGCAACAACAACAGACGGAGCAACAATTCGCGCAGACCTGGAAGAATACTCTGAGCGTCACCTTGCAAGATCCCATCACCCCCACCACTGGCCCTGGCAAAGCCGTCACGATCACCGCCACGTATCAGCAGGTCCTCAATGATAGCGCGGCCACTACCAAACAATTCACGATCACCATCGTCGTGGATTACGACAACAAAGCACAGCCGCGCATCACACAGCTGAGCAAGCAAGAAGTCGCATTGCCAACCCCGGTCCCCACGGTCACTGTGACCGTCGCGCCGCCAGTGACCCCCACTGCTCCAGCGACGACCACTACGCCACAGCCAACGCCCGCCACCACGCCTACGGCCGGGGCGGGGACGGCCACGCCCAACCCCTGAGGGTGGGATTATGTCGCAGGAAGGCGGGCGAGCCGCGTGACCATTTTCACGTGGGATTGATTCCCCCGCACGGGTCTGCTATGATGAGGGTGAATAGCTTGCCGACCGCACAGGGAATGACGGCATCTTACCAGGGGGGATTCCATGGGCAATCTGATACAACAACTCTTCACGGCGCGCGCCGACCTGGCGAACACATCGTTCAACTTCACACCATGGTTGATCATCATTGGTGTCGCGATATTCATCAGTTGGTATTATTGGGTTGAAGGGCGCCGCAAGATCCCCTGGATCAAGAACCATACGGTCTGGAAACAGTATGTGTTTGATCGGATGTTTAACGCCCCGCAGGTGCCCGTCTGGGCCGCCGTAGGTCTCGTGCCACTGGGCGGCCAATTTCTCGACACCTCGTTCTTTTCCTGGCGGATCTGGCTGGTGGTGTGGGTACTCTGGGGAGTGGGCATTGCCCTTTTCTGGCTGGTTTATTTTGTGCGCGATTTCCCGCGCCACGCCGTGGAGTTCGAGCGCTTTAAAGAGCGGGCGAAATATCTACCGGGACGCCAGCGCTAATGGCGACGACAACCGGTGAGACGGTGACCGTGCTGATATTACGGGGGGGGGCCTGGGGTGAACATCGCCAGGCTCCCCTCTTCACCTATGCGGTCCCGGAGGAGTTGGCGGGCCAGTTGGCGCCGGGGCATCTGGTGGTTGCGCCGTTCGGCACACAACTCGTCATGGGGGTAGTCTGGGACGATACTCCGTCCCCTGCGGACCCCACGACTCTCCGACCGATCCACTCGCGGCACGGGACACCGGGACATCCGGATGCGACCCCGCTGCTGGACGCCGCGCACCGTGCCCTGGCACACTGGCTGGCCGAAGCCTATGTTTGCTCATTGGCAGACTGCGTGCGCCTCATGCTGCCCGGATTGACCACCGCACCGCGCATCGAACTTTCCCCCACGGACACCGAGGATCTTGCAGCACCG
This sequence comes from Ktedonobacteria bacterium, assembly GCA_027459705.1. Taxonomy (GTDB): domain Bacteria; phylum Chloroflexota; class Ktedonobacteria; order Ktedonobacterales; family JACDGC01; genus DAIDHM01. Next base: position 25,011 of record DAIDHM010000033.1, on the reverse strand, counting down.
CGTTCCGCCGAGGCGCGCGCATTGCTGGGCCTCATGCGTCAGCATGGCGGCGCGGAAGAGGCAGTGGTGCGGCGTGCCCTGGGACGTCAACGCGCCGGGAAACTCATCAGCGAACTCGAAGCAGATGGCGCGCTGGCGCGCGTCGTCCAACGTACCGCGGCGCCCCCTGCCCCCGAACCGTTCCTCCAGCTCACGGCGACCAGCGATACGATCGCTGCCTGGCGCGCCGCCACGCTCGCGCAGATCGCTCCGCCCCCACCTGCCAGAGGCACTGGCAGCGGACCTTCGGCCCGCGGCCGAACGCCAACGCGACGCGGGAAGGGCGCCCTCCTGCAAGCCATCGCGACGGCGGGAACCAGCAGCGCTCCCGCCATCGGCAGCGGACCTTCCGCCGCACCGGGATCACGCGCGGCCGCTCGGTTGCGGGGAGCAATCGCTTTGCTAGATCTGCTGGCGGCTAATCCCGCCGAGCCCCGCCCGCGCCGCGAAGCCTTGCGGCTGACGCGCGCCACGCCCGCCGCGCTGGATGTGCTGCTCCGCGCTGGTTTCATAGCGACACTGGACGCTGGCGCCAACCTCCCCGCGGGATCTGTGCCCTTGGCAGCCTCACCCCTCGCCACGCCGCGCCATGCGCTCAACCCAGCCCAGGCGGCGGCCGTCGAACACATCATCACGACACTGGACGCTACAACAGAACTGGCGACGTTGGAGAACGCGGGAGCGAGGCCGGATGAAGCATTGCGCCAGGCGGCACGGCCGCTCTTGCTCCACGGCGTGACGGGCAGCGGCAAGACAGAGGTCTACCTGCAGGCGATGGAAGCGGCCATCGCGCGCGGGCGACGCGGCATCGTCCTGGTCCCTGAGATCGCGCTGACGCCGCAGGCGGTCGGCCGCTTTGCCGCGCGTTTTCCCGGGCGAGTGGCGCTGCTGCACAGTGCGTTGCGCCCCGAGGAGCGCGCGCGCGAATGGCTGCGCATCCATTCCGGCGCGGTGGATGTCGTGATCGGCTCGCGTTCGGCCATTTTCGCGCCACTGCCGGATCTGGGGCTGATCATCCTGGATGAAGAGCATGAGGCATCTTTCAAACAGGATGAGCGCGCCCCGACCTATCACGCGCGCGAAGTGGCCTTCGCACTGGGCGCGCTGACCGGTAGCGCTGTCGTCCTTGGCAGCGCCACGCCGTCGGTGGAATCCTACTACCGCGCCCTGAACGATGAATTCGCGCTGGCGATCCTCCCTGAGCGCGTCTCGACAGCTTCCAGTTCCCCGCCGCCCGTGTTGATCGTGGACCTGCGCGCGGAGTTGCGCGATGGCCATGTCAGCATCCTCAGCCGTCCACTGCTGGACGCGCTCCATGCGACACTGGGGCGCGGAGAGCAGGCGGTCATTTATTTGAATCGACGCGGAAGCGCCAGCTGTGTGATCTGTCGCGACTGCGGTTTCGTGGCGCGCTGCGGGCGCTGCGATGTGCCACTGACCCATCATCAACACATGGGGCAACTGATCTGCCATTACTGTGGCTGGCGCGAGGCGCCGCCCGCTACCTGTCCGGTCTGTGGCGCTCATGGCATCCGCTATTTCGGCGTTGGCACGGAGCGCGTGGAGAGCACGGTTCGCGAACTCTTCCCGTCAGCGCGGGTGTTGCGCTGGGACAACGATACGGTGCGGGCGCATACCGACCACGCGCGCTTCGCGCGATCCCTGGCGCGGCATGAGGTTGACATCCTGATCGGCACGCAGATGATCGCCAAAGGCCTGGATGTTCCTGGGGTGACACTGGTCGGCATTATCGCCGCCGATGTCGCGCTGTACCTGCCAGATTACCGCGCGACAGAGCGCGCCTTCCAGTTGCTGACTCAGGTGGCGGGGCGCGCGGGCCGCGGCGACCGCGCGGGCCAGGTGATCCTGCAGACGTTCAACCCCGATCACTTTTGCGTCACCGCTGCCGCGCACCACGATTTTCAGGAGTTCTATAGCATCGAGATCGCCGCGCGCACCGGTTATGGCTACCCGCCATTCCGCCGCTTCGTCAAATTGACCTATACGCACCCCGACCGCCACACCTGTCAGACCACCGCGATCGCGGCGGGCGACCAGATCACCCAGACCATCGCCGCCCTGGCGCTGCCCGACACTGATCTCGTCGGTCCGGCGCCCGCCTTCATGGAGCGGCTGCGCGGCGCGTATCGCTGGCAGATCATCCTGCGTGGCCCCGATCCGCGGGCCGTGATCGCCGCGTTACCGCCTGAGATGCTGGCGCGCGGCTGGTCAGTCGATATTGATCCACTCAGTTCGCTATGAAAAACCTCTGTTAGCTATTCTTTATCTTTGCGGCGAAGATCATTGATGGCTTCCATGACTTCAGCGCGAAAATCGCCGAGAATCTGCACTATAGTTTGTTGCGTTTCCTCGGCTTTGGTGAGTGGATGATCTAAATACACCACTTGTTGTCTGACATCAGCTATTTGTGGGGTCAATACTTTGATGGCTTGAGCCAGTTCGTTATCGCGATTGAGAGATTCCTGGTTATACACCCGCATCTGTACGGCGAGTTTTTCGATTTGCATATCCACATACATGGTGACTCTTGTGTATAGCTTGTCAAATCCAAAGTTCAGCTCACTTTGATACACTGGTTGCGGCTGTGACTGCGGCTGTGGTTGTGGAGTCATGAGAGAAGCTCCTTTCTATTGCTAGGGGGAAGCGTACCACAACTCATGCCCATCTGTCTACGATATGGCTCCGCGCCAGTCTCTTACCGCGTGCCAAATGCAGAACGAATGATCCAGATTTTTTGGCGCGTCAACACTGGCCAATTACGCAACACCCGGCTACTGGATCCTTGAAATATTTTTAAGGTCATGTATCATTTCACAGAGCACAACAATACTGTGCTTCTATTACGGCATCACTTTTGAGCTTGCGTCATACAGTAGCGACTATCAGAAAATTGCCAGTAGCGGGTATTTCTCTGAATGGTCGAGTGTGGTCCGTTTCTGTTTTGACACAACGTATAGGCTGAAGCCAGAGGGGATTCAAGACACGTGATGCATAACACATCGTTCGAACGCAAAAATGAACATCAATCCAGAAATAATCATCCACCCGCAAAGTCACCTCGTTTGCGGCCACGCTGGCCATGGCTCACCTTACTTGCTCTGGTTGCTATGGGTACCATTTTCTTGACCGCCAGCCTGCTCATGCAGCAATCCCAAGGGCCCTCTCAGAAAGGCGCGATTGCTGCCACGCCCACCTCATCGGGAAACATCTCATCCACGGCTACGTCATCGGGGAACATTTCAACCACACCTACGATACCGGTACACCCACCTACCCCTCTTCCCGGTTCTGATGACGCCATCTTCAATGGGCAGGTAGTGCATACAGACGACACGGGCGCTACCTGGAAGAACGAGACATTACCAACAGTGTCCAATGCCTATGTCGCGGACACGTTTATGCTTGATGCGAAGACGCAATGGGTGCTGTTCAATGGCACTGATGGGACAGCTACAGTAGCCCGTACCATTGATGGCGGAGCTCACTGGCAGCTTACTAAAATCCCCCCCCAAACCCCTGGAGTAGACAATCCATCAACCCTGCAATTCGTGAATGGGACCACTGGATGGCTGACAGTCGATACGTCACGGAGCGCGAATAGTTCATCGGCCATCCTCTATCATTCGACAGATGGTGGGGCAACCTGGCAGTCCACGAACCTGCCAGCGGGTGGCATCCCACTGTTCATCTCTGCCACAACAGGCTGGTTCACGGGATCAACAGCCTATAACGTTCCGATGAAGGTCTATCGCACTCTTGATGGCGGAAACTCCTGGCAGCAACAAATGTTTGCCGCGCCTACAGGTACGAATGGCAATACCCCGGACTTCAGCGAACCGATCTTCTTCGATTCCCAACACGGTGTTATGCTTGCTGAATACTTCACCGTCCTTCAGATATATGTGACTAAGGATGGTGGGATGACATGGTCAGCGGGATCACAATTCTCCATCCAGGATACCAGCCTTCTCCGGGCGGTTCAAACTCACTTCGGACAAAGCGCCTGGGTTGATTTTGGGGCGGTTTTCTATGTGACTCACGATGCTGGCGCAACCTGGCAACAAGGAAACTTGCCGCAAGGTGGTGGCGTTTCCTCCATGCATTTTTTAAGCAGCACGGCGGGATGGGCTGAGACCGGCAATGGAGTCTGCCCAAACAAGCAAAACTGCACCTATACCTCGACATTGTGGTACACCGTCGATGCGGGAAAGACCTGGTTCCAGTCCCAGAGCGTGACAGGCACAGCACCGGCATAGGGTTTTTGGCCATAGATTTTGAAAGCCACGGAAAACTACAACACCACGAAGTGTTTTCCGTGGCTTTCGTGATCGTGCTCTTCGATAGGAAACAATTTTGGCGTTCTCCTATGTATGTGGCGCTGGCGTGCCCTACATCGCGACCAGCTAGATAGTCTGGGCGCACGCGACGGCAAATGGCAGTAGCCGCAACTGCCTTGCAACAAAAAAACGCGCTCATTGTATGGTAAGATGGTGCATAGGTATATCGACGTTCTGTCGTCATGCGCCCAACCGGCCCCATGGCGCGACCTGCTGGATCCCCAGGCCAGCCGCAAGCGTCGACAAGGCATGCATGGGTTGTGCCGCTGCCCACGAACACGCGAATAGGCAATTCGCAGAAAAAGGAGTCATGACCATGCCGCGTCTTACGCATGTCACCGATCGCGGTCGCGAGACCCTCCGGGCGCTTCGCCAGGCGATGTTCGATCTCATCCTGGAACGCGGCTTCGCGCAGGTCACCATCAAGGATATCGCGGATCGCGCGGGCGTGGACCGCACGACATTCTATCTGCATTGTAAAGATAAGCAGGATCTCTATCTACAGAGTCAGCAAGCATTGCTGGAAGAGTTATTTCAGCAGGTTCCGACTGACACTTCGCTGGAAGAACGTCTCCAACTCAGCTTTGCCCACATCGCGGAACAGGCCGCCGCCTACCGCGTACTCCTGAGTATGAGTGGCGATCCGGCAGACCATCAGATGCATCACTATATCGCCACCATGCTTCAGGCCGGGCTCCGTCACCGCCTGCGAGATCGCACACTCTCGGATGATGATATCGCACTGACGGCACAATTCATCACTGGCGCGCTGCGGAGCGCGGCACGCTGGTGGCTGGAGCAAAATCTCCCCATCCCTGCTGAGGCAATGGCGCAACGGGTTGCGCGACTCATTGCGCAATGTCTGCATGACCCTGATAGGCGACCGGACTGATCCCTGGTCAGCGATTGCTCGCCTGCCAACGCCCCTGCACGATACCAGAGGTCGCCACACAGTACGGCACGACATAGCTGAGCAACATCGGCGAGATCCAGCTCCATGCCAGGTGACCGGAGATGATCTCGCTACCGTGGTTGATGAAGGCCAATAACGTGCCCACGAGCAGAGCGGTAGTGGCTGCCTGGCGTATGGTGCCGCGCTCCAGACAGACCAGCGCCACCCACCTGACGGTCAGGTGCGCAGCGGCGCTGTCGGACGTAGACGGTGTGAGAGTACTTTTGCTGCGCATGCTCGGCCTCGTTGTCCTGCGAAAGTGCGAATGCTGATGGGGATGGTCACTCAGGCGACATCGAGTTGATCGCGCAGCCCGGCCACATCGCGCAGGGTGATATGTCCGCGGCCCAGGCTGACCAAACCGGCGCGCTGAAATTCATTCAAGATGGCGGTGACTGTCTCGCGGAGGGCGCCGATCATATCGCCTAATTCCTGATGGGTCAGCGTGATGGTCGCGCCATCCCTGGGTTCATCGGTTCCGCCACGCGATTGTGGCATCTGTTCACGCGCTAAGCGCAGCAAAACCGCCGCAACGCGCGCGGGCACATGCTTATAAGCTAACTCTTCCAGCCGCTCCTCGCGGTTCGCCAGACGTTTGCCTAGCACTTCCAGCATGCGCAACGCGACGGGCGGGTAGTGCTGGATGATGCGTTCGACATCGGTGCGACTCATGACACAGACCAACGCCTCTTCGGAAACTTCGGCGAAGGTATGTCGGAGCGACTCACCGAGAAGTGGCATCTCGCCAAAGAACGTCCCTGGCCCCAATTGAGCCAATTCTAACCGCTTTCCCCCCGCCGTCAGGCGATAGAGCCGAACTTGTCCGCGTTTCAGCAAGAAAAGCGCCTCGGCGCGGTCTTCCTGCGCGTAGAGCACCTGGCCACGCGGGCAGGTGCGCATGACGGTCTGCTGCTCAAAAGCGCGCACTTCCTCAGGGGCCAGATCTCGGAAGATCTCCATCGTCAGTAAGAAGGCGTGTTTACCAGCGGCATCCGGCGTGGTTGTCCGGCTGAGCAGTTGACGCAGATTCATGTGGATGGCTCCTGTTGGCGCGCGCGGAATGCACTCAGGTGGCGGCGCAGATCTGCCAGAAACGGTTCGGGCGCGGGATTGCCGAGCGCGACGATCCGCCCGTCCAACACATAGGTTGGCACGGCCACGATGCGCGCCGGTATCGCTTGCCGTGGATCATCCCACTCAATCACCCGTACCGTCAAGTCGGGTATCAGTGCGGCAAGCGCGGCAATGCGCAATGCTTCCGCGCAATTCATACAGTGCTGCCCGACATAGATCTCCAGATGACGCGCATGCTCTTGATCGAGAGTATCGGCACTATTGGCCATAAAAGCGACCTATCCTATGGGCGCTGACCGCGCGACGCCTCGGTCTTCGCCTTCCCAAACACGCGAAACTCACAACACAGATCTCTCAATGGGGCTGAAAGACCCGCTCCCCAGCGCGGATCGCGACGGCCAACCAGTTTTCGCGCGGTGGAACGGGGCAACTATAAGCATCGCTGTACGCACAATAAGGATTGTATGCCAGATTAAAATCCAGCGTCAGTTGGCTGACACCATGCGTCGGCGCGTCCACATCCAGGTAGCGCCCCGCGCCATATGTCTCGCGCCCCGCCAAAGCGTCGCGAAATGGCACGAAGAGCGCGGCATGCCCATGATCATGTTCGGAAAGGAACCCGGTAAGGGCCAGCGCCTGACGATCCAGCGTGAAATGCAGCAAAACAGCACGCCGATACCACTGCTCATTGCCATCACTGGTGCTGATACCGACCGACTCCGCTGCATGCAATGGTTCGACCTGGGCGGTCACGACATAGCCACGGCTGATGGGGAAATATGGCAAACCGCTGAACTGGCGACGCTCTGGCCAGGGAAGTGGCGAATCAGGATCAGTGCGGAGCCAGCGATCTTTGCTCTGGCGCTGCCGCGTGATCTCCTGAGTATAACGATCGGCGAAAAACATGGCGTAAACCTCTCTCGTTGCGCGGTGATGGACACTGGATGGACAACGGACTCGCGTCGGGCCACCCGACTTCCGCCTTGCGGGCGCCAGTCGAACGTACCTTACAAAAACCATACCCGTTCGTCTGCCGAAGTTCTGTAGTCTGGACTACAGAACGCGACCAAAGCTGATAACGCACATCAGATGTACAACACGAGGACCTCACGTTGCGGTATTGTGCACCACACGTGCATCCCAATATGGAGAGTTTGGCGAGAGCAACATCGCAATGTAGGGATGGCTACAGAATCCGCCCGTATTTCCGGCTACAGTTGTGGCATACCGCTCCTCGCGAGCGGCCGTCAACACACCAGCAATTGCTGAAGACGCGCATCGCCTTCTGGGTTCGCGTAGGAAAGGTCGTGTATGTCTTCTCTACAGAATTGCCTGCGGCAAATCGCCGCGACAGAAAACTATTATCGCTTTGTCGATTGGGCCGAGGAGCAAGAATTTGAACTCGAAGACTTCTTGGCCTATGTGGCAACCGAGGAAGAATTCCTGGAGGCGCACCTACGCTGGCTTGCCGTCGGCGCCCCGTTGCGCGGCGCGATAGTCGGCACGCTCTGCGTCTGGAAAGCTGATCGGGACGCGCCGCCACGGCGTTGGGCAATCCGTCTCGCCGCTTGATGTTGGGGCATACCATAGCCACCTTCATCACCTTCTCATGTCAGTCACCTATACTGGATACGGTTGATTGAGATGAGGCGACAGTGTTTCGCCCGCGCTGTTGGGAGGATCTCCGCGGCATGGTGCTCTATCGTGTAGCTCTGGTAATGGGTTTTTTGGGGGTCGCAGCAATCCTGGATTTCGGCTTCTTCACGGTGTCCTACGGCGTCCTGCGCGTCGTGCGCATTCCGGTCAGTTGGGTGACGCGCGCGATTGGTTGGTTGATTATTGTCCTGGCCCTGAGCGCGACCGCTTTCTTGCCATTCAACGGCACTGCCGATGGGATCGCGTCGTTGATGGGCGTCTTCTCGTTTGGCGTGGGTATCTACGCCATCGGCGAGTGGCTGGCGCGGCGCTGGTACCTGACGGTGAAACGCGTCGGGCTCGCCTTCATTTCGCGAGCGGCTCGCGATTTTTACCTCTTCGTGCGCCAGCACCATAATTTCTTCGGATGGATCGTCCTGATCACCGCGTGGGCGCACGCGCTGGCCTTCCTCCCATTGCTGGATCAGGTGAGCTTCGGCGCTGTCTGGTCAGGCGCGCTTGCCTGGGTTGCCGTCACACTGCTCTTCTGCCTGGGCCTGTTGACTGATCGGCGCATGCAATTGAAACGGCGCGTCCCGCGCCTCCGCCGCTGGCACATCGGCCTCGGGTTCACCTTCTTTGCCATCATCCTCCTCCACATCGTCGCCATCCTCTGATGACAGGCTCACCTACTGGCATACCGCGCAATGAATCAGACCTGTGCGATGCGGGAAGTGAGTTCCCATCATTGCCCAGGTCTGTTCTCAGTCATTTCGCCACGCGCGGGAGAGATCAGCCGACCGTCATCGAGACATTGTCCACGAAGAAGCGCGATGAAGCTTGCGACCCGTTGGTCGTCGCTTCGAAGACTACCAGGACATCCTGTCCCGCCAGATTTTGCAGCGCGGCGGTCACATCGCTCTGCTGATGTTGCCAGGTATTGCTGGCATCTGAATTACAGCTCGATTGCACCTGTTGGACGGGGGTGGCCGTGCCACTGGCGTCTACCTGATAGATCGACACGGTGAACGTATCGGCGCAGCTCGCGCGCTGCTTATCCGTCACGATCTGCCAGTAGTACGAGAGCGAGACTGAATTGAACGAGGTTGGCAACTGCACTACCTGGCCAATCAGGTCGTCACAATTGACATATCCACAGAAATCAGCGCTGTAGGCGCCCTGATAGGGATGGGCATTGTCGATCAGCTCATAATGCCCGGCCGACTGCTCCTGCCAGTCCGAAGTTGGCCCCTGCTCGAAATCGCCATTGATCAGCAATTCCTGGCCATTGTTCGTCACCGGTGGGACGGGGGTCGCCGTCGGGTTGCCAGTCGTCGGCGGCGGATTCCCGCCAGTCGGCGTCGCCGTCGGATTCGTCACCGGTACGGGCGTCGGATTAGGGCCGCCGGGAGTCGTCCCGGTGGGCTGCGCGGCGACGCTCGTCGCCAGCGTCGCGAAGTTTGGCGAACCCCAGCCGGAAGCCAGATCATAGCCCGGCCCCGCGGCATATTTCAGATTCGTGCCGCTGGTGACGTCGTGGAAAGCGCCGCTCTGCGCGCGCGCCACGGCGTAGAGCGCGGGGTTGGCGTTGCCCAGCGTGGCGGGCTGTGTTTGCTGGCTCAGATATTGGTCGATCAACGCCGCGCCAGCTGCCCAGAGCGGGGCCGCCGCACTCGTCCCGCCGACAACCAGGTTGCCCGAACCAGGACAGCTCGCCTGCGCGACCGTGCAGTAGATGGCATAGCCCGTCTGCGGATCCGCATTGGCGGAGACATCGGGCACGAAGCGCGACGCGCCCCCCGCGCCCTTGGGCGAGAGTCCCTGCTGGAACGCTGGCTCCTGGAAGAAGCCACTCAGTCCGCCACCACCGCCGGCCCCCTTCGCCGCGTTGCGCAGACATTGCGCCGAAGTGCAGGACCAGGCCTTCTCACTGCCATAGCCCCCATTGTTCAGCGTGAGTGTCGTGCCACCGACCCCAGTGACATACGGATCGTCCGCGGGCGAGTCGACACCGAGGCTCGTATTGCCGCAGTCATACGCGCCATCGTCACCCGCGGCGGCAAAAAACGCCATACCTTCCGACGCGCCTTGCTGAAAAAGCTGGTCCAGCGTCTGCAATTCCGCTTTACCGGTCGCCGATTCGCAGAGTCCCCAGCTGATACTCACCGTCTGGGCTTTGTGATCATTGATGATCTGGCTATAGATATCGTTGATTCCCTGGGTCGAATTCGGTCCGATATAGACCAGTTGGTTGGCGTCCGGCGCCATCCCCGCGGCGACTTCAAGGTCCAGTTCCGCCTCGATGCTGCCTGCCTGCAACGAATTGGTGGGATTGGGATCGACGCCATCCACGGGGACCGTCGTGATCGTCCCGCTCCCGCTGACCCCATATTGTTGCTGGAATGCTGAGATATCCGCCGGATCATAACCCGCCAGCTCCACGAAGGCGATCGTCTGGCCTTTGCCAGTGATGCCCTGGCTCTGGAGCGTATCCGCCCCATAGGCGCGCTGCATATCTGTCGGCGTATAGCCATTCGCAGTCGCCCGCGGCTGTAGCGGCGCAGTGTGATAGCGGGCGAAATTGTCGAGACCGCTGACATTCTGCACCAGGCCAGCCAGCGTCTGGTCCACTTGCGGATTGGTCAGTGGCCCATAATAGGTCTGGGCGACACCCGCGGCATCCGCGATGGAAAATTGATGCAGTTGCACATGGAAGACGGACTCCACCGTCTTGACGGGTGCCTGGATGGTCAGGTATTGCCAGGAGTTCGTGTTGATCACCTTCAGGCCACTCTTGATGAGCAGATCGGTGACCTGACTGATCGTCGCTGTCGATGGTCCATAATCCTGACGAAACTGGTCCGCCGTCAGGAAACGATGGTAAAAGGGCGACTGCGGATTATACTGGTTGGCGAGTAGCGCCTTCAAGCGTGCCTGATTGCTGAGCGGCAACGTAATCGTCAAGGTCAATTGCTGGGTAGGGTTCAGAGCGCCCACATCATGCGCGTTGCCAGGCGTCATGGCATTATAGACCGGTACCGTCTGGCCGGTGCTGGCGGTCTGCCGTTGTGGACTGATCAAGCTCGCCAGTTGATTTTTATGGGTAAAAAACTGATACCCTCCATAAAAACCCGCACTCAAGGCGATCAGGACGGCCATGATGCCAAGGGTCCATCCACCACGCCGGCGTCGAACACGCGCGCGTGGTGGCGGGGTTGGCGTCGGCCAGGTTGGATTGCGCATATAATGGGTCCTCCCCCTCTTGCTCAACCGGTCGCTATCAGGCGACTTCTCACTGTGTAGCCTACCAACAAGCCGCTCGCTCTGTCAACGGCGAAACTGTGGTCGATATCACACTTTCCAGCCAGTGTGAGGCATATCACATCTCGCCACGGCCCGTGAGATCTGGCACAGCGGCACGTAACACCTGGCATCCCTTGTTCGTACTATGATAGAGAGACAAAGTGGCGAGCGCTGACAGGGCCGCCATCCAGGTAAAGTCTCCGACAGGGATGCAGACGTGATCCCATCGCACGCGGAAAGTTGAGGCTGAGGCAATGCAACTAGGAGCGAATTGGTACGGGGCCAACCAGGGACGCCGGGCCATCAGAGATGCGACCTCTCACTGGCGTCAGCAACGGCATCACGTTTCGGCATTCCGGATGGCGGCGGGTCCGCTACCCGTCCGGTATCCGGCGGTCATCGCGCTGTTCGCGCTGTTGTTGGCGGCGTGCTCGTCCGTCGCGCCACCCGCCAGTGGAGCGGTCACCAGCACCCCCACCACGTCTGGCACCGCCGCCGCCGCTGGCAGTGGCGCGACCGCCACGCCCGTCCCTGGCGTCTCTAGCTGGGTTTCGTTTATGATCGCGACAACCCAGGGGCGATCCAACCCTCTGACCATCGCCAATGTCAATCCAGTCAGCGGCAAGGTGGTCACGGTGGCGACGTTGCCCGCGACCGCCAACGTCACGGTCGATGGCATCGCGCCGAATGGCGCGCTCTACGCGTACCATACGACCGATAGCGCGGGCACAGCGACCTTCACCGTCGCGCAGGTCGATGCCAGCAATCAGAAAACCGTTGGACAGGTGCAGGGCATACTGGGCACCGCCATCTGGCTCCCGGACAATGCGCACCTGGCGGTCGGCACATCGCATGGCGTCGTGGTGATCGACACCACCACTGGCAGCCAGACTACCGCCTCACCGATCCAGGCTTTTCTGGTCGCGGCCTCGCCCGATGGCCAGGTCGTCTTTGGCACCGGGACCGGCGGCAATGCTCCACAGGGGGCGTTGCTGCGCATCCCGCTTGGCGGCACGACCTTCCTGGCGCTCTCGGCGCGCGTGACCGGAGGACACTTCGTCTTCACCGCCGATGGCAAACACGCATACTATCAGAATACCGGTCCAGCGGGGCAGCCAGGGCTCTATCAGATTGATACGCAGACGGGCGCGAACCAGCAATTGCGGACAACCAACGATATCCCCGTCGGCTTCTCACCGCAGGGCGCTTTGCTCACGGTGCGCACGACGCAGCCAGCTGGTCCGGCGGCACTCATCCAGATCGGCGCCAACCCGACCGGCGATGTCATCATAGCGAATCAACTCTTGCCCAGCGGCATCAGCTCGATCAATCTCACCGCGGATGTCGCAGTGGCATCCGATGGCACGGGTTTGATCATCCGCGGATTGCAGGGTACGCAAGGCTACCAATTCTACTTCCTCGATCTGACCAACAGCGGCGCGCAGCCGAAACTCGCCGATACAGTGGCCAGTGCGTCACGTGCCGACCTCATTGGTTGGGACACCATCCTGTTGCCATCAGGGAGTTAACCGAGCACACGCATATGCTTACGGCACCCTGGGAAGAGATCTTCTCTGCCGGGGTGCCGTATCCATTTCCAGGAGTGTATGGGATCCGCTCGGTTTGCCTGTGACCTGGTGCGCGCCGCGCGGTGGATGCGGGCAGGCCACCCTGCTCCACCCACCGCGCTTCATGCCAACGGTAGCTTGACCGTAAAGGTCGCCCCCTGACCCGGGATGCTGAAGACCGTGATCGTGCCGCCATGCAACTCCACCAGTTGGCGGGTCAGATACAGCCCGATCCCCAGCCCGATCCCTGATCCATGCAGCACCTTCGCTGTGGGCGCGCGATAAAAGATCTCGAAAATCCGATCCTGGACCTCTTGAGCGATTCCTGGTCCCGCATCGCTGACGATCAGGATCGCATGCTGATCGTCCTGATGCAGAGTCAGGCGCACTGCCGCGTCGGCTGGGGTATATTTGAGGGCATTCGACAGCAGATTCGTGATGATTTGCGCCAATCGCAGGGGATCGCCCAGCGTCACTACCCGTCCGTCTGGCAGATCCGCCGCGATGGTGCGTAGACTGGCTTTTTGTTGATCATCGATCGCCTGCGCGCACAGAGAGACAAGGTCGCATGGTTCGCGTTCGAGAGTGAACTGGCGGTGATTCTCCAGTTTGGCGGCATCCAGCAGGTCATTCAGCATACGCTCCATGCGCAGGGTGGCGATCAACCATGGAGTAAAGAGGTCGTTCGTGAGCGGGCGACCTTGCTGTGTATAGCGCTGGGAGATTTGGACCCCCATTTTTATGGTCGTGAGGGGCGTCTTCAACTCGTGCGCGATGATATTCAACGTCTGCAGGCGCTCGGCTTGCTCCTCGCGTTCCAGCGTGACATCACGCAGCGAGATCACAGCGCCACGCACAATGCCCTGGGCATCAAAGAGCGGAGCTCCCATGATGGAAGCGCGAAACTCATGACCATCAAGTGATCGAATCAAGAGATCGTCCTCCGGCAATCCACGCATGGATTCACCGGCCATAATGCGACGGATCGGTGTTTCTTCAAGCCTCATGAGCCTCCCGGTTGCGGCGCTACGTGAGCAGGTGAGCCGCGATCGCTCTTCGGCTGGAAGCGCGAAGAAGTTCGGCAAGCGCTCCAGTGCGATCATCCGCCCATAGGCCGCGTTCCAGCGGACGGGCTGCATCGCCGCATCATAGACGAGAATGCCCTCGGTCAGGCTATGGAAGATCGCGTCGAGTTCTTGAGCGCGCTCAACGATCATCTGACTTAATTGCCATCGCTCGGTGACATCGCGAAAGACGCAGATCCCGCCCACAATCTCGCCGGGATTGGCAAAAATTGGCACGCCACTGACACTGACAATCACCACGGATCCATCCAACCGCTGGACCTTCTCGTCGATCGCATCGGGACCGGTGAAGGTCTCACCACGCAGGATCCGCGAGACTGGCCAGTGTTCGATCTCCATGGGCGAGTCATCCAGATGGGTGAGTTTGACGAGTGTGCCTCGTTCTTCGAGCGACATGCGCGCGAAACCAGCATGGTCTGTGATGGCGAAGATCGCGTGAAATGTGGGATTGGACATCAGAACCTCGCCTCTCGTTCCGAAGACCATCACGCCATCCCCCATCGTATCGAGGATCGTCTGGAGCAACGTGGCGCGTTCGTCCAGCGCTGCTGAGGCACGGGCCATCGCGGCATTGTCATCTTGCAACTGTTGGGCCGCGCCCTGCAGTTCGGTGATATCGATGGCGATGATGACCGTGCCGAGGATTGCGCCAGCCGAGTCAACAATGGGCGCCGTCCGCTGGAGTATGGTGCGGCCATCGTGGCCGACATTGCGTGAGGGACTGGCAGCAGGATCCTGCTGAGACGGTTCTGGTTGTCGCTCGTCGACATCAAGGGACGCGTACTGGTCAGCATCACGCTGGAGTGCGGCGAAGGCGGCATTGGCGAGCAGCACGTGATCCTGCGCATCGAGGAGGGCAATCCCAATCGGCAAGGCGTCGAAGGCGAGTCGCCCAAAGTGACGCACTGTTTCGTCAGCGATCTCCGCACGACCGGGGCTGGAAGCAACGGTGGGATCGCTCTCTGTGGTTGGTTCGGCGCCGGTGGCGGACGGTGAGGCTCGCAGCATGAGGGTGAACGTGTGCGGGCCACGTTGCGCGATAACGACATACGTGCCACCTTCGAGTGGCAAAAGCAACCTGCGCGGCGCGGGATCCGCGGTGGCTTGTGCATCCCGGCGGTAGTGGTCCAGCGCGCTGTTGCGAAGCGCCGGGAAGGTCTTCCACAATGATCGTCCGCGGGCCTGGGCGCGTGGGTAGTGCAAGAGCGCTTCGGCGGCCTGGTTCATAAAGCGGATACGCCAGCTATGATCCAGCGTGATGAGCGCGTCCTGGCAATAATCAAGCATAGCAATGGGGAGGTTGATAGCAGTCGGCATCAGCGCTGCTGGATCCTGGCGGGTATCCGCAAGGGTTCCATCGTTTGGTTCTGCTGGTTCTGCGTGCGAGACATCCTGGTCTGATGGCATATGTGATTGATGCATAGACCACATCCTCACTGCGTCGCGGGCTATTCCTCATACTGGTGCCGCGAAGCACAATCAGTTGCAGTATATATTATTTCCGCCAGATCATCAGGCAGGGAAGGATGCTCAGACACTATCAAACGACGTGGCGGAGGTGATGGTCTGGTTATTGATTGTATAGGCACCATTGACCATGACGGGACCATGACCCGTCGCGACAACGTTGAACGTCACAATCCCATCCTGATTCGAGACCGCGCTATAGTTTGCCCCATAGAATGAGATCGTCACCGAGATATTGGGCAGTGGCTGGGTATCTTGTAACACGCGACCGTAGATCGTAAAGACGCTGCCACTGGTAGGCGTATAGTTCCCGGGCCATAACCCCAGGGTATAGGTGGGAATGGGGGTAGAGCTTCCGGTATTCCCATTGGTGTTGCGAATCGTGATGGCACTGATGGGGGTTGGTGTGGTGGCGCTTTGCGTCAGGATGGAAGGTGGTTTCACCCGTTGCACGGCGCTCGCAATGCGCACGGCAAAGGCTGCCAGCAAGATGAATGTTGCAAGGCCGACGGCCAGCATGAGCAAAGCCCGTGAAACCTGTTTGAGCATCCGTACCCCTTGATCTTCCCGGGTCCAGGCAGCGCCCCAGCGCATCCTCCGGCCAGGAACTGCGCGCGTCGCGCGTCGCGCATCGCCGAAGATCCGCGCGGAGATTCCACCAAACCAATGCCTGGCAGGTCCCAGGCGCGTCTCCCATAACAATTCCAGCTTACCACGTCCCCATTCCATCCCGTCATCCCAGGGATGCCGAGTGGGGTGGGGAAATGCGAAAGTTGGGTCATTGCCGCCCCGTTGATACGGCGCGTCAACGATGGTTGACGCGTGTTCTTGCGCCGTTCGCGGTGGTGGCGCCTGCTGCTTCCGTGGTGGTCGTGTCCTGCTCATCCCATACCCCTCCCCACTCAGGCGCTCACCCCCACTGTGGGTGCCCTATCCACTGCTCGCGACCCTCCACGTCCCAGAGGTCCTGCGACCATTCAAACGAGAGGTTCCCCTTGTCTTCAGCAATCAGTATACCATCTCGCCCGCCAGAGCGAGCATGACATGGGACGTGTGGGGTAGTGTCTGGCGCTGGCTCCGTGCATGATAGAATGCTAACAAACCGTTCTCTCATGAGGAGGTCGCGCATGTCTACGCGAGAAGCGCTCCGTGGTGAAGCAACAACCCTGCGTCTGCTGGAAGATGCTTTGGGCGGAAACCTGGCCGATCAGGTCGAATTAGTGCTCGAGACCCGCCACCGCGCGGTGACGCGCTTTGCGCGGAATGAGATCCATCAGCATGTCACCGAGAGCGACTCGCGCCTCGCCGCGCGCGCCATCATCGGACAGGCTGGCGCGCGGGCCTTCGCCAATGATCCGCGCCCAGAGGCCGTGCGCGCGACGATCGCCACCGCCGCCGCCAGTGCCCGACTGCAGCCGCCAAACCCGGACTTTGTCGGCCTGCCCGCACCACGCAACCACGCCACCACACCGTTGCCCTCGCTGTTCTTCGCCACCACTGCTGACCAGACCGCCAGCGACCGCGCTAACCTCGTTCGCGGGCTCATCGAACCAGTCGCAATGGCGGGTTTCGCGGCGTATGGCACGGCCATCACCGAAGTGGTGGAATTGTCGGTCGTCAACTCGCTGGGGATCCGCGCCTATGCCGCAACGACCAGCGCTTATCTACGCGTCCTCGCTGATAATGGGGATGGGACGGGCTATGCCGATGCGCTGGTCAGTGATGTACGCGACCTCGATCCGGCGGCGCTGGCGGCGGAAGCCATCTGGAAATGCCGCTTGAATCGCGATCAGATCACGCTGCCCCCTGGCGACTATGCCTGCGTTCTGGAGCCAGATTGTGTCGCGGACTTCGTACGCTTCCCTGTGCTCGCTGGTCTGAGCGCAGTACAGGTAGAGCAAGGATCCTCCTTCATGGCCGGGAAATTTGGCCAGCCAGTGACAGGCCCACTTGTCACCCTCCGCGATGATCCCAGCGACCCGCGCTGCCTACCCATGCCGATCGACTATGAGGGCATGCCCGCGCAGCCCATTGATCTGATTGTAGGGGGCATTGCGCGCGATGTGGCTACCGACCACGCCACTGCCACACGCCGCGCGCGCCATATGGGGACTGCCCAGAGCTGGGCAGGTGCGGGACCAGCGAACGATGGATCGTCCAATGGGCACGCGGCCAGTCCATGGGAAGATGACCTCCCGCTGCCCGCACACGTCATCATGGCGGGTGGAACCGCGACCCCTGACGAGCTGACCGCGCATCTGGAACGCGGCCTGCGCATCACCCGGCTCCATTATACGCACTCGCCTGATCCCAAGCGCGTGGTGGCAACCGGCACGACCCGCGATGGCACGTTTCTGGTGGAGCATGGACAGATAGTCGCTGCCGTCAAAAATCTGCGCTTCACCATGCCCGTGTTGGATATGCTCGCCAGCATTGAAGAGCTGGGACAAACGAAGACCTGCCGCGATTGGTGGGCTGCCAACGGCATGGGTACGACCACCTATGTGCTGCCCGCCCTCCGTGTGGGGCACTGCACCTTCACCGGTGTCACAACCTTTTGACGACACGCGACCGCCAGAGGGCCACCCGGACCACGGCTGGCAATCGCGGGAATGCACCTTCAATCCGCCAGGATGGCGGCCCGCGCGCGGTCTGCCGCGGCGGCGGCGGGGTCGCGCAACCGGTCGCAGAGGGTCGCGCGGACGAGATAGGCCTCGGCGCAACCAGGATCCAGGCTGATGGCCTGGTCAGCGGCCGCGCGCGCTTCGACAATGCGCCCAAGCGCTAACAGGGCCTGCGCCGCGCAGAGCGGACCGCGCGCGTCACCAGGAGCCAGGAGCGTCAACGTACGCGCCGCATCCAGCGCCGCCGCTGGTTCGCCCATCTGTAGCCAGGCCCGCGCGCGCATCGCCCGCGCACCAGCATCATCGGGCGCCGCCGTCAGGATGTGATCTAACCGCCGCATCGCCACGGGCCAGTTCTGTCGCGCTTCCGCTGAGATGCTGGCCAGCGCGGTCGCGATGATCGCGGCATTGGCATCGTCGACCGGAGGCATTCCCGGAGGGGGCAACGTCACCAAGCGCAAGCGACCCCAGGGGGCCGCATGGTCAGGATCATGCCGGGCCACACGCGTCATGAGTTCGACGCCAGGCGCGCACTCCACCCGCATGCCCGCCCGCAGGCTGGGTCCATCACTGGCAGGTGTCGCGGCCAGGGCTACGATGATCTGACGCAGCACCCTCTCGGCCTCATCGCCCAGCGCCAACGGCACTTCGACCACTTCGATCTCAGGTTGGCCTAATTTCTGCAGGCCATGGGTATGCAGCCAGCAGGTTTCTGGCCCCCATGCTTCGCGGTGCAGCGTCACCTGCCGATCCAGCCCAGCATCCACGAGCGCCTGCAACCGCGTCGGGGTCCATAATACCTGCGCCGCTGGATCGAAGGCCAGGGCGTCCACTGTCGCCGCGACCGCCGCCACGATGCGCACGATCCAGCGCAGACACCAGGCGCGATCTGGGTCGCCGATGTCGGCATGCACATCGATTGCCCACGTCCCAGCGCGCACTGTCGCCAGTTGCGACGGATCCAGCGGCCGCGTCAGCCGCGCGAGCACTTCGGCGGGCATATCCGCCAGTACAGGTCGAGCATGTCGCCCACAGGTCATCGTCAGGTCAACCCGCGCCAGCGTCTCGTGGATGGTGACGCGCCCCAGCGTCTGGCGCTGTTCGCGCCCAGCGTGCTGGTCCGGGGTAGGATCCGGAATCTCCACGATCATGCCGGGCCGCAAGGGGCCAATGGCCGTGGCGATCATCGCGAGGTCGATCGTCGGTGCGCGACTGACGAGCAGGAAATCAACCGGTAGCGCCATAGGCATGGGATTACGTGCTCCTCTGGATAGTCTGACCTTATCCTAGAGGGGCCGTCAAGTCGTCCGCGTAGCGCGTAGCGAGGCGGTTGCTGGCATATACAGAGGTCCAGTACCCTTGCGTCCCACGATTCCATGGGGTATAGTACGCTCAGCGAGCGAATTTGCACACCGAAGACTGCGGGTGCGCCCTGAGCGCTTAAGTCCACTCCCCAGTATGTGGAGCCTGTTGAGGTGGTGAGAGATTGCCTGATCACACGCGTGTGGTCGGCGTGATATCCGCCAGTGAGTCCCCGGGCAAGCAGATTGCCTGCGGGGGCTTTTTTGTTGGTCGAAGCAACGCGATCCTCGGTGAGCCGATACCGTCGCGTACCATTCAGACCAGCGGTGTACACAGCCGCGCGCGATGCATCTGAGAAAGGAGGAACCCGCGTGCCAACGGAAGCAAAAGCTGCCATCATTAGCGGCCTCGTCGAGAAATTGCGGCGCAGCAAAGCGGTGGTCTTGATGCAGACCCAGGGACTGAGTGTCAGCGAGCAGATCGACCTGCGCAAGAAAATGCACACCGCGCAACTCGATTTCCAGGTCGTCAAGAATACCCTGTTGCGCATCGCCACCCATGAAGCGGATGTCGCCAATGTCGACAAACAATTGAATGGACCGACGGCGGTCGCCATTGGCTATGGCGATGAATCGGCCGCCGCGAAAGCGGTGATGGACTATGTCCGCACCTCGAAAATTGTCACGGTCAAGGGCGGCATGCTGGGCAAAGTGCCTTTCGAAGCACATCAGCTCGAAGATATTTCGAAGCTCCCCAGCCAGAAAGAGGCGCGTGCCCAGAGTGTCGGGATGATCCAGGGGCCATTGAATCAGGCCTTTGGCGTCTTGAGCGCCCCACTGCGCGATCTTGTGCAGGTGTTGCGCAACTATGCGGAACAGCAGGGCGCGACGTTCTAAAAACACATGTGGGGAATGGTCCATCGGGTCCCATTCGCCGAGATCATTGAGAATCCACGCGACTCGCGTGAGAATGAGGGAAAGTACATCATGGCAAAGGTTGATGAAATCATCGGGCAGATCAATGAGTTGAGCGTGCTCGATCTTGTCGAATTGACGAAGCAGCTGCAGGACAAGTGGGGCGTGACCGCCGCCGCGCCGGCGATGATGGGCGCCATGCCAGTTGGCCCGGCAACCCCAACGGTCACTCAAGTGGAAGAAGAAGCTCCCACGGAATTCAACGTCATGCTGACTGGCGTTGCTGACGCCACCAAGAAGATCAATGTCATTAAAGTGGTCCGCGAGTTGACCAGCCTTGGCCTGAAGGAAGCGAAAGAACTCGTCGAGAGCGCTCCCAAGGCGATCAAGGAAAACACCAGCAAGGAAGACGCCGACGCCACCAAGAAGAAGCTGGAAGAAGCTGGCGCGACGGCCGAAGTCAAGCCGGTCTAGTCCACTCGACCTGGCGCGTGGGTACATGCTCACGCGCCGGGTACGTCACACAACGCGACGGGGGAGGCCTGCCCGGCCAACTCCGTCGCGTTGTGTGAGGTTCAGAAGATCAAACTCTGTTTGCGCCCCAGATATTCCAGTTTGCCAAAGAGGTTCTCCAGCACAGATTCCCAGAGGTATTCCTGGGCGGTCTGGCGACCAGCCTGGCGAATTTTCTCGCGATCTTCGGGATGCCGCGCGAGATGAATCAGATAGCCCACAATCTCGTCGGGGTCATCAGTCTCCAGACTGACAGCGTTCTCAAAGCTGACGGCGTAATCCTCGCCAGTCGATCCGGTGAAGGCGATGCCGCCGGCGGCCATGACTTCCAGCCCGACCAGGCCAAACGGCTCGTGCCCAGAATTCGCCAGGGTCGCATCGGAACCCGCATAGCACATCCGGACGAACTCTTCGGGAACGAAGAATTTCAGATTATACACATCGGCCTCGCCCGCATTGCGGAGCAGGTCCAGGCATTCGGTGGGCGATGGGCGCCGCGCCTCGACATCTCGCACCACCAATCCCAGGTGGCGAGCTCGGCTGATCACTTCCGCGCCATGGGGCTCGATGCCCCCGCGAATGACCATGCGCATGGGATGCCCCGAATATTTCAGCCGGGCGGCCGCCTCAATCGCCATCATCCAGCGCTTATCTGGATCGAAGCGACCGATCTTGAAGAGAAAGCCGCGGCTGCCGTCCTCGCCTTTAATGATATCGCGGAGCTGGTTGGTGCAATCGGCGCAGACGGGATCCAGGAAGCGCCGCGGGATGCCATTGGGGATAACCAGTGGATTGACATCCCACTCCCACATGCGATGTTTCATATAGCGACTGACGGTGGTGATCGCCGAAACATAGTTCAATCGCTTCCAGTTGATGCGCCCCATCGACATCAGCGAGTTATTATTCCAGAGCAGCAATACTTTATCGCGCAAGCCATGCCAGTAGAGATCATCGGAGATGCGCGTAATGACCTCAGCCGTATGCCAATCCTCGCCCATCACGACGACGACTTTGCCCTGCGCGACCGCTGGTTCTATGATCGCGGTGCGGACGTGGTATGGGACGCTCTCATTGTAATCGAAGAGCTTATGCTCCTCACCATCATAGACGCCATTGGGATAATAGCGGCTGATCCACTGGCTCCAGCGTTTGAGGATCAGTTTGCCGTTGACCCGGTATTCAACCGGCTCCTCGGCGGGGTCGCCAATAAAGATCAAATGAGTCTCATAGCCCATGTGCGCGAGGGTCTCGGTCAGTTCGGTGACGCGGGTTCCCAACCCACCCGCGATGGAATAGCGTGTGTCTGGCCCTTCAAAGCAGAGCGAGACAAAAATGGTGTTGCTTGGGGAAAATCCGGTTCCCCGGGTGTTCTCTGTCATGATGCGGCCCTATCCTCCACTCGATCCACGAACGCTGTGTCAGGCTCCAAAATGTGTCCGTGCTTGCTCCCCACCCACCCCCATGGCCGCCACCACGCGGCGCATGGCTCACTGTGCCAGGAATGTACTGCGCTCCTTCTTACCATAATCAGGCCGACTAGGGCAGAAAGGGCGCGGCACATGGTTCCAAATGGTCTGTTCGCTGGCTGCTGGCACAGACGTTGCCTGGTTGTGCTGCGCGCGGGATTGGTTAGAAATGGTTGTGTGCCAAAAGAATGCTGATCACCACCAGAATGATGACCATGAGTCCGGCGCTGAGTCCGATAGCCAGCCATTGGGCGACGCGCAATCCTTTTCGCAGTTCTCCGTTTTGTTGATCGGCGCGCGCCAAGCGCGCTTCGAGTTCACGCACGCGCTGCTCCACATTACCGACCTGTCGGCTATGCTCGCGCTGGTCGCGTTGGACGGCGGTGACGGTCTCTTGTTGTTTGGTATGCGTGCCCTGCATCGCGGTGATCTGGCCTTGCGCGTTGTTCACGGCTTGCTGGAGCGGGCCGAGTGCCGACTGGATCTGCCCGATCTGTTCGCGCATCGTCGTTTGTTGTTCACGGGTGCTGGCGACCTGCTGGGTGAGTTGACTGATCTCGGGCGATTGCAGCAGTGGGTGCGTGGAAGTCGAGGCCATCGGCCGACCGATCTGCATCGCCACCATATCCGCCAGATCGCGCAGTTGCTGCTGGGTCACCCCATACCCCGTCGGTGAGGGGAGAATAGGGGCATATCCCGGATCATAGGCAGGCTGGACGGGCCGGGGACCGCCAAAATCTTGTGCCCCCCAGACACCGCTGCGCGTGCCACCCATATCGGTCGTGAAAGTCGATCGTTGCAGCAACGATTGAAATTCTCGATCCATGCTCATCAGGTTATCGCGTACCAGCTGACCGAAGTTCGCGTTTTCCATACTATCTTTGTCGAGAGCAAGCATAGTCCGCAGACGCACCGTTGGCATGGCGATCCCTTCCAGTTCACGCCCGCGTTCCTGCCATTTGCGGCCACTGCGATAGAGGGTAAACGCTTTCACCGGGTAACGGGCCTGCACCTCAACGATGAAACGGACGGCGTCTGTCATATTGAAGGCAAAAGGATCGATGTAAATGAAATCTTGTTGTTCAGCGTGGATCAGCGCGTCATGGAGCGAATCCAGGAAGGACACACTCTGGATAATCTTATTGTTATACTCCGGCTTGTAGAGAAATTGGGCGAGGCGCGACGACCAGGTGTCGTTGTCGATGATCATGGCGCGATAGCCGACACGAATGCTCATGAATTTGAGACGCCTCCATCATGGAACGTATGCGGGAGATTGAGCACAGGTGCCAGGTGGCGGATCCATGCTCCAGTAGCCGCAATGAACAAATCAGACTGACAGGGGGCTGTTTGCTCATATCGTATCACATTGTGCCTCCCCCCCGGGCATTCAGGCTATGCCCGTCGCTACCGCATCATTCTCCGCGAGCGAGTGGTGAAAGGATCTCGTCAGCGAGCGGTTTCCATGAGCATCTCCCCGCGCGCGCCGCCTTCGCCACGACGCACCGTCCCGCTCCACCACACTCCCATTCCGCAAAAAATTTTTCGCGCTGCGCGCGCTGGGGACCCCCACCGTCCTCGCGCGCCCTAAACGGATCACTACTCCACCATAATAGAAAGCAAGGAAACAAGAACAATTTAGTGAGAGCCAGCCCCCACCCCACGAACCAAGCGAAAACCACAGTTGCCGAGGTAGATGACTACGCTGTACCTGCCGCGGTCCGCCGCGCGCGCGAACCTGGAGAGGTTGACCCACGAACCGCCCCGCAGCACTCGCCATGATGTTCTATCACTGTTATTTTCTCTTTTATTATCTGGTTGATAGGCGGACGCATTATAGATACTGCTGGTCCACTCCCAGACATTTCCCGCCATATCGTGGCAACCATACGGGCTGGCATCGCTTTGCTGCGCATAATACCCAACCGCCGTGGTTCGTGCTCCTAGGATCAGACTACTCAAGGACTTCCCGCCTGAATTATCCACATTCGCCCGCTGAGGATCCCATGCATCTCCCCAGGGATAGATACGCGCCACCTGATTGGCCTGGTCCCACCGCGCCGCTTTTTCCCACTCCGCTTCGGTCGGTAATCGCCAGGGTTCGCCTGTCATCCGTGCCAGCCATGCGACATAAGCAACCGCATCCTGCCACCTGATATTGACCACCGGGTGGTCCAAACCCTTCCATTGCTGACGGGACCACCCATCTGGTTCTTTCACTATCGCCGCCCGCACCGCGCAGGCATACTCCGCCACCGTCACCGGGTACGTGCCAATGTCATACGCGCCCGTCGTCACCTGGTGCCAGGGTTCATCATCTCTCGCCTGGGGATCGTTCCGGCTCCCCATCCAGAACGGTCCCGCA
Organism: Ktedonobacteria bacterium; assembly: GCA_027459705.1. GTDB lineage: Bacteria > Chloroflexota > Ktedonobacteria > Ktedonobacterales > JACDGC01 > DAIDHM01. The sequence continues at coordinate 343 of DAIDHM010000033.1, read as the reverse complement.
TCGACATGACAGAGCGGCGGGAGAATGACATCCACCGGTCGCCCCTCGACGGCGCGCGCCTGGCCAGTGAAGCCCAGTTGAACGAGCCGGGGCGGCAGTTTCTCTGGCGGCAGGCCCGGGAAGTGCGGCGAAGCAGTGGAGCGGGGTGGCGGGACTGGTGAAGCAGGGCTGACAACCTGGCCATTTCCCGGGAGCAACGCCGCCAGGAACGGCGAGACAGTCTTCGGACCGCCCGGTACTCCCAACGCCCGCAGCAACCCGGTCAGCGCGTCGGCATAGCCATCGCGCACGGCGTCATAATGGTGGAGATTTGCCCAGATTGGCGGCACAAGCTGTGGTTCAC
>DAIDHM010000031.1 GCA_027459705.1 Ktedonobacteria bacterium | reverse complement strand
GACCTATGGCTTCATTGAGGCTGGCCGCAATGGCTGGGGCGATGCTAGCGCGCTGATCCCGATCGCCATTGGTCTGGTGCTGCTGCTCGGATTCTTCCTCTGGGAACTCTGGTTAAGCCGACGACCACACGGCGAGCCGCTGGTGGACCTCGCCCTGTTCCGGTCGGCATCGTTTACCTGGGGTGTGATCTTGATGGCTATCCTGGTCCTGGCGATGACCGGGGTGATCTTCACCATGCCCCAATACTTCCAGGGCGTGCTGGGCACCGACGCGATGGGGTCGGGCGTGCGCTTGCTGCCATTGGTCGGCGGGCTGGTCGTGGGCGCTGGTCTGGCGAGTCGCGTGGCACGATTGATTGGTGCTAAAATAATGGTAGCGCTGGGGTTCGCGCTCGTCACTGTTGGCATGCTTATTGGCGCCACTACCGGCGTCGCTTCCGGCGATGGTTTTATCGCGGCATGGATGGCGCTGAATGGGCTGGGGATGGGCATCACCTTCGCGACAGCGGCCGCGGCGGCACTGGCGGAGATTCCGGCGGAACGCAGTGGGGTAGGCTCAGCGGTGATGCAGGCGTTGCAAAAAACCGGTGGGCCACTGGGCGCGGCGATCATGGGCAGTGTGCTCAACACGGCATATCTGAGCCAACTGCAACTGACGTCTTTGCCCCCCACGCTGGCAAGCACAGTGCGCGGGAGCCTCTTCGGCGGAATCGCGGTGGCGGCGCGTCTGCGGTCGCCCTCACTGTTGATTGAGGTGCGGAGCGCTTTCGTGAATGGGATGGATGCGTCGCTGGTCGCCGCTGCCATCGTCGCCGCTGTCGGCATGCTCCTCGCGCTGTTCTTCCTGCCACGGCAAGCGTTCGCGCCGGGCCAGGTATCAGCGGATCTGGCAGACTCAAGCGCGATCGCCGGATCAGCACCTTCCGAGCGCATCGGCATCCCCACTCCCTGAATGTTAGAAGGAATGATCCATGGCGCAAACAGACCCAGGTGAGCCGCAGCGCGGCTGGCGCGAACGCAAGAAGGCCAAGACAAAAGCCGCGATTCAGCACCACGCGCTGCGGCTATTTCTGGAACAGGGTTACGAGGCCACGACCATCGAGCAGATCGCGGAACAGGCGGAGATCTCGCCCAGCACGTTCTTTCGTTACTTCCCCAAGAAAGAGGATGTCGTGCTGTATGACGAACTGGATCCTCTACTCTTCGCGGCCTTCGCCGAGCAACCCGATGACCTCCACCCGATCTCGGCGATGCGACGGGCATTTCGTCAGGTCTTCATGGCGATATCCGATGACGAGATGGCGCATATCGAAGAACGGGCGCGGTTAGTCCTCAGCGTTCCGGAACTGCGCATGCTGATGTTGGACCAGATCGTTCAGGCCATGCACGCGCTGGCAACCGTGTTGGCCAGGCGGCTCGGACGCGACCCTGATGACTTTGCCGCGCGTTCCTACGCGGGCGCGGTGATCGGCGTCTTCCTGGCGACGCTCTATACCGGCCACCCCGACGCCGCTGCCTCGGTGATCGGTGAACACTTTGACAATGTGCGGCATTTTATCGATCTGCTCGATGCCGGCCTGGCATACCTGGAGCAGGGGATGCCCCTGTCGTGAGTTCTTCTGGCATACCCACACCTGCTACGGCACAGTGATCCCGACAGGTCGACAGCGACGTGATGACACCAACTTTTTGATGAAGAATCTACGGGCTGATGCGCTTAAGCCTTACCACCGGGCGCCAGACCACCCAACCCAATGTGCACGTTCGGCGTCCGCGAGGTCAGTCTGGGAACTCCTCGCCCAGTCGTCTGAGCAGGCGATAGTTCCGTGCGCAGCGGAGGCATCACCGTGTGGCCGGGTCGGAATGCCGCTGCCTCCGCCCCCAGCGTGATCAGGTAATCGGCGGTGCGGGCAGCCAACGCCTGGATGGTCAGACCCGGATTGGCCGCTCCCTGGGTCGGAAAGATGCTGCCATCGCAGATGAACAGATTGGGGATATCGTGCGTCCGTCCCCAACCATCCACCACTGAAGTAGCCGGATCATTTCCCATGCGAGCGCCGCCAATGAGGTGAGCGTAGCGCGGTTCTTGCACGATCTCTTGCGCGCCAGCCGCTCGCATCACCTCCATCACGGTATTCTTGCCAAACTCGATGAGCTTGTGGTCATTGTCGTGCAGGTCAAAATGCGCGTGGGCAACCGGTAACCCGAACTGATCCGTTTCCGTGGCGAGAGTGACGCGATTGTCTGCCCAGGGTAAAATCTCGCCCAGCAGGCCCAACGCCGACCAATGGTTATAATCCATCATCACCTCGCGCAGTCCCCAACCCCACGCGCCCTTCGCTACCATCATCTGTTTGGCGAACGCAATTGGCAACGGCCCAACCGTCTGGATGGAGAAACCACGCGCGAAATCACGTCGGCGATCAGTCTCGTAAAACTCCTCGGTCAACGCATGGGCGGGTGGCGCCTTGTACATGCGCACGGGTTCGTCGAATCGCCCCAGAATAACATTGCCGGCCTGCGCCATCAGGTAGCGCCCGACGGTGCCGCTGGAATTCGCCAGTCCCTGTGGGTATCCCGTCGTCGCGGAGTTCAGCAACAAACGCGGCGTCTCAATGGCATAGCCAGAGATGATGACGAGTTTCGCCCGCTGGCAGCGTTCCTGCCCGGCGTGGTCGAAGTATGTTACCCCCGTGACGCGGCCATCGTTCCCGAGGTTGATACGCGCCGCCATCGCGTTCGCGCGGATTTCGGCCCCGTGCGCTACCGCGTCGGGTACATGACTGATGAGCGTGCTCTGCTTCGCTCCCACCTTGCAACCCTGGATGCAGAAGCCGCGATAGATGCAGTGCGGACGATCGCCATGTGACCCCGAAAGGATCGCCACTGGCCCCCCGGCTACGGAGCGGATCCCTAATGTGGTGCAGCCGTTCACCAATACCGCGCCGACCTGCCCCAACGGATGCGGTCCATAGATATAGCCGTGCGGGTCGCCCCACGGATAATATGCCGGGCCAGCCACGGGGATCTCGCGCTCCAATAATTCATAATAAGGTTTGACGTCCTCATAGCTGATCGGCCAGTCAGCCCCTATGCCGTCCTCCCTATAGACCCGAAAGTCTGACGGGTGAAAGCGGGGGGTGAAGCCCGCCCAGTGAACGGATCCGCCGCCAACCCCCTTGCCACTATTATTCGCGCCCAGCGCCAGAGGATCTTTGCCACCCGTGATGCGGAGATCGTTCCAGTAGAGGTTATGCGAGCCAGCTTCGTCACTGACCCAATCGCGCTCGGTGTCCCAAAATGGCCCAGCTTCGAGGCCCACAACGCGCCAGCCCGCCTTTGCCAGCCGTTGCACCAGCACGCCGCCCGCTGAGCCGACGCCCACCACCACGACATCCACCACATCTGCATCGGTGTAGTGCCGCATAGGCACATCCAGCCGTTGCATGGGGCCGAGTTGGTGGGGTTGGTCATTCTCCTTGCGGAAGATGCCGAACAAGGACGTATCTTTCACCATCACATCATTCTCCTAGTGTGTGCCTTCCTGTCCGGGAGTAATCGTATCGTGCCCACCGCCGAGAGGAGTATATTCCTGGCTGACTGACCACTTCGGCGCGCGCCATGAATAGCGCACTTCATCCTTTTCCCAGGGTTCCGGCTGGCCATGTTGCAAACGCATATAGCCGCGCGGATAGGCCGGACCACCATAGCCAATCTCATCCCAGGCGAAGGGGTGCGCATAATAGACCTCAATGCAGTCTTGCACCAGCAGCATCCAGTAGCGTTGGACAGGCATACGCGCCCAGATGGCGTGTCCGGCCGGTGGGTTGTCATCGTGGAGGGTGCGTAAAATACCCTCTTGCGGTGGCGGGGTGAGATCGATGAAATCTTTGTCGTGCAGAGCGCGCGCGATATCGTTGATAGCTTGCAGCCCTAACCGGTGCGCCTCACCATCGGCGGGCATGCCTTCGTAGCGATAGCCATCGATGCGCCCACTGTGCAGCCGCTCATCAATCCATGGCACAATGGGAATCCGGTACGCCAGTTCGCGGTCATCTTGCGGAATGATACGCGCGGCAACTGCCGCCAATTGCCGCGCCTCTGCGAGGGTGAAGAAGCGAATAGGAGGCACCTCATGCATGCGCCGCATCACCACATCACGCGTCGCCGCGTCCCAAAAGCGTTGTTGACGCAACGTCTGGTAGCCAGGATAGTACCCCACCTGGGCGCGCAGTGGCAGGGGTTGTCCCGTTTGCGGATCGATTGGTTGGCAGTCGAGATCTGGTGATGATAGCTCGGCATCCAAGTCTGCATGTCTATGTTTACGTTTGTTCATCAGTCGGCCCTCCGCAGCAAACTCGCCAGCAGCCCAATGAAACCCGTCGCCGCGTAGAGGAGCGGCGCGAAGAGCGGTGGGCCGTACATCACCATATGCAAAGGTTGCTTGATGCCACCGGGATGATGGCGCAGCCCACCACGCAGGTGGTAGCCAAACCCCACCGCGCCATCCAGCAATGCCAGCGCCGAAACGATCGGCAACCAGGTACGCGCCACCTGCTTGCTCCAGATGGCTCCGAGACCTGCCGCGATGATGGCCGGGCTCAGTAAAATCGGCGACCACTGGATACGATAGGAAAAGCGGTTCTTGTAATGAGAGTAAAGCGCCTCGGCGCCGTTGAGCAGAGCCGACAGCGCGGTAGCGCCTGCGAGGATGCGTTGGAACCTTCCCTCGCGGATGTCCTGTCCCACCACGAAGCCCTCGCGGGTCAGCCGTCGTGGTAGGGCCTCGACCCACGCGGGGCGACGATGCCAGCGCGTCCCCCAGGCCAACTCATGGATGGGATCATCCTCCCGACGCAGCAATGAGGCGATGATCCCCAGAAAGCCTCCGATGCCCAACAGCAATGGTGCGAAGAGCGGCGGCCCCATCACGATGTTAAAGACGGGGATGCGCCAGCCACCCGGCTTGCGTGCCACCCCCCGGATATGGAAGAAGAAGCCCAGCACCCCATCGCCCAACATCAAGCACGAAGCCAGCGGCAACAGCGTCCGCGCTGCTCGCCGATTGATGGCCCCCAGCACCCCGGCGATCCCCAGCAGAGGACCGAGGATGACAGGCGTATACATCACGCGCTGTCCATAGCTGCCACGATAGTGCTCTGAGGTAACTTCCACTCCGCCAAGTAACCCAGCAAAGGCAGCAATAAGCGCCAAGCTGCGCTGAAACCGTCCTTCGCGGATGTGCTGCACAACCGACACACTGTCGCGGACCAACGTCGGGGCGAGAGTACGCCGATGCCGAGTGGATCGCCAGGCGAAGCGCCCTAATTGCCATGCCCCATGTACCCAATCCCCCGTTTTCACTGCCATTGCTCTGTCCTTCTCCTCCAACCCATTAAATACCGGCAGATTGATCGTAGAATTTTTCATCTTCGCGCGAGCCACCCTGCCCGCCACGAATGGGGCGATAGTCCGTCACAAACTCTATGGATTTGATCCACTTGACCATCTTGAAGCCGAGTTGCGTCTCAGCGCGCAGTCGCAATGGCGCACCATGCGGCACTGGCAGAGGCGCGTCATTCAAAGCATACGCCAGGTAGGTTCCCGGCTCCTTCAGAATCGACAGATCGATCGATTCATAAAATGGCAGGCCCTCGGTGTCATCCGAATACGACCAAAAGATGGCGTAGCGCGCCTCTGCCGTCGGGTGGCACGCGGCCAAAATGGCTGTCATCGGCACCCCCTGCCACGCGCCAATGCTCGTCCATCCCTGAATGCATTCGTGTCGGGTGATCTGCTCCGTCGACCCCATCGCAGCCAGCGTCACGAGTGACAAGCTCAGTGGCTGCTCTACCAGCCCATTGACCTCGAGTTGATAGCCGCGAAAGTTCTCGGCCAACAACTGTGCATAGGAGTTGCTCGTGGGCGGTTCACCATTGACCAGGAATTGTGCGGTGAGATCCTGCTTGGTGAATCCCTGCGTTGTGGGCTGCATTTTCGTCGCCACCACACGCATCACCGGATGAATGACCACGCCAAGCGCTCTCTGCATCCGGCGCGGATTCACCAGCGAAGCGCGCGACGTGACGCCATAGCCAATCACCGTCGCCGCGATGATGCTCAGCCCGATGACCACCGCGAGGCCTTGATTCGCGTCTTGACTGCCCAGCACGATAGCGGCCATGTTCTTGCCGAAACCCGTGATGACCACCAGCGACAGATGCACAATCAGGAAGGCAATGAAGGCCAACAGCCCCAAGAAATGCAGACTGCGAGCAAATTGCTTACCTCCTAGCAGGCGCACGAATCCCGGCCATCGCGCCCCTACGGCGGGTGACTGCGCCGCACCGGTCACGATCAGGAATGGCCCCAACAGAAATACCACCCCCGCATAGGCCAATTGTTGCAGAGGATCATAGGGGTGAAACGCGCTAGCGGGCGGCAGATGAAACGTGAGGTAGGTGACGAATGTATGCAGCGCATCTGGCACGATCGACCACGAGGTAGGGATGAGCCGCCGCCACTCGCCCGTGGCTAAGAGCAAGATGACATAGACCACCCCATTCAGCACCCAAAAGAGGATGGAGAAGAAGTGCCAGTGTCGCCCTAATCCCAGGTGCTTTTCCCCCGGCTGCGCCAACCATGACGGAGCAACTACCTCTTGATCCAGCGTGATCCACGGTTTGTCCGTGGGGATCGATTTCTTGGTAAACCTGGCCCACTCGGTGCCTGGTTGGCTGTGATCGTTCCAATACAACCGCGGATAGGAGCTGAGAATCTGGATGCCGCTACGAATCAATAACCCCATGAAGATGAAATTGATCCAATGGGCGGCCCGTAGCCACAGTGGAAAGCCCAAATCAGCCAAAAAGAGATGCGATGCGACATTCATCACATAACCTCCACACTCACTGGCCAGCACTGACGAAGTGACCGCTTTGGCGAGTTGCCACAGTACCACGCAATACCGTCATCAGTGGTGCACCACGGCGCATCTGCGCGCCGACGTAGTACAAGGCCGCCACAGGCTCGCGAATACCCAGCGCAAAGATGACCCACGAGAGGAGCGCAGAAACGAGGCAGAGTGCACACCACGCATGCACTACCAACGCTTGCAACGCCACCAGACCCACGCTGACCAGCGCCATCCCGGTGATGACCACGCCCGTTAGCAAGGCCAACCAGGGCGTGCGACGCCAACGGGCTTCATCCCCCCAGGCTTCGGTGAAGATGTCGGCCAGATACCCCAGCATGCCCAGCAGCGCATCGGGAATCGGCAACCAACTCAATACGGGAGCGGTCACCACGCGCGCGCTGCTGACTCCCCCAAAGATGGGGTCCCACACTTCGGCAACCAGCTTCAGTTGATAGGTCGCCAACGCGGTCGCCACCACCAACCCACAGGTTGCCAGGCTCATGATCGGTAGCCGCTTCGCCCAGCTCGAAAGGGCGAATGATCCCATGTGTGCCATGGCCGACCTCTCCTCAGCGACTGCGTCCGGTCATGGTCGCCAGGGCGACAGCCCCTGCCACCACCGCCCCCACACCCGCCACCAGGGCATTGCGGTGCAACGTCGCCCACAGTTGGGTGCTGTTCGCGAGCGACGACTGATCAAAGCGACCATGCGCACCAAATGCCCCCTGCACCGGCTCCCAGAGATTATTGGGACGATCATGGTTATCTGGTTGGCTGGTCTGCTGGCCGCGATACCCTGTCCGTGCGAGATACCAATCGCCGACGTTGGGGAAAAAATGGTTCCCCACGATAGCGATGAGGGTCGAACCACCCACGAAGATTTCGCGACGCCGATGGTGCGCGGCGTAATACACAGCCTCGGCTCCCACCTCCGGCTGGAAGATCGGCGGCACTGGCTGCGCTTGATGTGGCAAACGGCTCTTCACCCATTGGAATTGCGGAGTATTCAACGCGGGCATCTGCACCATGGTGATCCATATCTTGCTATGATCGTGCATCAACTCGCACCGTACGGCCTCCGTGAAGCCCTGAATGGCATGTTTCGCCCCGCAATACGCTGATTGCAGGGGAATGCCGCGATAGGCCAGCGCTGAACCAACTTGCACAATGGTGCCATGATCACGCAACTGCATGCGTTTGAGCGCGGCCATGGTGCCATAGACAAAGCCGAGATAGCACACTTCGGTCACGCGCTGATATTCCTGTGCCGACATATCGCTAAAAGGTGAAAAGACCGAGGTCATGGCATCATTCACCCAGATGTCGATAGGACCGAAATATTCCTCCACCTTCTCGGCTGCTGCATCCACGGCGACGGGGTCAGCGACATCGGTGGGCAGCACGAGGGCCTTACCCCCCAGTTGCGCTACCTCTTGCGCGACTTCCAACAGGCTCTCTTCACCGCGCGCGATGAGGCCAATGCGCGCGCCACGCCTGGCGAAAGCTTCGACGATGGCGCGGCCTAACCCAGCCCGCGCTCCCGTCACCACAACGACCTCCGGATTTTTATACATGTGCTCCTCCTTGGTTGGTGCGTTCAATTTTTACACAAGCAAACAACGGATAGTGGGGCAAAGAAGCGGGATCAGGGGTCATCACCCCAGACATGGTAACGTGCCGCATCAGCGTGTTTGAACGTACAGCCCAGACCAGGACGCGACCGATCTGGCCACAAGGCGCCATCTACAGGGAGCAAGGCGCCATCGAAGAGCATCCGCTCGATGCGCACATGATCAGAGAAATATTCGATGGGCCACAGCTGCGGGATGGAGCACGCCACATGGGCGTGGATCGTCGGGGCACAGTGCGCCGAGAGGGGGAGATGGTGCGCCTCCGCCAGCTTCGCCGCTCCCAAGAAACCCGTGATGCCCGCGCAGCGCGTGGCGTCGGCTTGCAGCACATCCACCGCCCCAGCAGCCAGCATGCGCGCGAAATACCACAGGTCATAACCATATTCCCCGGCGGCGATGTGCATGCCAGTGGGGGCACGATCACGAATCAGCCGCAACCCGTCCAGATCGTCAGAGGACACTGGCTCCTCGAACCAGACCACCCCCAGGTCCGCAAATGCTGCCGCTTGTGCCAGGGCTTGCTTGCGGTCATAGGCACCATTGGCATCGACATAGAGGTCCGCACTGCCAATGACTGCACGCGCCGCCGCGACGCGGGCGACATCCGCCTCGGGGTGCGTACCGATCTTCATTTTCACGCGTGGAATGCCCTCGCGGACCCAATCGCCCAGTTGGGCCTGTACATGTTGAGGAGAATAAGTGGTGAAGCCGCCGCTACCATAGATGGGCACGCGCTCATGAGCAGCCCCCAGCAATGTCACCAGCGCCACATCGAGCAAGCGCGCTTTGAGATCCCACATGGCGACATCCACCGCCGAGATGGCCATCGAGGCGATGCCCGGTCGCCCCAGGTTCCGAATGGCCCGCATCATCGCCTGCGACGCGCCGGGGATGTCGCAGGCATTGCGTCCTCGCACGACCGGCACCAAGAGCCCCTTGATGAGTTGCGCCGTGGCGACATCCGCGTATGTATAGCCCATCCCTGTCTGTCCGGCGGCATCCACCTCGACCAGCACGAGCGTCGTCGCCTCCCAATGATAGGTGCCATCCGCCTCTGGCCCATCCGTCGGGATTGTATACGCTGTTACCCGGCACCGTTCAATCGCCGGGCCATCACCGTACATGCAATGTTCCTTCCTTCCCCACACCTCTGAGATCTTGCGAGGACAGTGTGTGTCAGTTGCGGTGCGGTGAGGGCGTCAACAGGCGCAGATGCAGCACGCGCTCGCGGTGCCGTTCCTCGATGAGCAAACGTTCACGCGCGCGCAACAGATCGCGTTGCGTGATCAACCCCACCAGTTGTGTCGGATCGTCGCGCTTCACCACGGGCATGCGCCAGATGCGCTGAGTGATCATCCGCACAGCAACGGCGCGTAGCGTTTCATCCGGGAAAGCGACTACCATGGTACGGCGCATAATCGCCGCCACCTGGCGCGGTTCAGTTTTGGGAAGAGCCAATACATCCGAACGGGCCACCAGACCTACCAGCCGATCATGCGCATCCAGCACGGGATACAACCGTTGTTGCGCAAAGGGTGTTGCCTCGCTCATCTGCCGCCGCAGCGTCGCCACGCCCACCTCAGCCGCGACACTCACGACGCGGGATGACACCATTTCGCCCACCAGCAACGCTTCCAGCGGATCGACCGCGTATTCGCGCGTCACGTGCAGGCCGCGCCGGGCAATCTTTTCCGTGAGGATGGAGCGTTTGAGCACCAGCACCGAGACGCCATGCGAGAACATGCAGGCCACGAGCAATGCCAACAGCAGATTGCCCGACCCCGTCAACTCGAAGGCGAAGAGCACCGCCGTCAGCGGGGAACGCATCACGCCCGCCAGTGCCGCCGCCATCCCAATCAGCGCCCAGATCCCCGGCATATGCCCTGGCAAGAATGCACCCTCGATGCCTCCCAGCGCCCCACC
>DAIDHM010000027.1 GCA_027459705.1 Ktedonobacteria bacterium | reverse complement strand
TACGAAATCGGTTCACACCGATTGTTGCCGTACGTGGGTGGTGGAGGGCGACGGGGGCGATCATGCAACGGGTGGGGGGCGACGGCGTTGGCATGTGGTATGTGCGGGCATGACGACAACCGGATTCATCCGGTTTTGTATCACTAGACCATGAATTCATTCATGGGCGGGCTGCCCCGCCGATCGGCTATTCTCCGCCGACCGGCCGCCCGCACATCGCCTCATCCCGCACATCACCGTGGCCTTGATTTCATTCATGTGCGACGTGTGGCCCAGGGTACCACGCGTGCGTGACACCAGCCTGACCCGTACATGCGGGGATACTCCGCGTTTCGGTAGTCTCTGGACCCCTGGCACTCCTTGCGACTGGCCGTGCCATGACAGAGGAGCAGGGATAGGGGTGTGGCCACCCCGCCTCCCCGCTCCTGCGGGTGGAGCATTGCTATCAAACGTGAGTATCGGATAAGAATGCCTCCTGGTATACTTGGGATACAAACAAAACAAACCCAAACCAGGAGGACCTAGAATGAGTATACTCGAATTGTTTTGCGACGTGGACGACTTTGTGCAAGAGTACTGGGAAGCCTGGGAACAGACCCTGCTGCAGAACGGGAAGCAGCAGCGACATCGTGAGCATGAGATGTATCCAAGCGAAATCATGACGATGCTGATCCACTTTCATCAATCCTGCTATCGGACCTTCAAACACTACTATACCCAGTATGTGAGCCAGCACTTACGCGCAGAATTTCCTCGACCACTGAGCTATCCCCGGTTTGTTGCGCTCATGGATGATTACCTGGTTCCGCTCACCGCCTACCTCCAAACGAAGTTTGGGAAGTGTACTGGGGTGAGTTTCATCGATTCGACGGCGCTGGCCGTCTGTAAGAATCCTCGCATTCCGCAGCATCGGGTCTTCGCTGACCTGGCGAAACGGGGGAAAACCTCGACGTGCTGGTTCTTTGGCTGCAAACTCCATCTGGTCGTCAACGATCAAGGGGAGATCCTGGCGTTCTGCCTCACGCCAGGCAATGTGGATGATCGGCGTCCGGTGCCGAAATTGGCAGCATCTCTGCTCGGCAAACTCATTGGCGACAAAGGCTATATTTCGCAACCCTTGTTCGAGGACCTCTATGCGAAGGGATTGCATCTCTTCACTCGTATCCGCAAGAATATGGGCAATCGTCTCATGCCTTTGCTAGATAAAATCCTCGTTCGTAAACGAGCGGTCATCGAGTCCATCAATGATCAACTCAAGAATATCAGCCAAATCGAGCACTCACGCCACCGCAAACCCACCCATTTTCTCGTCAACCTGCTCTGTGGTTTGATTGCTTATTGTCTCCAACCGACCAAGCCTACCATGAGCCGCGAGATCACCGTCGATCTCGCCGCTTAACCGATACTCACGTTATCAAAGCTATTCGCTGGGTTGCGGAACAAGCTGATCGCTCACGGATGCGACTTCGCTGAACCCGATGCGCCGCCAGAGTCCGCGTAATGGACGCGGCGCCCACCAGTTAGCATTGCCCAACAGGCGCATCGTCGCGGGGACCAGCAGGCTGCGCACCAGCGTCGCATCCATCAGAATCGCGATGGTCAGGCCTACCCCCAACATTTTGATGAAGACCACCGATGAGGTCGCAAAAGCCCCGAGGACCACTGCCAGCAAGAGCGCCGCGCTGGTGATCAAGCCCCCTGTCCGTTGCAGACCCGATGCCACCGCTACCTGGTTGTCGCCGGTCGCGTCATAGCGTTCTTTTATCCGACTGAGCAAGAAGACTTCGTAATCCATCGAGAGGCCGAAGGCGATGGCGAAGATTAACACTGGCTGCGTACTCTCCAGCGGCCCAATCGAGTCGATGCCGAGCAATTGGGCAAAATGGCCTTCCTGGAAGATAAAGACCAGCGCGCCAAAGGTTGCCGACAGGGAGAGCAGGTTGAGCAACAGCGCTTTAAGGGGCACAACCAGCGAACCGGTCATAAAGAAGAGCAGCAGCAAGACCGAGAGCGCGATCACCAGGACCGACCAGGGTATGACCGCGCCCAGATTGGCGAAGAGATCCATCTGATCGGCGGTCGTTCCACCGACATAGGTCGTGAAACCGGACGGCGGGGTCAGTGCGCGGATCGTCTGTACCGCCTGCACAGCAGTTGTCGTATTGTCATTGGCAGACAGCGTGACATCCACCCTGGTCGCATTGCCACTGGCTAGCCGCGTGGCCACCGCGTCCAACAGTGGGTTGGATCCCGGTTGCTGGTAACTCTGCTGGTATTGCGCCAGCGTCACCCCCGGCGCGACGCTCACCAGGCTCTGGATTTGCGACGCTCCCGTAGCGCTCTGGATATTGTCCACATACTGCGCCAGCGCGGCAAGATTGTTTGGATCCAGTACATTCCCTTGCTCCAGGATCGCAATGGTCACCGTCGCCCCTTGCTGATGGGGAAAATGTTGCGTCAACTGGTCAGCCACCTGGCGCGCGGATAGCGCTGGTGGAAGATCCGTGATCGCGAATGAGCGAAAGGCGACCCGCAAAAACGGCGAACCAAGCAAAATAAGTATCGCCAGCGTGGCCAGACCGACCGGGATGGGAAAACGCATGACTATCCGCGCCAGGCGGTACCAGGCGCCATGTTGCTCGCCGACATCCGCGAGCTGGCGCTGGCGGCGCAGCGCGAGCATATTGATTCGCGGCCCCAACAAGGCCAGGATGGCCGGGAGAATCGTGATCGCCGCCAGCATCGCCATCACCACGGCGGCGATGGCGCCCAGCCCCATGCTGCGCAGAAAATATTCTGGGAAGAGTAAAAGACTGAGCAAGCTGGAGCAGACCGTCAGTCCTGAGAAGATGACCGTCCTTCCGGCGGTGGCCATCGTCCTGATCAGCGCTCCGCGCGTGTTGGTAGGATCATGGCTCAGTTCTTCGCGGAAGCGGGTAATAATAAACAGCCCATAATCAATTGCCAGTCCCAGCCCCATGCCGGTGATGACATTGAGCGCGAAGATCGAGATATCGGTCAACGCGGTCAGCCCATGGATGATGGCAAAGGCGCCAAGGATTGAGACAACCCCGATTGCCAGTGGCAACAGCGCGGCGACAACACTGCCAAACACGAACAGCAGCAACACGAACACAATCGGGAAAGTATAGATCTCGGCGCGTTCAATGTCATGCCCGGTCTGCGCGTTGATCTGCTCATTGGCCACGATCTGCCCACCAAGCTCAACCTGCAATGGCGGTGCCGTGAGCGTCGGCGCGATGGCCGCGTACTCACTATCTTTCGACTGCCCAGGCGCTGGCTGGGCCAGGAGGACGGTGACGAAGGTGGCATGCTGATCCGTCGCGACGAAGTCCGTGTTGCGCGTGCTATAATACGAATTCAGGGCCGCGACCTCAGGGCGGGCCGCCAGCGTTGTGGTAAGCTGGGTCACCGCCGCCTGAAAGGCGGGATCTTGCACGGTCATGGTGTCACTGCGAAGCAGGATGACCACATCGACTGTAGATTGGGGCAGGTGGGTGGCAAGTACATCCATGGCGCGTTGGGACTGGCTGGAGGGATTCGTAAAACCGGCACCTTTGAGGTAGGAAAATGCGCCAAATCCATACAGAGCCAGCGCGATGAGTATGCCTGCCGCGACGAACAGCGCACTGCGTCGCTGATCATAGAAAAAGCCACCGAGTCGCCGTAACATGATTAACCTCTTTCACTCGCGAAAACGCGGAATCCCATAGACGGAAGCATGGTTCCCGTCGGACGTGCAGATCGACGGTGGGCTTATCAACAGCGCGCGCTCAATGTTGACATTGGCAACATCCATCTGTTTCACAGTATACTGATGCATGTTACCAATGTCAACATGGTGAAGGATTGTGCTATGAATCTGAATGAAGATCGCACCTTGCCAGAAGTGACACAAGCAACCAAGCCATATCATCATGGGGATCTCTGGCAAGCGCTGGTACGGGCTGGTATCGAAATATTGCGCGCGGACGGTGTGCATGGGTTGACGTTGCGCGCGGTGGCGCGGCGCGCGGGGGTCAGCCATGCCGCGCCATATCGGCATTTCGCCGATAAAGAGGCGCTGCTCGCCGCGATCGCCGAGGATGGCTATCATCTCCTCGCCAGCGACCTGGCGGATCTCCTCGCCATGCGCCAGCAGACTGCGACGGATCTCCTGCGTCTGGCCGGGCATCGATACGTGCAATTCGTTCTTGCTAATCCGGATGACGTGCGCGTCATGTTCAGCGGCATGCTCGTCGATTATGACAAATATCCCGATCTCTGCGCCGCCTCCAATGCTGCCTTTGTGTTATTGGTCGAGTTGATCACGCGTCTGCAGGCGGAACATGCAGCGATACAGGAGGATCCCTATCGCCAGGCGCTCGCCGCGTGGTCGATGATGCATGGTCTCGCCTCCCTGCTGATGGAACAGAGTTTTCCTCCTGAAATACAGGCGATTATGGATGTCGATGCGTTGATCGACTATTGCGCGGGTATCGTTATGAGAGGTTTTCGCGGCTGATCTGACGCTGGTGGGGATCTGTGAGCACCCCCTGTTACCAATGCCCATGCCCATGGATGTTACTTGATTGAGCACAGCAGCAACGGGTGCTGTACCTCCGCTCAAGATGGGTGGACCAGATGGGAAGTAGCAGTTCAGGGTACATGAAGGGCCATGTGCCGCCCGCATCCGCATGGTGGGAGCATCTCCTGGCGATGGCGCGGATGCCGCCCCCGCGGCAAGCGCTGGCAGCCGGCGATCCATTGGCCGATCGTGCGCAACATCAGGATCGCGATACCAGCCTGTTTGACGCGTTTTTTCAGCACCATAACCGGCAGATTACCCATTACCTCTTGCGTCTGACGGGGGATGCGGGGCGGGCAGATGAACTGGCCCAGGAGACATTTTTGCGCGCCTGGCAACACTTTGACACCATCAGCACCTATGAGCAACCGCTGGCCTGGTTATTCCGTGTCGCTACCAATTTGGCGCGCCAGCACCATCGCCAGCAGTCTCCCGTCCGGCTGGCACTGCCCCTCGCCGACGCGGCAGCCTCAACGAGCAGCGATCCCGCGCTCCAGATTGTTGAACGCGATCAGGTGCGGCAGGTATTGCTGGAACTGCCCTTTCCGCAGCGCGCCGCGCTCATCTTGCGCGAAGTGCATGGATTCTCATGCGCTGAAATTGGCGAGTTGCTCGGCATATCGCGTGGGAACGCTAAGATGACGCTCTGGCGGGCCAGGGAACATTTCCGCGCCACCTACCTGCGCACGATCGAGGGTGAGCCATGAACGAACCGCACCTCCATTGCCCGTTGGGCGTGCATCGCCAGCAACTTTCCGCCTGGCGCGATCATGCACTGGCAGAGCACGAGATGCGCCGGATAGCCGAGCATGTGCCCACCTGCGCGGCGTGCCAGCAGACACTCGCGCAATTCGGCGAGATCGCGTCCCTCTTGCATCATCAACCGCTCACCGATCTGACGTCTTCGGTTTGGAATGGTGTGCACCAGCGCATGCGACCAAAGGAGCGAATCACTATGTCGCGACCACGTCCGGCATTATGGGGCGGCATCAGCGCCGCGGCCCTCATCGTCTTGATCGCGGTGATATTGACCGCCATCAACCATCCTTCGCTGGGGAATACAGGAAACACAGGGAATACAGGTACCGCCCCCTCTCCGACGGTGACCGCCGCCACCGACTGCGCGGCGCTCCTTCCCGGCGCCGCTGTGGCGTCCGCGGGCGCCCAATTTCCTGATGTTGCTTTCCCGCCTGCTACCGTCGGATTATCGCCTACACGGTCCGGTGGCGACGTGGGACAATTCACCATTACGACGCACGCACTCTGTACGGCGCATGCGACCGTCGCCGCCATCACTGCTCACTTTGGGGATCTGACAGCGTCGGGCTGGCTCCACTCAAATACCTTCCCCACCGATGGGTCGTTTCAGTCGCCGTGTGGGACCGATCAGTGTTGGGCCAAGGATGTGCGCTATATCAAGCTGGCGGGACCCTTGACCGATCATGGGAGCGGTCTGATCACCTACACCGTACTGCTGGCGACCGCGCCCCCCGCGCCGGATTGTTCGGCATCAGGTAACACCTTTTCTCAGGGATATTATTATCTGTTGCCAGATCCGCACTATACCCAAACACCGCTCTATGCCGACATACCATTGCCGCCCCTGACGCGCATCGTGCCGAACGACGCCGCGGGAGGCATTCGCGGCTACGATCTCTGTAGCGCGGGTTCGGTCGCTTCCATCACCGCGTTTATGCAAGCGCAACTCACGGCGCTGGGATGGAGCAACACCGGAAACAATGTCTGGATGAACAAGGGCTATAGTCTCATATTGCTGGTCCCGGCCACCACACAATGGACGATCTACTGGCGAGATCCCTCGTTCTTGCCGTAATCGGGATGTCCCTTCGCCTCATCGGGGTGGGAGGACCACCTTCGCGCCAGCAAAGACAGTGCGGGGGGTAGCGGCGGGGTGCCAGGGGCGGCAGCCCCTGCCGAAGAGCGGAG
>DAIDHM010000002.1 GCA_027459705.1 Ktedonobacteria bacterium | reverse complement strand
GCTGAATGAGTGCTTCACAACGCTGACCAATCTGGTTCACCACCACACGCTTTCGCCGCTTAGGGCACCAGATCAGATGGGAGACGATGAGATGCACCTGATGCTCATCGTGTTGATAATCCATATTGTTCTCCCTGTAGACTCTCTACAACAAGAACGTCTTACCTGTCAAGCACCGGGACTCTGGCTAAAGCCGACGCAAGCCCTTACATCCGCATGGCCTCAAGGCACAGCGGCTTTACGGGCTTCTTTGTAAGATTGATCGTCAGCGCCTGAGCCCACTGGTTCAGGTCGACTGCGACACTCGCGCCAATGGGCTTGACAATAGCAGCATTGTTGACCAGGACCGAGACTGGCCCTAACTCCGTACGTACTTGAGTAACTATTCCGGCAATCGTTGCGAGATCGGCCAGGTTCACGGTGAGCGCGATGCCTCGGCGGCCCAGTTGGCGCACTTCCGCAGCCACCTGCTCAATTTCGGTGCTGGTTCGCGCCAATACGGCCACATCGCAACCGGCCGCCGCCAGCTTCAATGCGGTAGCGCGCCCGATGCCACGCCCGCCACCAGTGACGAGAGCGACCTTCCCCTGCAATTCCATCCCTGCCCCTGCGCGGCTGTCGACTGTATCCACTGTTCAATAATCCTCCGATGTATTGGGGGGTCAGTCAATGGACTGACCTATTATAGAAAGATAGCATAGTGCGCCAGGATAATAGTGATGATAGCAAGCGAATATGCGACAGCAGGAGGTTTAAACATGCGCATTGCCTGATCAGAAATGACCACATGTCGTGGACAGCCATAAACAAACCAATCGAGGTCTGTCACATTTGCAGGGCGGCGATTCAAGCTCACAAGGTCGTTGCTAATTTCCATTCTCCAACATCGTCTGATCGCAGTCTTCTCAATACACACACAGATGTCCAAGCCAAAGCACAATGCGAAACTTCAAACCATACATTCTCGGCGCTGGCGACATGACTCCTGGCTGCACTGATCACGCTTCGGATCGCTCAGCGCGAGGAGATGCGCCACTACAGATGTGCGGCGATTCAACATCGTCGCTCGTATCGCGCGTAGCTAGAATTTTACTAAAAGCTAGTAATGCCCACCGTGGCTTCAGCTTGTGTGTAGTATCAATGTGAGTAGTGAACCTCTACGTTAGTCATACTCTGGTTAACCGATATTGTATACCATGCCTGCCTCTCCTTAGCGATTAACCACTGATGTTACTGTTTGTCTCACCATCGATTGAGAAATTACATATTTTATGACATTTTATATATCCTGAGGCACGTATTCAATCATATAATCAATAATATCTTTTTTTTTGGATCGGGTTTTTGGCTTTGTGCCAGGGTGTTTAGCAATTACCAACTCAACGCCATCCTTCAATGTAGACAGCGTATACTGTTCTAATGCCAGACGAAACTGGTCAGCACCAAATAGTTGATAGAGCCGATAAGGATTTAGTTCCCCGGTCCAACTCGCATCTCCAATATTTGGATTACCGATTGGAATCAATTGAACAACGCCCTTGTGTTTACTTGATACAGATGCTTTCCTGGTCAAAGCCGCCAGTTCTAAGCATGTTTTGCGAATTTTATCGACAAAACTCTGATTTATAAAAGCTTCAGCAACCGCAACTTCGGCCAAAGCGGCGCTCAATACTTTCAGGTCATCAAATCCAACCATTGATTTCAGCGTTTTTGAGGCTGCCGCTGATCGTTCTTGTAGTGTCATGCGTGTTGGCTCAAGGATAACTGACATAATCCAAAATCTCCTTTACTAGCTGTTGATAGTCAGTTCCGGCATGCCCTTCGCGAGCGAATAGATCAAACGCTTTATGCATCGATCTTTTGATAGATTCATCATACCCCCTTCGGACATTGTTATCATCTCGAATAGGAGTTTGGAGGATTTCCACTGACTCTTTTCTCAACGGATCAATGACTGCATTGATCCTTTCTATCGTTTTTTGACTAGAATCAAATTTCGTGATGAATGCTCCGAGTATATTGACGCGTGTCTCGGAACCAATGAATGCTTGTATTGCCTTGATTGTATCAATAATATTTCTCGTACCGGTACTACTCGCGATATCGGGCGCTAGTGGTATCAAAACGTAGTTTGCGGCAGCCAATGCACAGCGCGTAAAAAATCCCATGTCGGGTGGCGTATCAATGACAATCCAATCAAACGCTCCCTGGCCAATTTCTGGGTGGTGCGTCACATCAGGCTGTAACAATTGCTCAGCGAATGTGAGTTCTCGTTGATACCAATCGCGCATATCGATAAACGCCAGACGCAAAGCCGGTTGGGAGGGAATGACACAAATATGCTCAAATTGAGATTTGCGGACCAGTTCACCTAGCTGGCGTTGTTTCTCGATATAATGTCCGAGGTGGAGATCAACGCGCGTTTCGCTTTGTAAGAGCGCCAGGGTTAAATTGGCCTGGGGATCAAAGTCAATTGCCAGCACATTTTTACCTAATTTCGCTAACCCATAACAGATATTCAGAGCGGTTGTCGTTTTGCCAACCCCGCCTTTGTTATTCGCGACGACCAGTACCTGGGTTTTCGCTTGACCCAGAACCTCAGCGACATGATCAGCCTCATATAAACAATCAAGGCGTATCGCAGGTGACTTTGAATTCTCAAACCTGGTGCCAGAGATATAATCAACATACCTTTTCAACCGGGGACCGTTGGCTAATTTTATATTGAGCCTGCTATGCTTGGTTACTTCATCGTAGGCACTTTTCGCGAAATCTCCGGTAGTGATGATATAGCGTGGGACTCGCTCATCTACTTCAATCCCAGCAAGCTGGAGCACAGGGCTACTTCCAACATGGCCAATATGATTTTGCGCTTTTACATAAGCAACTACCTTATCTCCTTCGCGCACGATGAGATCCGCTCCATGATTGGAAAATTTATCCGTTGCGCATCCTGCGCGATGAAATATGTATCGAATGAAGGCAAGGAAATCATCGTGGCTCAATTCGTGCCACTGATTGAGGTTTGGATGATCAAACATGTTTCGGAAATGATTTTCATCCATCGCTGGACAACTCCTTTTCGCTTACAGTGCATGGCATCGCAGATCAATTATTCAGATTCAGGGCAAGGCGAAATCCGAGAGAGTTATTAAAATGGCTGGGTGAATGACCAAGTCTTCGGGTCACTCGACTATCTGGTGATGGATGGCGCCAGGAACCCCCGCGAACCACATAGGAGGGCGAAATTTGCTCGGGATGCAATGGGGGTTGATAGGGATAGGGAAGATAGGGACTGGCTGTCCACTCCCAAATGTTGCCTGCCATATCCATTACACCAAATGCACTGGCCCCATTCGAATTCTTTCCCACCTCTATTGGTTGATTAATTTTGCCTTCTGCCGTATTACATTTTGATGAGATGAAATTTTCGCCCCAGGGATAACGACGGGCGCTATGATTATGCGCATCCCAACCAGCAGCCATCTCCCATTCAGCTTCAGTCAACAAGCGCCACGGTTGCGAAGTTATAAAGGACAACCATGAGGCATATAAACTTGCCTCTTGCCAGGTGATATTCACCACAGGATGTTTCGATTTCTGTAACCAATTTATCGTACGCGTAGTTGGCCTGGAAAAATTGCGGTTTGCGCGAAGGAATAAATTGTATTCACCAACAGTAACTGGAAATTTAGCGATGGCAAATGGGCTTAATTTCACTGTATGCTTGGGTTGTTCGTTGTTTCGTTCATCACTCCCCATCGTGAATTGATCCGCCCATATCCGGATAACAGGTGGCGTCACGCAAGCCCCCGCTGGGAATTGTCGAAATTGAAATTCATCATCATCAAGATATGCCCCGACCGCATCGAGAATCGTTTGCAGTCTTTCTCTTACGCCAATGGAGGAGAGAATAATGCCATGCTGGAGATTCAGGAATTGGAGTGATGGCGGCAATTCCTGAGGTGTTGGGACATTCCGATCGATAAAGATAGGAATAATAGGTATACCACGCTGCTGAGCGAGCGTAATTTCCTTCAGGACCACATCGTCGGGAGATAATAGTTTCTGGTAATTTTCTGGCAATAGCCACGCTGGGCCGATACATACAAGCATCACCGCAGCATTGAATATTGCTTGATCGATAGCTTCCAAATAGTTTTGGCCATATTTCAATGTACCCTGATCCCAGAATACACGATCTTGTCCAAAATGTTCTCTGAGTATGCTGGCGATCTCGGCACTCGTTGACATAGTATCGGTGTGGCGATAAGAGAGAAAAATGAGCGTCATCTGGCTCCTCACTGCAAGTGGATAACGTGCTAGTCTGCTCCTTGTTTATATATTATCAAAAGTGAGTAACAAATGCAAGCATTATCAAGAAGACGCCGTTACTACTCAGCGTCACCCACTTATCCCCCCACCACCTCGCAGAGCCAAACAGCACTTGATCGATGATCCGGGCGCTAGCCGGTCGCGGCGATTTCATCGCTGGGGGCGAGCGGGAATTGCGGAAAGATCTTCTGGGCGGTCGTGTCGGCGGCGAGTAGCGCGCCGAAGCGATAGATGATATGCACGATCAGCGGCGCCGCCGGCGTCAGATTCGGTCCGCTGGCACGGCCCGTCTGAAACGCGACATCGAAGGTGCAGCCCGCCAATTGATGATCTGGGCCGCCCTGGGCCACGATCGCCATCTGCGGCAGATAGGGTTCGATCAATTGTACTCCACCTATACAGGCGGGCGATGGATAATAAGGGCTGGGGAATGTCGAATGCGTGGCGCTCGGAAACGTCACAGATCCATTGGCGGGATCGAAGACAAGGATGTCCGGAGTGACATTGGTGAGCGCAAGGCCGCCCACCACACCGAGATCTGGCTGGCTGAACTGCCAGAGATACGTGGCATTGATCGTGAAGACCAGCCCAGGCGTGGTAGTCGTGAGATTCTGGGTATATTCGTCCGGCGTGACGGTGGAGATCTGCAGTGTATACGTGGGGCCATAGGTCGCGGTCAGCGTCGTTGTCGCTTGCTTGATATTGACCGACCCATCCGCCCGCCGACCTGTCGCGTAGTAGTCACCAGCGGGGACGGTAATGGTCTGGGGTGGCGGGGTTGCCTGGGTCAAGCCACTGGCAAAGGTCGCGAGCATCGCCGGTGGCAAGTTCGTGAGATTGTACGCCATGAGGATCGAGAAGACCCGCGTGAAGGTCGGGGGATGCGAGGTGCCACGATCCCCCGTAATCCAGACCGAACAGGGATTATTCGTCTCCGGTTGTGGCAGTCGCGGGAGCCACAGGATCTGGCAAGTGAGCATTGGCAGGCCAGTCTCGCCAAATTTGACAATATTCATCCCGTTGAGCGGTGCGAAGGTGGCGCTATTGACGCCCACATAAGGCTTGCCATTGATCGTGAAGGTCCCCTTCCCGATCAGATTGACCGCCAGGTCGATCTCATAGCTGGTGTAGGGTGGGATAGCCGACGCTGAGTTGGTCTGGGTGGCGAGGAATGTTTGCGCCGCGAAGATGCCGACGAAGGCCAGCAGCACCACCAGCGAGACGCCCGCCAGCCAGTAACGCACGCGCCAGGAACCGCGACTGCGCACGCGCGCCAGCGCCGCGTCGAGATCTGGCGATTCCAGCATATCGTCGTGGGCCTCCGCCACGTCGTTCTCCCGTTGTGGCCGCGCGATCAGCGCATCATCTTCCATCTCCCCGCCTCCTCACTCGACCGGAGGGCCTGGAAAGTCTGGCGCCAGGTGCAGTTCCACCAGATGTTCCCAGGCGTGTTCCAGCATGCGGCGCATGCCTTGCCGCAAGGTTCGCGACCCAGCGGGCAACTCGCGAATCGTGGCGCGCTCCGCGTCCGTCGTACGTATGACGCGCGCCTCTGCCAGGTCGGCCATGGCCCGCAGCGCGGCGCCGAGCGAGAGCGTGCCGCGTGCGGCCGCGCTGGCGTTGGCGCCAAATCCGGGCGCGCTGCCGAGCGCGGCGGAGAGATAACTGCCCGTTGCCCCCAACACATGCAGCAGGATGGCGCGGGCCGTCCGCCCACCATTGGCCTCGGACGTGTCGGCCGCCGGTGACGCGTCCAACTGTTGGGGTGTCTGCGCCGCTGTCCAGTCCGCCAGGTCCGCGCACATCCAGCGGAAGCGGGTGGCGAATTGCGCGATCTCGTCCGCGCTGAGCGGCGTCAGATCCGTGGCAAATAGCAAGTAGGGCGAACCATTGCCCAGCCAGGCGCCTTCGGTGATGTGCTCGACGCTCTGCGTCACAAACGGCGTCTGTGCGTCGAACGTCGGATCGTGCGCCGCGAGGAAACGCTGGAAAGAGCGGATCGCGTCCGGTGTGGCGGCGAGCGCCGCCGAGGTTGTCGGTCCCTGCGCTACACAGCCGAGCAGATCGACAACATGCACCATCGTTGTACGCTGACGCGGCCCCGATTCCAGGCACAATCGATAGTCGACCATGCGCGCCTCCTTCGTGGCTGTACCACGATGCCCGCAATAGCGGGGCTAGCTTACCTGTCTTGCGAGATCCACCTCGCCACCGCGGCAGCGGCAATACGCAGTGGCGGCGGATTTCCCTGATTCACCGCCGGGTCTCAACCGGCGGACGGGCGATACGCGGCAATCTCTTCTAACACGGCGGGATTCTCGATGCTGGAAAGGTCACCGAGCGGCAGGCCGAGGTAGCTCTGGCGGATGAGACGGCGCAGGATCTTGCCATTGCGCGTCCGGGGGAGCTGACTGATGACAAAGATCGCCTCCGGCTTTAACGCGGGACCGAGCGCCGCCGCCACCGCCGCGCGGACGGTCTCGCGCAGCGCGGGAGTATCGCTCTGGCCAGGACGTGGGACGACGAAGACGACCAGCGTCTCGCCCTTGATGGGGTGTGGCACGCCGATCGCCGCCGCTTCCGCCACCAGACCCGCGCCGACCGCCGCCGATTCCGCTTCCGCCGGACCCAGGCGCTTGCCCGCGATCTTGATTGTATCGTCGGACCGACCCAGAATGTACCAGAAGCCATCACTATCAATCGCCGCAAAGTCGCCATGGACCCACGTATCCGGCAACTGCGACCAATAGGTCTCCAGATAGCGCTGGCGGTCACGCCAGAAGCCCCGTGTCATCCCCGGCCAGGGTTGGCGGATGATCAATTCACCGACGGCGCCACGCACCGGCTGCCCCGCATCATCGACGACATCCGCGGCGATGCCCGGGACCGGACCCGCGAACGAGCACGGCTTGATCGGCGTGATGGTTGTGCAGCCCACGATGCCACCCGCGATCTCCGTCCCGCCGGAGTAGTTGATGATCGGACAGCGGCCTCCGCCGACATGCGTGAAACACCATTTCCAGGGCTCCAGATTCCAGGGTTCGCCGGTTGAGCCGATGATGCGTAGCCGCGACAGATCGTGTTGGGTCACCGGTTCTGGGCCGAAATTCATGAGCGAGCGGATCGCCGTCGGCGCGACGCCCATCACCGTCACCCCGTGGCGCTCGGCCAATGCCCAGAGCCGATCTGGGCCTGGATAGTCGGGTGTGCCATCATAGATCAGGAGTGTAGCGCCCAGCATCAGCGTTCCACTGATCGCCCACGGTCCCATCATCCAACCGATATCGGTCAGCCAGAAGAGCGTATCGTCGGGTTGCAGGTCGAAGCAATGCGCGAGGTCTTGCGCCGCCTTGATCGGGAAGCCGCCGTGGACATGGACGGCGCCTTTGGGGCGGCCGGTCGTCCCGGACGTATAGATGATCATGTAGGGGTCTTCGGCGTCCGTAACACGGGTCGCACAGACTGGCGACTGCGCCAGGACCAGTTCATGCCACCAGTGGTCGCGATCGTGGTTCCAGGCAACAGCATTGTCCGCGCGACGCACCACCAGCATATGCTCGACGGACTCGGCCAGGTGGCAGGCTTCATCGGCGGCCGCTTTCATCGCCACGATCTTCCCGCGTCGCAAGAAGCCGTCGGCCGTGATAAGCGCTTTGGCCATACTGTCGCGCAGCCGATTGGCAACGGCCTCGGCGCCATAGCCCGAGAAGATCGGGATGTAGACCGCGCCGATCTTGCCGCAGGCCAGCACCGCCGCGACGGTCTCGGGGATCATCGGCATAAAAATGCCCACGCGATCGCCAGGGCCAATGCCGAGCGCGGTGAGAGCGTTGGCAGCCTGGTTCGTGAGTTGCGCCAGCTCGGCATACGTCAGGCGGCGAACATTACCCTCCTCGCCTTCCCAGATCACGGCCAGGGCGTCGGGGCGCGCCGGATGATGCGTGGTCGGTTGCCCTTCTGATTCCGCCGGTGGCGCGGGCTGGCCAGAGGGTGGGTCCAGCAGGCCAAGATACTTATCCAGCGCGTTGGCGACATAGTTGAACTGGCCATCAATCCACCAGCGCGTCCAGGGAAGGCCATCGCTGGTATCCATGACGCGGGTGTAGGGACGGTACCAGCGCAGATCGAGATCGCGGGCGACGGCGTCCCAGAACCACGCGGGATCGGTATTGGCGCGCTGCAGGAAGGCATCATAATTCTCGAAGCCTTCGGCGTGCATGAAGCGCAGCAAGCGGCTGCGTTGAAGATATTCCTCGGTCGGGCGCCAGGCGATAGGCTCGCCCTGGCCGTTCCAGGCTTCCGTTGGCGTCATTGCATCCACGGTTCGTTGCTCCTCTTCTCGCAAGCAGTGGTCGTGGAGATATTGTACCGCACGGAGGACGTGGGCACAGCGGGCGATCGCAACGCCATCCCAAACGCAGTAGATGCAAGAGGAATGTTTCAATCCCTCAATCGGGCTTCTGATGGTTCTGACATTCCTGGAGATAGAGAATCTCCAGGCATTTATCATAGTTTCAATCCCTCAATCGGGCTTCTGATGGTTCTGACGATAGGAGAAGAGGAATATGGCAGCCATTGCGATCGAGTTTCAATCCCTCAATCGGGCTTCTGATGGTTCTGACACCAACAGCAACTTTACCAGCTGGCGGCAATTTCTCGGTTTCAATCCCTCAATCGGGCTTCTGATGGTTCTGACTGGTAGATCTGCCGTTCTGCC
>DAIDHM010000227.1 GCA_027459705.1 Ktedonobacteria bacterium | reverse complement strand
CATCATACGCGCCTCCAGACGAGCCGCTGGCTCTGGCATGATGGACACCTATACGTCATCGATATCGCCGGAACAATAAGGGTCGATGGTGGTATTTGGGAGGCAATTTCTGGTTGTGCTGGAGATTTTCCCTGCCACGATACCTTGTCAAAAGTGCCTTCGCATATGTTGGCGAGATTGGTTTCGCTGTTCTATCCCCCAATTGCTCATTTTATCAATATCCTGCTGGTTTCGGATGCAATGCACGCTGGAAGATGAGGAGGTATACATATGTATCTTGAATAAGGGAGAATTCGGAGCCATTGATAAGATTCCAGCCTTGTTGGCCAAACTGGTTCGCGTAGGCTCCAGCTTCGACTTCTTGTGAAAGGGGGGAGCCATTATGTGTTTTCACAATGAACACATTTTTCTCCCCATCAAATTGCACAACGACAAAAGCATATTCCATTACTTTTCTCCTGTTTGTTGGATGTTATACATTATATCATGGCAACATAACAGAAAACGAAGTGATTCACTTATCCAGTTTGGTTGCCTCAATATCGCTACGAATGGCATGTCTACAATTTTCCTGCATATGCTTTTCTCGCTCAACTTCTCTATATACCAATCATTGCGCCAGAGTACCCCTGCCTTCTTGGCATGGGATGTGTCACTCCAAACCTATGCATGAGATAACCTTGAAAAGCAATCCTTATGAAAATTTCTCTTCTCACAAGGACTGCTTTGGGTTTGTGTATGCCTACGTCGGTCTTTTCCCCACTACCCCCTCTTTTAGGGCGTATGTCGCGGTAAGATTCGGCTAAAGGTGATAGTTACTATCGCAGCTACGAAGCCCACCCCTAACAGGATCAGGGCTGACAAATAACTGACATGCCAAGTAGCAAAAATGAGCACTCCTATAGCGATAAGAGTAATTACCCCGCTCGCTCTCCAAATGCTGTGTACCATGTTCTCTCTCCTTCTAGCTGGTCTGGTTATAGTAACTAATGTCACCATAAATAGAAACCCATGTCCTCAAGTATTGGTAGTTCCACTGACCATCCCAACTGTTGTTTGTATTCCAATTCAACCAATCCACATCATGCGGCGGATTGTCAACTGAATTGAAGTACCAATTGTTGGAGTGGTCAGTGCATTGTGATCCTTGATATGCAAAGCACTTAGGATCTTCCCAGACATTATATGCTGTGTTCTGGCATGCCCCTAACCCGTTAGCCCAGTGATCTTGGGTATCCAGAACAACCGTTAAATATGTTGTCCAAAATATGACGTAATCCCACTCATTATGAGTGGTAACATCCCCTGCATTACATTGCCACCAATTATCCTGTGGTTGGGGAGTAGCATGGTGAATGACAGCACCTGCGGGTGCCGGAGTCGTTCCAGGTTTGGCAGTAATGGTGAGAATACATAACACCCCTTACTTATAGGGCATTCAGGTACTGCAAATGTAAATTGATGGGGTTTGCTATCTGTAGCGACGTTTCCTGAAACAACTATTTTAGGGAATTGAGGGGTTGTACTACTGGTTCTAGGTGTTGAGAGGGCTTGTGCTGTGTGTGGAGTAAGAGTTGCCACAGCGCTAAGAAGACAGAAGACGATAGTTCCGAAAAACTGGCTTCGATGGTTCACCACACGATCCTTTCTTGAAATAACCATTCTACACTTACCTTGTATCCTGATTCTTTCCTGCCGAATTCCCCCCCACTTTCTCCTGATTACTACCACATAGTCCCTGATAGCAGAGGCAATTGTACTGTATAACGGTTACAATGTCAAGGAAATATAACCAAAATAATAAAACTTCTCAGAAATTCGCAAGTCAAGTATAGCGTGTACATACTCCTCTTCGATTCCGCGCGCGCACGTCCTCCCCCTTGCTTTCCTCGCCCGCAATGTGCGATCCTGAGGGAAATTCCCCCTGGGAGGCGCGTGTTGAAGAATGTCGTGGTGGTCAATGGCGAAGGGGACTGGGCAGCGTATCTGCCGGGCTACGCGGTGTATCAGACACGCCTCCAGACGAGCCGCTGGCTCTGGCATGATGGACACCTGTATGTCATCGATAGCGCCGGAACGGTGCGAGTCGATGGTGTCCTCTGGCGGGTAGGCGCGATCCGGCCGCGACCGGCGCACCGCGCGGTGCTGGAGATGATCCGCATGGCGGGTGTCGCCTGTGTTAATCCCGCGCGCGCCCTTCTGCTGGGCTTCGACCGGCTGGGAATGCTCAATGAACTGCGTGAGGCGGGGCTGCCAGTGATCAACTGCTCCGTCGCGGTCGGCGATAGCACCCTCGACCGCATCATCCCCACTTTGCCCGCCGTCATCAAGGCGGGCAATTATCATGGCGGATTAGGTAAGGCCCGGCCAGTGGATGAAGAGCAATGGAACGAGTTGCGCGATCTGCTCTTCGCGACGGAAGATTATTTCACCATCGAACCATATATTGATTATGTCCGCGATATTCGCTGTCTGATCGCCGGAGATCGCCTCTGGGCGATGGCACGGCGCGGCGTCGCGTGGAAGGCCAACGTCCGCACCGCGAGCTATGAGCTGATCACCGTACCCGATGAGATTGGCGAATATACGGCATTAGCCCAACGTCATCTTGGCGCTGATGTCCTGGGGTTGGATTTCCTGGAGACGCTCGATGGTCGTTTTGTCCTGCTCGAAAGCAACGATGTCCCTGGTCTCTCGGGATTTCCCGACGATGTCCGACAGGCGATCGCGTTGCGGCTGCGCATACGGATGGAAGCGTTAGAAGGCTAATCACTCACCCATCCCTTCCGTCAGCACTATAACAATATCTTCGATCGCATCTTTCGGCGCGGTGACCAGCAATAACACTAATGTGAGCCTGCGGTGGAATGTCTACAAGGTGACACTCCACCGACTGAAACACAGGTGATTCCTGGTGCATCTTCTACCCAATATGTTTCCACACAACCGGGTCACTCGTAGCGCAGAGTTTCGGCGATGCGCGTCCGGGAAGCCATTATCGCTGGGGCCAGACTCGCCAGTGCGGCCACTCCCAAGATAAAAGCGAGCATAATCCCCAGAGTCATAGGAGCAAAAGTGAACTGTATGGGCAAAAGAACCTGATTGATCATGGCGTTGAAGGCCAGTGAGCCGGGGATTCCAATAACGCAGGCCACCAACCAGGACATTATACCAAGCGAGACACCTTCGGTCAGAAAGACGGCCGCCACGCGCGACCCTGTCGCTCCCAGCGCGCGCAGAATGCCGATCTCGCGACGCCGCTCGAGCACCGAAGTCGTCAAAGTATTCGCAAGACCGAGCATGCCAACCAGAGCGACAATCGCCACCGTGCCATAGAGTATCAGATAGAGAATCTGGAATTGTTGCTGATTACGTTGGATCTCCTGCTGCGTTGTCTCGACAGAGGGCGACAGTCCATGCGCGCTGAGGGTGGTATCTAGTTCTGTCGCCAGGTTGTTGACGGCCACTGGCGAGCGATCCTGCGCCTGGAGTATAAACCCATGGGCATCGCCAGTCTGTGCCTGATTTAGCAACTCCAGGTCGTTGTAACTCACGAAGACCGACCCGGTGACACCAATCCCACCATTGCTATCATGGACCTCGCCCACGATGCGATAGATTGCTTGATTTGTGCTGGTCGCAAGCGTCAGAGTAGCGCCAATGCGGAGATGGGCATGTTGCTCGAAGAGATCACTTACCACCACTTCACCAGTCTCACCCGGCGCCAACCAGCGCCCCTGCAACAACTGATAGCGATAGATCTGGGTGGTCGGCAGGAAGCCGCGCACGAGGGTAAGCCCCCAGGGAGTCTGTATCGCATCGGTACTATACGGCTCGATCGTCTTGATATTGGGAATAGTGTTCAGGATGGCACTTGCTTGCGCTTGCGGAATGGGCTGGAAGCCGACAAAAATATCAGCATCGTACACTTTGAATATGTCGTTGAGCGTCCGATTGACTGAGACGGTTGTCGTCTGAATCGCCAGGAATGCAGCGCCCGCGCAAGCCAGCGCCGCGAGCGTCAGCAATGTCCGCCCCCGACGTCGCCAGAGGCCTCGCTGCCCGACCTGGATCGTCGCCGGCAGCCAGCTGAATCTGCCACGACGTACATTGCCAACGCTGATGCCATATGACGAGAGTGCCTCGCGGACAGTGATCTGCGTTCCCTGGAACAGGGGAATGAGTGCTGCCAGGACCGGTACGCCCAGGCCACAGAGAATGCTTAGCGCCAGTATGCCAGGTGTCAATGCGAGCGGTCCCAGGTCCAGCACGATCAGGTTATCGATAAAGTTCGCGAAGGCGATGCCACCGAAGATGCCGAGGATGCTCCCCAGTGTGGTGCCTATCAGGCCATACATCACCACTGCGATCAGATAGCCACGGATAATCTGACCGCGTTGTCCGCCTATAGCCTTCATCGTTCCGATGATGCGAATCTGTTCAGTCAACATGGTAGAAATTGTATTGAAGATCAGAAACGCGCTCAGCATCAGCGCGATTGCGGCCAGGACACGTAGGATGGCGAAGATTCCATTCAGAGGGCCGGGACCGAAGGGATTCGCAGTCCAGGAATAGCCGTTTATGGTGATTCCATTGTTGACGAGCAGTTGTCGCAGTGGAGTAATGGTCGCGCTGGTCTGCCCGGGATCGCGCACATGAACGAAAATCGTATTGAGCGCAGATGTCCCACTCAATGCCGCTGCTTCATCCAGCGAGACATACGCCGTAGCGACATCGGTGACCGCTGCGCTGGTGTTGCCGAGGGTACGCGTCAGGCCGACGACACGCAGCGACTGGGGTCCGTTGGGGGTGGAGATCGTGATCTCATTGCCAATCTGGATTGGCTGCAGGGCGCTATCGCTGACTTCCATTGCGATCTCGCCCGTGCCAGGCAGTCTTCCCGCCGAGAGCTGAAACGGATCCACTGCGACGTGGGTGAGGTCGGGGAACGCCAGGATATTGATATTCACGTGGCCGGGGGCGGTGGCGATTTGCCAGCGTGTATGATAGATCTGCGCCAGCTGCACAGCCGCCACATTTGGTACCGCGGCTAGAGAAGAATGGAGAGATGTGGAAACCTGATCGACAGCGAGCGTGATATTCGCCGCGGAGGTCTGGTCGGCAGAGAAGTTGAGAGCACTCATGACCTGGGCATTGCTCACATCGATGGCTGTCAGGCCAAAGACACCAACCATAATGCCGATGATCACAAGCATTGAACGAATCGGACGGCGCAGCACATCGGCCAACGCTTTGCGCCAGAGCATGCTCATCATGCTTCCTCCTCGCTCGTGCCGTGCAGCCGGACGAGGCGCCCATCGAGCAGTTCGAGGCCCGCACTGGCCCGATTCGCCAGCGCGGTATCATGCGTGACATAGATGATGGTCTTGCCTTGCGTCGTCAAATTGGCAAGTGTGTCGAAAACAAGATGCGCCGTTTTCGAATCAAGATTGCCGGTCGGCTCGTCGGCGACAATCACTGGCGGATCATTGGCGAGCGCACGAGCGATGGCAACGCGCTGTTGCTGGCCGCCAGAGATCTTCCCTGGAAGGCGATCGGCGAGATCGGCGACCTGTGCCAATGCCAGGCAGGTCATGGCGCGGTCGCGGCGCTGACGCCTGGGGATGGTGTTACCCAGTTCCAGCGCTAACATGACATTCTCCAGCGCGGTCAAGGTAGGAATCAGCTGGAAGAATTGAAAGACAATACCGACATGCTGGCCGCGCCAGCGCGCGAAGGCATTCTCCGATCGCAAGCGAAGCTCCTGGCCAGCGAAAGTGATCGTTCCGCTGGTTGGGCGATCGATGCCGGTCAATACATTCAAGAGCGTCGATTTGCCACTCCCTGAGGGACCCTGGATAACGAAGAGGCTCTGGGCAGGAATCGAGAAAGTCAGGTCATCCAGGGCGACGAAGCGTTGGTCGTTGGAGCCAAAGATGCGACTGACCTGGTGCAATACAAAGAGCGGATTTCCAGGCGTGGGGATCTGTTTCTGTGCGCTTGCATTGATATGCGGCGTTGTCATCAATGAACCCTTTCATACACATGCTATGAACCAATGTGGCACGGACCTTGGCTACATTCTAACAGTTCGCTTTATCAAGTAAAAGTCCGATGTTCATCTCGGTGTACGGTTGCAACATTTTATCAATTTTTAACCTTATTCACAGACAGTTAATATTCGCCTGTTACATTTCGTTACGAAGACGATGCGCTGTAGAGTTCTCATCGCTTCAAGTCAGAAATAGGTATTAGCTCGGGTTACACTTGAGCGATCCGCACTAGGAGAATAATTCGTGTCTCATTCCCGCAAGTTTTCTTTGCGCACCGCGGCTTATTCCCTCGTTGGCGCCGCTATGCTGTTGGTGACCGCCTGTGGTTCGTCTTCGACGGCGGCGGGCAGCAGTGCCACGACGGTGTCTGTGCCAACCGAACTTCCTTCAACGCAATGCAACAAAACGACGGGTCTGACCGTCTATTCCGCTCAGGGCTATGATTCGGATGCCACCAAGGCATTCCAGCAGCAAACTGGCATCACTACCAACCTGGTGGATGACAGCACTGGCAACATTCTCGCCAAGATCGCCGCCGAAGGCAACAACCCCCAGTGGGATGTCGCCTGGTTCGATGGCAATGTCACGATGCAGGACCTCGACAACAAGGGCTTTCTCCTCAAATGGAAGTCCAACAATATCTCGAACTACACGGCGCAAGGCGCTTCGCTCATCCCGAGTGACTATGCCTACTATCCATCGGGCGTCACGGCTGCTGGCGCGATCATCTACAACAAGGCGAAAGCCCCCACGCCGCTGCCAGCGGACTGGAGCGACCTGCTCAAGCCACAATATAAGGGCATGACCGCCGAGAACGACCCGGCCTTCTCTGGCCCGGCGTATCCGTTCATCGCGGGTGTCGCTCAGCTTCAGGGCGGCGAAGACCAGGGCAAGACCTTCTTCACCAACCTCAAAGCCAATGGCGACACGATCTTCCAGACGAACGACCCGACCCTGACCTCGGTGAAGACGGGCGCCAAGGAATTTGGTATCGTTCAGGATTCCGCGTACTATGGCGATGTCGCCAGCGGTGACAACAGCCTCGGCATCAT
>DAIDHM010000187.1 GCA_027459705.1 Ktedonobacteria bacterium | reverse complement strand
CCCGTCGTCTGGGTATTGGTCGTCGTCGTCGGGCTACCCGTCGTCTGGGTATTGGTCGTCGTCGTCGGCGCGTTGCCCGTCGTCGTTGAGCTGGTGCTCGTCGGCGTTGGTGGCGCGGGTTGTTGCGACTGCGTCACCTGTTGGCTGGGCGAGGCGACCGCGATCGCGAGTGCCGATTGGTTGCCATTGCCCGTCGTCGAGTTGGTGGCCGTGCTGGTCACCGTCGTCGGCGCGTTCTGGGTGGCCGCCTGGGCCGCGGGTGTCGCGGTCTGGCTCGTCTGGGCGCTCTGCTGCTGTTGCGTGGCCTGGGCGCCCGCGGCGGCGTTCTGGGTCGTGGATGCCGACGCCGGTCCGTTATTAGCGGCGCTGGAGGTCGTCGCGGCGCTGTTCTGCGCACTATTTTGCGGCGATCCATTGGTTGTCTGGGAGTTCGACTGCGTCACCACCGTGGTCGCATTCGCCGTCGCGTTTTGGGGCGGTGGCGGTGGTGCGGGCGGACCCTGCGGCGCGGGATTGTTCTGCTGGGTAGATTGTTGCTGCTGTTGATTTGTTTGTGGTTGTTGTGGTTGCGTGGATTGCTGTGGTGTGGGTTGCTGTTGCTGGGTTGGCGCGCTGCTCTGGGTTGGGGTGCTGCTCCGGTTAATCGCAGCGCTCTGGGCCGTAACCGGAGCTGGATCATTCGTGACGCTGACCTGCGCCACGGTCCTTGTGGAGATGCCGATACTCTGCTGAGCACCGGTGGACTGATTGCCCACCACCGCTACACTACAAGCCAACGCACTGGTAAAGCCGTTGGCGAAGGGATTACTGGCGGTCGTTTGGTGGGCGGGAGGTGCGGCGGTGGTGGGCGGAGGCGCCACCATACGCTGCAACAAGAGGAGACCCAGGATACCCGCGGCCACGCCCATCAGGGCGATGACCACATATTGGGCCCAGGTCCGGAATGTCGACTTCATCCTCATCCATCCTCACCCGAGAAAAAGCGACGCGGCGCGTCGCCCGAGCATTCACGGCGCACCGCGCCCCAACGGGCGACAGCCACCGGATCATACAGTGACAATATTTTTATTGGGCACAATGACAGCAGCACGCCGGATCCACCAGCCGGACGGACCACTGACAGAGATAATCAACTCATAGGCATGGCGGCCGTCAGGACGACGGCGCCGGAACACAGTGCATCGCACCGTAAAGGCGGCGGCCTGGCGCGTCGTTGGTGGACGCGCCACCCTGGAACGCCGGACCGCCGCCTGCATGCACGGGGTCAATGTCTGCCGGAGGCGATGCGCGCGCGACGGGCGTCCCCGCGCGCATCGTCATTCTGCAAGGACCAAAACTATGGCAGGTCGTTGAACATGAACGCGCCCTGGTTCACTGAGAAGGTCTGCGTGTTGGACTGCACCGACGACGGCGCCACGAGCAGTTTGCCATTCTGATCTACACCCGCGTTGACAAAGGCGCTGGCGGTCTGTGTGCCGCTGATGTCGGAGCTCTGGCCATTGTTGTAGGCGCTGGCGTTCGACGTGATTCCACCAATGACAACGGGGAAGAAGGACTGGGTGTTGTTCTGGACATTGTTGACGTTCTGATCCTGGGGCTCGATCTTCGTGGCGCTGATGGTGCCGGTCTGGCTGTTGCCCTGGGTCAGGCCGCTGAAGTTCGCCGCGTTGGCGGACTGGCCACCGAGGTTGCCATCCTGCGCCCAGTTGATGCCCTGGGAGAACGGATTGTTGTTGATATTCTGCATGCTGTTCTGGATCGCGCCTTCGCCCTCAACCGAAGACTTGGCCGTGACGGTCAGGTTCTGGTTGCTGTTCTGCTGGGTGTTGCCTTCGGTCCAGGAGTTGGCGGTCTGCACGCCCGCATTGCCGTTATTGGCATTGTTCAAGGCGCTGCCAGACACATACTGGTTGACTTTCTGAGCGCTCTGCTGCATCGTGCCATCGATCGTCGAGTTGCTATCGCCCGTCAGCGTCTGCGTGTTGGACTGCCCGGCGGTCGCGTTGGCGGTCTGGTTGGCGGTCTGCGAGGTGAAGGTGCCGCTGTTGGCATTGTTGGCGGCATTGCTGTACGAGTTGTTGCTCATGGTCTGCGAGGTCACGGAAGGCGGCGTGTTATACAGCGTCACGTTGGTGAGCGACGTGGTCTGTGAATTGCCCTGCGTGCTCGACGTGTTAGCGGTGGCATTGGCGGTCTGCGAGCCAACGCTCTTCTCGGACCAATTGCCATTGTTGTTCGCGTAGGCAGTGGCGGAGGAGGTCAGGCTGGGATGGTTGTCCTGAATCGTGCCGAGGCCCATGGGGGCGGTGGTGGCGTCCAGAGTCAGCGCCTGATTGTTGGTCTGCGTCGAGGTGTTGAAGGCCGACGCGGTGGCATTCTGGCTGGTCATCGAGAGGACGCCAGGCTGGTTTTGAGCGACCGCTTTGGCGGTCGGGCTGGTGCACTGCGTGTTGTTCTGAATCGCGACGCTGTTGTAGCTAGGTTGACTGTCTTGCTGGCTGCAGCTGGCGGCGAAAGCCGGGGCGGCTGCCAGGCCCAGGCCGACGAAGGATACGACGGCGCTGGTGAAGCTGATAGCGATCGCTTTGTTGATGCGCTTCATCTCTGTTCTTTTCCTCTTGGTTTTCATGGCGTTTTTCGTGGAAATATCTTCCACCCATCTGTCACACCGGCGCGAAGCAGGGCGCCTCGCACACTCCACACATAGGGAGACTCGCTCGCCAGTGCCGCCACTATAAAAAGCAGTGGGCGGGCTGACGGATATGGTCGCGGGAACCTGCCAATTCCTGGCCCCTTTGCGCCACATTGCGCTACCTCCGTGACGGCTCGCGTTCGGCACTGGTGTGCGAGAGCGACAATCTCGCGCCGCCAGCCGCCTGAACAGCTTTGGCCGCACCGCCCCCCACTCCCAACCAATCACCATCAACATTCCCCAGGGGGCAGATGAGTCTGCGCTGTTCGTCTCGGTCGCTGTCTGTATCTATTGTGCCATCTGATGAAATGGCAATCAACACATATCTTATATAACTTCATCGCATGAATAAATGGAAAGAGGCCAGATGATCAATCGTTCATCTCACGCCCCTGAAAAACCTGGATACCCGGTGTATAACCTGCCGATCGGAGCTGTTTCTGAGTAAATATTCATCCAGGCACAGATACGGGCGATAGCCCGATCGGATAATGGCGCGCGACACGTGTCTTGCACGGCCGACCGCGCATCAATGCCCAGGCCTGAAATCATGGGCGGTGTAGGCGCGGGCGGAGGCGTGGGGGGCATGGGCGAGCGGCGATGTGGGCGATCCACATAAAAATCTTATATAATAGTAGAGGTTCGGAGACTCTATGATGCGTTGTTTATCACCCGAAAGAAGGCGTTATGACAGCACCGACACCAGCGGTCAAGCAGGTCTTTATCAGCCATGCCCATGAGGATAATAAATTCGCGCGCAAACTCGCGGAAGCGTTGAGCGCCGCCAATGTAGGAGTCTGGTTCGATGTCGGCAACCTGAAACCCGGTCAGCGCCTGGATGATGTCATTAAAGAAGCGCTGCATGCCAGCGATGGCTACATTGTGATTCTCTCGCCCGCGGCAGTGGATTCGCATTGGGTGTCGAGTGAGTGGGGCGAGGCACTGGAGCGCTGGGAGAAGGGTAAGTTGCGCTATTTCATTCCGATCCTCGCCGCCGCCTGCGAGATCCCCATGCGCCTGAAGCCCCTGTTCTGGGTAGATTTCACCGCGATGCCGTGGGATACTGCCTTCGCGCAGCTGGCGCAGGGCCTGGGTATCACGCTCGCGCCGCGCGAAGCACCGCGATTGTGGGAGCAGAAGCAAAGCATCAGTATGCATGTCGGTCTCTTTGGTCTCTGCTGGTCGCCCGATGGCCGCATGATCGCCACGGCTTCGCACGATAAAGCGGTCCGCATCTGGGACGTCGCCAGCGCGCGCTGCCTGCAGACCTTCACCGGCCATGAAAACTGGGTAGATGCCGTCGCCTGGTCGCCCGATGGCCGCTATCTGGCGTCGGCATCGCAGGGCCATCGACCGCGGATCTGGGAAGTTGCCAGCGGCCAGCAATTCGCCCTGCTCGAAGGCCATTCGGATTCGATTACTGATATCGCCTGGTCGCCCGATGGACGTTCGCTCATCACCGGATCGGTTGATACCACCATGCGCATCTGGGATCTGGTGACTGGTCGCTGTCTGCACGTCTTCACCGACGTGACCAAGCCGCTCACCAGCGTCGCCTGGTCACCCGACGGCGCCTGGCTGGCCGCGACGGCGCGCGATGGAATGGTGCATATCTGGCAATTTGCGACAAAGCGGCACGTCCGGGCGCTCACCGGCCACAAAGACAATGTTTTCCGCGCGCGCTGGTCGCCGGATGGCGAACAGCTGGCGTCCTCGGGGCATTCGACGGTTCGCATCTGGAATTGGCGGACGGGTGAATGCCTGCAGATCTTCACCGGCCATCATGGCCACGTGGTGAGCCTGGCCTGGCGTCCCGACGGCAAGATCCTCGCTTCCGGCTCGGCCGACCGTTCGGTCCGCCTCTGGGGCGCCGATGGGTCGCGTTATGTGATCACTCCTGGCATGCACCGCGACTGGGTCCACGGGGTGGCCTGGTCGCCCGATGGCATGACGCTCGCTTCCTGCGCGGGGATCCATGATGGGCAGGTGATCCTGTGGCAACCGGCGTAACACTGCTCCCTGCTATGTGATTGGATAGCGACAAACGCCCTCCCACACCGCCAATGGGAAGCATCGGAGACGTGGGAGGGCTCTTATGCATCGGCGTTGTTGACGCACCACCTGCTACATGGTGAGATCCCAGATGACCTGGCCTTGCCCGAAGGGATCAGGTTCAAAAGCCAGCGTGAATTGATGCACGGACTGGGGCACCTCGTAGGTGAGTTGCCCGCGGATGAGAGCCCCTGCCTCAACTTTGCCACCTGGCGAGGCTGTCGCACTGGCAGCGCCGTATGCATCGTTATATTTTTGTCCAGTTCCATCCCTCAGGGTGAATTGCAGCAGGCTGGAAAGATCTTGTTCCGTAGTCGCGACATTTTTCAATGTGATGTCGACAACCATGTACACGTACCCGGCTTTGGGCGGTGAGTACTGGGTGCCCTGATCCGCCTGGACCGAATTCACCACGACCTGCCACTTCCCCGCCAGGACCTGATTGCCAATGGCAAAATGGGTATTCGTCACGGTGGTTCCCGGTTTCGCGGAGCTTCCCGACGTCGTGGAGCCGCCAGACACGAGTTTGCCATTCGTGGTCGAGGAACCATTGGCGCTGTTCGCGATGATGATCAGCAAGAAGAGCGCGCCAATTCCGATCGCAATCCACTGCCAGGGACGCATGCCGCGGCGCCGCGGGGGTTGTTGTGGCGGCATGGGCGGTTGCCCGTACACAGGAGGCGGTGGATAGTTCGCAGGCTGGGCTTGTCCAGGTTGTTGCGCAGTTGGGGGAATAACAGGAGCTTGCTCAGGTTGCCGTGTGGTCATCGTATCAATCCTTTCGATGGGCTCCTCCTGCCGATCGCGTTGCGGAGCTCGCTGACATTCAACATAACAAAGATATACTGCGGGCATCTCGGCATCATCTCAACCCATGTCATAAATATCACATTAAACGTGATTAATATGTTTATCAGGTTATGATGTATGTCTTATGGTAAATAATTTCGCCTCTATGGGTGACATTCAGGCCGCCGCGTTGCACACACCGGACACGGCCGCCCGCGCTTTCCCCGCGCTCGTCCCCTCAGCATAAGCAAGTGCGGGGGAGGAAGCTGTTTATAGCTTGCTCCCCCGCCCTCCGGTCGTGCGGGAATGATCTGGCGAACTAGAGATCCGCCAGGACTTTTGCCAGGGCTTCGCGCGAGGGACGCAACTTCTCCATGGGCAATTGTGCCAGCGGCGTTTCGGGCAGATGCTCCATCTCTTGCAGGGATGGCCGATCCTCATTGATATAGATCAGGCCGGTTAAGAAGGTCTGGTTCTGGTGCGCCTCCTGCATCAGCCGCATCGCGGCGAAGCGATCGCGGGGGTCGTAGCCAGAGTCCAGCTTCTTCAGGCGGACGTGCGAGCCGTCGTGCATGCGGACGTCGGCGATCTCGCCCTCGGCATAGTCGATGTTGATCTCCTCGTAGGCCGGCACGAAGCCGAAGTCCGAGATAACCTCTTCGTGCGCCTTGCCGTAGGCATAGCTCTTCGTGGAATCGTCATGATCATTGAACGTGACGCAGGGGCTGATGATATCGATCACGGCCGTGCCACGATGGCTGAGCGCCGCCTTCAATAGCTGCTCCACCTGGCGCGGATCGCCCGCGAAGCTGCGCGCCACGAAGCCGCAGTCGCCCACCAGCGCCTCCAGGCAGACATCGATCGGCGGGAGCTCATTGCGGCCCGCGTATTTCAGCTCCTGGCCTTTGTCAGCGGTCGCGGAGAACTGGCCCTTGGTCAGACCATAAACGCCGTTGTTCTCGACGATATAGAGCATCGGGACATTACGGCGGACCAGGTGCTTGAACTGGCCCAGGCCAATGCTCACCGTATCGCCATCACCACTGACCGCAATCGCCGTCAGGCTGTGGTTGGCCAGCGTCGCGCCCGTCGCCATCGACGGCATGCGGCCATGCAGACCATTGAAGCCGTGCGACTGATTCATGAAATAGGCGGGCGTCTTGCTGGAGCAGCCGATGCCGCTGAGTTTGATGACCTGGGTTGGTTTCAGCGCCAGATCATAGGCGACGGAGATGATACGCTGTGAGATCGAGTCATGGCCACAGCCTTTGCAGAGCGTCGAGGGGCGGCCACGATAGTCGCCCTTGGTCAGACCAATGCGGTTAAGGTCGACCTGGGGAGGTTCCTGGATTGCCATGATACGTTATTGCTCCTTTTCCAGGTTCACGATGCCTTGCGCGACGAATTCGCTGCTCAACGGCAAGCCATCACAATGTGCCAGCTGAATCAGCTGGTTGGCGCGGTCGGGCACCTCGGTCTGCAAAATCTTGCGCATCTGCCCGTCGTAATTGTTCTCGACGACATAGACCCGATCATATTTGCGGATGAAGTCCACCACCGTCGCGTTCACGGGCAACGCCTTGAGGCGCAGGTAGCTTGTCTTCACGCCAACGTTCGCCAGGCGCGCGCGCGCCTCCTGGACGGCGGGGTCAGAAGAACCATAGGCGATGATGCCGATGCGCGCGTCCGCCATCTCGTCTACGACCGGTGCGGGCACGATGGTGCGGGCGTACTCGTGTTTGCGATGCAGGCGGGCCAGATTGGCTTCCCACTCGTCGCCGCGCTCGGTGTACAGGGCATATTTGTTATGGCCGCTGCCGCGGGTGAAGTACGCGGCGTAGGGGCTGTCGGTGCCGGGGAGGGTACGCTGGCCGATGCCATCGCCATCCTGGTCGCCATAGCGCTCCCAGGTGTTCTTCAGTTCGGCGAGCTGTTCAGCAGTCAGGACCTTGCCACGGTCCAGCGGCTGGGTGGGGTACTCGAACTGATCGGTCATCCAGGTATTCATGCCCAGGTCCAGGTCGCTGAGGACGAAGACCGGCGTCTGGAGTCGTTCCGCGAGATCGAAAGCTTTCCAACCGAATTCAAAGCACTCCGCCATATTTGCGGGCAGCAGGCAGACCTGGCGCGTGTCGCCATGGCCCAGGTAATAGACGCTCAGAACGTCGCCCTGCGAGACGCGCGTGGGCAGGCCCGTGCTCGGCCCCATGCGCATGATGTCCCAGATGACCGCCGGGATCTCGGTGAAGTATGCCAGGCCGGTATACTCCGTCATGAGCGAGATGCCCGGGCCAGAGGTCGCCGTCATCGACCGCGCGCCCGCCCAGCCCGCGCCGACCACCATGCCCAGCGCGGCGATCTCGTCTTCGGATTGCACGATGGCGTAGTTATGGACGCCGGTGTCGGCATCGACGCGCAGATCCTTGGCATAGTCGATCAGCGCGTCCACCAGGCTGGTCGACGGCGTGATCGGATACCAGGCGCAGACCGTGAAGCCGCCGAAGACCGCGCCGAGCGCCGCCGCCGAGTTGCCGTCGATCAACACCTTGTTCGTGGTGGCCTGCATGCGCTGCACGCGGAACGG
Source organism: Ktedonobacteria bacterium (assembly GCA_027459705.1). Taxonomy (GTDB): domain Bacteria; phylum Chloroflexota; class Ktedonobacteria; order Ktedonobacterales; family JACDGC01; genus DAIDHM01. The sequence continues at coordinate 7,790 of DAIDHM010000187.1, read as the reverse complement.
GTCGGTCTTCGTGATGTTGGCGCGGATGTAGGCAATCGCCGCTTTGACGACGCCCAGGTTCAGTTCGATCGGCCGACGCTTGCCACCAAAATGATAAGAGAGCGCCGCCTCAATTTCCGCTTCGTCGATACCCAGCAATGCGGTCAACGCGCCGACATACACCATGTTCGCGACGTAGGGTTGCAGCTTGGCATTCGCGCCAGACTCTTTGGCGAACTGCTGCACGGGCAGGGCATAGTAGGTCAGATCCGTGCGATCCTGGGGAATTTTCCATTCCAGGGGGACGATGACGACGCCACCCGCTGGCACTTTCGCGATGTCTTCTGTCACCGTGGCGCGGTTCATCGCCACCAGTATCTCGGATTTTTCGCGACGCGTGATGTAGCCCTCGCTGCTGACGCGGATCAGGAACCAGGTCGGCAATCCCGCGATATTCGAGGGAAAAAGATTCTTGCCGGTGGTCGGGATCCCCATCTTGAAGAGGGCCCGCACCAGCGTATTATTCGCAGTCTGACTCCCCGATCCATTGACCGTCGCGGCGACAATCGAGAAGTTATTGACGCCGACCGGACTCTCAAGTGCTTCCGGTGGCGCGAGATCTGGTCGTGTAATCGTGCTCATCGATGAGCAACCCCTTTTCGTACGAGAAACGCTCGGCGCTCTCGATATTCCGGCGGGTGGCCTGAGCGAGAACAGACTGCAAGCCAACGCGCGAACACAGATGATGTGCACGGAGCGCACCATCTCATAAGGTCAATCATACCATCTCTCCAATTTCAGCGCCTAGCTGAAGTCACAGCCGATAATTCCGCCTTTTTAGCGGATCTTATGGTATCATATCAACAAGATCTTGCGGAGAACATGAGGTGGGCAATGGCGACCGAACAGAACACCGACAGCGATGTCAACTTCCGGCAGCGACACCCGCGTATTGAATGGTTCGAAGCATTGCTGGCGTATCGGCGCTGGCACACGATTGCCGAGGCCAGCCGCCATGTCGGCGTCAGTCAGGATCTCCTGAGCGAACGCATCCGCCTGCTGGAGGAGTGGTTCGAGCACGAACTCTTCGAGCGATCGCAGCCTCACCAGCGCCTGACGCCGAAGCTCAACGCGTTTGGAGATCGCTACCTACCTTATATGCAGCATGTCGTCGCGGCCTTCGATGACCTGGTGACCGTGCTGGCCCCGCCGACAGCGCGCGGCCAGCTGGTCGTGGCGTTGCCCGAGAGCATCGCGACCAGCCTGCTGGCGGCCGTCCGCCGCTCGGTGCATGACCGCGGCATCCTCACCCCCGCCGGCTGGCGCTTCATCACGGCGCGCAGCGCGGTGGTGCGCAGCGAGGTGCTGCACCGCCGCGCCGCGCTGGGTCTGCTGGTGGAACGCGAACCCTACATTGACCGCGAGTTACACACCGAGCCAATCGGTCGCAGCCCGATGTGCCTCTTCACCGCTCCCGGCCATGCCCTGGCCCACCATCCCACGCCGCTGTCGGTGGAGGACCTCAGCAACGAGATCATCGTGCTCGACAAAGAGCAATCCACCTACCGCGCGATCTTCGAGAGCATCCTGCGGCGCGGGCATATTCCGATTACGCGTCGCGACGCTTTCTCGAATATCGAAGCGGTGAAATCCGCCGTGATGGCGGGTCCTGGGGTAGCGATGCTGCCTTACTTCGTGATCGCCGATGAGGTCCGCGCGGGGAAGCTGAGCATCATCCCCCTGCAAGAAGAGCCGATCTACATCCAGATTCTGCTGGCGATGCATCCCGATCACCAGCTGGAATCGCCGCCACTCCGCGAGCTCTGCAATGAGTTCCGTCGCCTCGCCGGAGCCTTGCCCCAGCCAGAGTGATCCCCGGCGCGGGAAACAGTGTGTGGGAATGGCCGCGCATAGCACAAACGCCACCCCCACACGCCGACGTGGGCAGACCATCGGCGCGGGCAGGCCGCCCATCGCCGCCGCCCGCCCATACACAACATCGCCGCCCCACACGCCGCCCGCGAGGGAAGCGCGGCCCATCACCGAACCCTGCCCATGCATGCATGCATGGTCTCGTGCGCGCCAGCGCGTTATCAATTTCACTTTCAAAACCGGATGAATCCGGTTGTCTCCATGCCCGCGCATGCCCACGGCAACGCCATCGCCCCCCACCCGTTGGCCGATCGACCCCGTCACCCCTCTACCACCCACGTACGGCAACAATCGGTTTTAACCGATTTCGTACGATTAGCCCATGAATTCATTCATGGGCGGCCTCCCCATGGGCGACCTCCCCATGCGCGGCGATGCCACATGCGCGGCGTGGGGGGGCGAGGGTCCGGCGTGGGGGGATGCGGCGTAGGGGGCATGGGTAGCCCGTCAGCGGGGCAGCCCGCCCATGAATGAATTCATGGGCTAATGATACAAAACCGGATTGCATCCGGTTGTCGTCATGCCCGCACATACCACACGCCAACGCCGTCACCCATCCACCACCCACGCACGGCAACAATCGGTTTTAACCGATTTCGTACGATTAGCCCATGAATTCATTCATGGGCGACCTCCCCATGGGCGATGGCGGGGGGCGTATGTGGCGGGCGCCGTCGCCCCCGATCGCCGTCGCCCCCGATCGCCGGGGAATGCAATTCCCCGTCTAAGCGGCCTGCAGGCCGACGAAAACCGTTGAAGCGTGATGAGGATGCGCCCTCAGGGATAGATTCGAAATACATCACGCCTGCCATTGTAGGTAGGTTGGTAGATGCGTATTTCGAGAGAAACGGTTTGGGTTCTCCCCCACGACCCACCCACGGGGAATGCGCGCATCCCATCATCACCTTCCCCCGCCCATCCACGTTCCCCCGGGACCCAACCGGATTGCATCCGGTTTCGTCGCCCGCAGGCGCTTAGCCGTGGGATTGCATCCCACGGCGGTCGGGGGCGGCGGCTTTTCCCCTCGCGCCTCGCCCCTCGTGCGCACAAAACAGCGACGGCGGGCATTGCTGCCCGCCGTCGCCGTCCGCGTCATCCCAGACGCGTCAATGTATCACCCCCTTGTGAATTAGGCATTCTCGAAGCTGGCCGCCGCGCCCGTGCTGAAGATACCCGGCAGCGAGACGTTCTGCCAGCCGGACATCTTGCCCAGGAAGTTCGAATTGGCCGTGTTCACCACGCTGAGATACATGCCCTTGTCTGAGCCTTCCGCGATGTAGAAGACCAGACCATAGCCTGGATCCTGAGCCACATTGTCGACCGCCACCGCGTCGCCGGGGAGGAAGGTCACCGAAGACGACGGCTGGCCGAGCAGCGTCCAGAACGGATTGAAGACATCCTTCGTGCCGTCGAAGACGTTGGCCCACATGGCATTGGTATCCTTCGCGATACACGCCACCGCGTACTTCTGCGTCTGCATGTTGTAGGCGATAGATGGTGTCGAGTTGCAGGTCGTCGACAGCGTTGATAGTGAACCGAAGGTTGGCGCACCTGGAGCTGAGCCACCCACATCCGCTCCTGTCGATGCGAAGGTGATCGGAGCCCCTGTGTAGACAACGTTGTAACTCGTGCCGGTTGTCTGCATCAGAATCTCATAATGGGTTCCACCATCATAAGCGACCTGAGGCAGACTGCTGACATTAGTCAGTACCGGGCTGGCATACCATCGTGTCGCCACGGTTCCCTCAACCATGGTTGACGCCGAAGGAGCAATGGTGTTGAGATTGGTCACGTAGACGTTGCCAGATGGTGTCAGGCAGTAGATACCAATCTCAAGTGTACCTTCTACACTAGATCCGTTAGTGAATGCTGAGACACCCGAGCAGGTCGAATTACCAGAACTCACGCTTGGAACGGTCGCGCCTGTCACAGTGACTACTGTAGCTGCTTGTGTCGCAATGTTCCACTGGATCACCGTGAACGCACCAGCCGCACCTGTGGAAGGGCCAATGATGAAGAGATTCTGGGCCGTTCCAATATTCGCCGATGCATCATCGACGATCGTCGGTGCGCCAGAGAAGTTCTGCGATGAGCTGAGCTGGTACCATTGTGTGTAAACAGGCATGTTCTGCAGATACGGGTTGAAGGCATAGGAGCCCAGCCAGTACGTGCTGCTCGACTGTGCCTGCGCCACCATGTACACACGCGGGATCGCTACACGAGCTTGGGCCGCAAGATATGCGGCAATACCTGCGGTTGCAGTGGTCAAACTCGTAATCGCGCCAGCATTCGGGCTACCCAAGCCAGTCAAGGCATTGTAACCCGATGTGTATACGTTGGTGGCGGGAGTACCAACCACATTTCCTTTGACCGCGAAACCAGCGGCATCACCATATAGGGCAGTAGATCCACCTGTCGAAGGCTGCTGAAAGGCTGCTGTCGACAACTGCGGGAAGCTACTCTGGTAGGTTGTAGCTGCAGCGGTCAATGGTACCGAGTCGTGTAGTACGTATGTGAAGCCCGCTGTACCGTTAGCATAGTTGAAGCCTGTAGCTGCGTTCAATGCAGCCAAGGCTGCAGCAGCACCAGTTTGGAGGACATAGTCACCAAATTTTGGAGTTACTCCACCAATGGTCAACGAGATCAGTTTACTCGCTGCAGTACCAGAGTTGTTCAGGTCTGTACCGTACAGCGTGTACAAACTTGGGGCAGCCAGGCCGATGCGATTCGTTCCGCCTGACAGCTGTGCAGATAAGACACCGACCGCTGTCCAGATTGCAGTCGCGATCCCAGTGCCACCCACTGTCGTGAAGGTAGTTGTACCGGATACACAGGGCGTCGATCCTACCTGGCAGTAGACATACACCGGTGAATTGATCGGATCGGCAACCGCTGAGACATCGGGTACAACACGCGCCGCCATGACAGTGGAGTTTGCTCCCCCGTTATTCAGATTGTATGCGGAGAGGGTCGTGCCCCGGATTCCAGTGTGCGTGTCATAAAGCAGGGTTCCTGCTGTACCAGATGGACCTACTATTCCAGTGGCCGCATTTGAACTAGTCTGCCATGTTGGCGCACCCCAGAATTCACTGATGCCAGCGCCACCAGCACCGCCCGCGAATCCCTGACCGTACGTGGGTGCCGTTGAACCAGTATTCGGCATTGCGCCGGTCGAATAGTTGTTCCATGGCTGCTCAGCACCATAGGTGAATGGGGCAGCAGCAGAACCGAGGGCCAACTGTGTGCCACCAACGGCGGTGACAAACGGATCCGATGCGGGATCCTGCGCGGCGAAGTTCATGGCGCGGAAGACATTGCCATCGCCCAGGCAGGCATAGAGGCCATAGTTGCCGGTCGCGGCGTAGGCCGACTGGCCCTGCAGCGCCATCTGCATGAAGAAGTATTCTTCCGCCGAGGCGTTGGCGAAGCCGACATCGGACTCGCACATGCCCCAGGTGATGCCCAGCGACTGGACGGCATCCTGGTTGGCGGCCGTCGAGAGCGCCACGAGCATACCCTGCGGCGTCGGGTTATTCTGATAGACCGTCAGATGTGAGAGATATGGCGTCAGACCGAGCAACGTCTCGATGTCGCCCGACACCGCGACTGCCGCGGCGCCAGGAGTCATCGCCGTGCCATAGTTCGATCCCGCCGCTGGCAGCGACGAGACGCCCGATGCCAGGTTCTGGTTGATGATGAACGGGCTGCTGCTCGAAGGGCTGGTACCAGTCGCCGCCTGGATGGTGGCGTTGATGCCAGCGCAGATCTCGTACTGCTGCAGGTCTGCGACCTGGTAACCGTCGAATTCGATCAGGCCCGCCCAGACGCCAGAGCCAGGGCTATTGGCGCTATATGTAGGGAAGTTGTATACCGACTGCAGATCCTGAGTACGCAAGCCGCCAGTAAATGGGAAGGTCGCACCGGCAATTGCCGTACCTTCTGTCGGCGCTGATGGGCAGGTCACCGACGTGTTCGGCTTCACCGTCTTGGTGGTCGTCGCGGTCAGTGGGCTCGTCGCGATCGACGGGTGGAACTGACGCGCGTCTTCCAGGCCGGCGACGTTGAAGAGCTGGGTGCCCAGCGCCGTGGGGATGCGCGCGGCATCCGCGTTGGCGTAGAACGTCTTGCCGTTCAAAGTGTAGTTGTTGATGTGCACGTGGAAGGCGGCCTCGGCCTGTGCCACCGTGCCCGTGAAGTTCAGCAGAAGTCCGCCGCTGGCGACATAGCCCAGGCGGAAGCCATTGCTCTGCATGAATTTCTCGGTCGTCGCGAGCGCCGTGGGATCCGCGCCGAAGATCTGCGCGTATTCGCTGGGCGTCAGGTATTGATGGTACAGCTTGGATTTCGGCTGTGCCACCTGCGAGGCGTAATCACGCAAGCCCGCCTCATTCTTGCTGCGCAAGGAGAGGCTAAGCTGAATTTGCTGATTCGTTGCGGTGGGACCCACAAGCTTGGCTGACGCCACCTGCGGCGCTACCGAGTCCGGCAACGAGACAAAGGGGGAGGGGGCCGCGTAGGTGCGGAAAACCATCGCCCCGACGGTGACGCCCAGCATCAGCAGCGCGCCGATCGCCATCGCCACACGGACGAGGAACGTTTTTCGACCCGTACTGGCCGCGTTCTCGGAGGTGTTGTACAGTTCCACGAGGAAGTTCCTTCCTATTCGCCGCGTAAGCGGCGGTCCTTCATGCATTGGCTCTTCCGCGCCCATCCAGCGTTCCCCTGTTCGCCAGACGCGCCAGTCGCGCCAACCCATCCTATCCATGACTCGGTTCTTTTTTCGTGCACCCGCGCCGCACATGGACACGTCTCTCTTCACGCGGGTCTGGCCGGCGCTTCCCGCGCCGGGTTCGCCGCCATCCGCCCCGGCATCTCTGCCCGAGTAAGATGGCTACATTCATCATAACGGCCCAACCAAATCATTCGGATCAGGGCATTTTGGCCCTACAATCGTCTGTTACCCGTCATGCCTGTGCAACGTTGCGCGGCCAATCGCTCCGCGCGCTGCCCGCCGCAACGCCGCGCCCCAGGCCGATCCATCCGCCGACGCGCCCGCGCCCCACGCTTCCCCACCGCCCGCCAGGTCAGCCGAGCTGACAGAGATGAGGCGAAAGTCCTGGGAGAAAAATTACCCATACGCCGGAGGAAATCGCGCGGCAACACGCGAAGAAGATGGCCCGAAGGCCCGCAGGTACGAATGTGTTCGCCCGCGCTCCCCACGCGCCTCCACCCATAGCATGTTCTCCCCCCATGGGCAACACCGTCGCCCCCCACCGCCCACATACGGCAACAATCGGTTTCAACCGATTTCGTACAACTAGACCATGAATTCATTCATGGGCGGCCTGCCCATGGGCGGCCTGCCATGGGCGGCCTGCCATGGGCGCGCTGCCATGGGCGGCCTACCATGGGCGGCCTACCATGGGCGGGTTGCCATGGGCGGGCTACCATGGGCGGCCTACCATGGGCGGGTTGCCATGGGCGGGCTGCCATGGGCGCGCTGCCATGGGCGCGCTGCCATGGGCGCGCTGCCATGGTATGCATCCCGTGCGCCCCCGCCCGCCCACGCTGTACAGGCATCTTGCGATATACTGGAGGAGTCTGTGGCGATGTCCCGTATAGCCCCCTAAGGAGGCGTGACGATGCCCGACCAACCCTATGACAAACTCTGGAAAGGCCTACCCCGCAATGTCCTGCTCGCCCTGCTGCGCCTCGCCCTTCCCTCCATCAGCCCCACGCTCATCCCCTTCCAGACCGAACTCGTTCCCCCCGTCGCGCTCCGCCTCGATAGCGTCTTTCTCGGCGAGGTCGAATCGATCCGCTGTCTGCTGCACATCGAGTATCAGAACTCCATTGACCCCTCGATGCCCCGCCGGATG
>DAIDHM010000158.1 GCA_027459705.1 Ktedonobacteria bacterium | reverse complement strand
TAAAATGGCCAGATCAACTGCAGGAACGTAAACGGCAGAAATGGATCGAAAAGCAACGTAACCAGATGCAATAGCACCAACGCCCACAGCATGATCGTCAACACCTGATGGAGGTCCAGGACTCGCCACCTCTGTGCAACGCTATCAAATGCCTGAGTACTGATTCCCATCCCGAGCAACGTCGTCACAATGAGCAGTACATACGCGGCGGAAGCCGCGCCGCGTGTCACATACCAGAGCGAGGGATCGGCAGACGTGTGATCGGGTGTCGTCGGCCAGACGGAGGTCATGATATCCGCTGGCAGACCGGTAGGTAAGATCAGTGTGCCCTGGGCAGTAGCATTCAATGTCCCTAATTGATTGCCTTGCCATGCCCCCTGCCAGTGCAGTGTCCCGCCATGACCAGTGCTGGTGACTGGATTCACGATCGTATAGGTAGCCGTGGTCAGCTTATTCGAGGTGGTAATGGTACCGCGGGTCTGGGCCGTGAAGATCTGGGTACGTTGCAACAGATCGCTGAGTTGTGCCGTGCCAGTCAACGTCCCACTGCCGCGCAGGTTGATCTGTTCCAAAATGTCCAATTGCAACATCACCGCCGGATATTCGCCTTGCGTCGTCTGGAGGTTGATTGTCGCGGTCACGCTGTGGCCTGACGCGCCCGCGCTTTGTGCATGTGACGAGGTCACCTGGCCAGACATCTGGATCTGAAAAGGGCCATCCAGTGCGGAGGCATAGGCAGGCGGAGCGCTGAGAGTCAACCAACACAGCACACTGCCGACCCATAGGCCGATGAGCAGGATGCGCAGGGAACAGCACCACCGAAGGGCATAGTTCAAGGTCTTCAGCATACTCGCAGACCGACATAATGTGTTACGTACACGCTGGTTGACCTGTAAGCCGGGCATGTTCGAGGAGGAATCCGCTCGAAGTGCGCGGACCATCTGCCCGCGGCGCTGGGCAATGTCCTGCCAACCTACGTTCACGAATGACCTCCGAACCAGGCGTGTTGCCATAAAATAGCGACCTTCGCGTCGAGTATTGTACCATTACTGTAAATTTCATATCTTACCGTATAGGTGAAAGCTAATAACTTGCTGAGATGTAGAAAAATCAGAAAGCAGAGGCTTGCTCGGATCTTTGCAAAGAGGAAGCTCATTTGAGCGCTGACCTAGCGAACGCAACATGAATATGCTACGATAACGGTGTCAGTTGGGCGCATACCAATCAGCAACGACCGTAGCAATAATCCCGCCAGCATTCCATTGACTCACACCGATGCGTTATTGGGATGCAGCAGTGCCTCGAACCAGTCATTGCTGTCTACCAGCACCTGGATCTGCGCGAGACAAGCGCGAAGGGGGATCAATCATGCTCGATAATGCACCAAACTCGTCTGATGCCATTACCGTAGTGATTGCGGATGATGATGATGATATTCGCGCTTCCCTGCACTATCTATTAGGGAACGCCAACTACAGTATTTTAGAGACAACGAATGGCATGCAAACACTTGATTATGTGAATGCTTGTGATACACCGACGATTGTATTACTCGACCTCACGATGCCACAGATGTCGGGATTCGAAGTCATGCGTTGCTATGCAGCAACCCACCAGGTCCCCCATGCAGTACGTTTCATCTTACTCACGGCCCGCAATCCTTATTTCACGGACGAGGATACACAAGTGCTGCAGAAGTTACAGGTGCCACTTGTCAAGAAGCCGTTCGACATTGATGAGATTATGCTTGTTATCGAAGCAACCGCTCATACGTTTGAAATATGACCCTGGCCCATCGCTGCTCAGTGCGTGGCCAGTTATCAACACACCTGCCTGTGATCAAATGGATCCCGCCATGCTATGGAAACAGTGGCGCAACAGAGTCGGGGCAGGCACTCCTCGAGTATGTTATAATGCGCCTAAAGTCTGCGAAAGGCCACAGGACCACATTCGAGACCATTCATGCCTAGCTCTTTGTTCTGAAGCGGGAGGCCACGTCCATGCGCGTTTGTCCGGTATGCCAAACAGTGAATACAGATGAGGCCGTCCGCTGCGTCAATTGCCAAAATCCCCTTGCGATACCGGTCGCTGTCATTGGCCCTGCTGTCGGAGCGGCCGGTTATCCCGGTGCGCCGGAGGCCAAAAATTACGGCGCGCCAGAGTATGAACTTGGCACACAGATCGAGCAGACCCACGCTGCCCCACGCTTGACACCGGGCACCATGATCGGCAAGAACCGTTATCAGATTGTGCGGGTGGTCGCGCTGGGAGGTATGGGCGCAGTCTATCAAGGCATCGACCAGCATCTACAGCGGCCATGCGCCATCAAAGAGATGCTCGACTCATTCACCGAACAAAAAGATCGGGAGCAGGCCGTTGAATGGTTCAGACGTGAGGCGAGTTTGCTGCATGACCTCAACCATCAGGCGATTCCCAGGGTCCGCGATTCGTTCGAAGAAAATAATCGCTATTACCTCGTCATGGATTTTGTGCAAGGTCGCAATCTGGCGCAAGTGCTGGATGAAGATGGGCCGCACGGCCTCCCAGAACCACGCGTCCGCAATTGGGCCTCACAGATCTGTGAGGTTTTGAGCTATCTACATCATCAGAACATCATCTTCCGCGATCTCAAACCAGCGAACGTCATGGTAGGTATTGACGATCGGGTTCGTCTCATAGATTTTGGCATTGCGCGTTATCTGCGCGCGCAAAATGAGTCAACCGTCATCGTCACTTTTGGTTTCGCGGCCCCTGAACAGATGCAAGGGCATCCTGAACGAGCCAGCGATATCTATTCACTGGGCGCAACGCTCCATCGCCTCCTCACCCATCATGATCCGGCCCAGAACAAACCAACTGTCTTCGATTTCCCGATGATACGCTCTTTCCGTCCCGACGTGACCCCCCAGTTCGAGCAAATCATCATGCGAGCGCTGATGCCGCGTCCCTTCGATCGCTGGCAAACCGCCGGCGCGATGAATCGAGCGATTCAGGCGTTGCCACCTTATATTCCCCCCACCCAATTGATCACACCCAACTCCGGTATGGTGACAACCATGACGCCTTCGCGCTCGATCTCACGGCCCTTACAGCGAGCGGAAGAAGCTATCATCCAATCAAGGCAAGCTCTCGATGCGGGTCACTGGCAAGAGGCCATGAAGTACGCGCGTCGCGCGGTTGATAATGATAAGCAGAATGCGCAGACCCACAAAATGCTCGGCCTCGTCTTCGCGCGGTCCCAACCACCGGACCCAAATCGCGCGCTTCAGGCCTATACGGAGTCGTTGCGCATCACTCCAAATGATTTCGAGACCCATCGGCTCATCGGCGATGTGTATCTCTTTTTGCTCCGCAAACCATTGGAAGCGATGACAGCATACCAGCAATCATTACAGATCAATCCCACCGATTTCGAGGCGCATCGTCTACTTGGTATGTGTCTGGAGCAGACTCAGCAAGATGAGCTCGCTCGCCAGCATTTCGCGGAAGCTGTTCGACTTGCGCCACAGTATGTTCCCGCCCATATGGCCTATGGCCAACTGGCGCTGCGACTGGGGCGTCTGAAGGACGCTGAACTCGCCTTCGTCACGGCGCTACGGCTCAACAATGCGCTCCCAGTCGCGCGTCACCTACTTGCTCAGGTCTATGAACGGCAAGGACGCATGCAGGAGGCCCTCCGCGAGGCGGAATATGCCATCCAGGTGGATCCTCGCGACCAAAACGCCCAGGCCACGTTGCAACGCTTACGCAAAGCCGCCCGCGATACCCACAATTTCACACGACCAGCGAATTAAGCAATCTCGTTGCACGCACCAGGCGAGCCATTCCCGCAAGGTGTGACATGAGGAGGTCACTGTGACAGACGCGACTGCCCCCCGCGAACCCCGCACCGGCATCTTCATCAATCGTAATTATGGTTTACTCTGGTTTGGGCAGGCTATCTCGCTGATTGGCGATGAAGTATTTGACTTAACGCTCATTCTCTGGATCAGCACTATCATTGCGCTTGGACCTGATGGCAAACCACAGAGTTGGGCGCCTTTCGCTGTCGCACTCCTTCCGGTCTGTGTCTTGGTGCCTTCGTTTATCGTGGGTCCAATCGCTGGGGTCTTTGTCGATCGGTGGAATAAACGCGGTCTCATGCTACGGATGGATCTCTTACGCGCCTTCCTCGTTGCTACCCTGCTTTTCATCTCAGGTCTGGTCCCTCTGCCATTCGAACTCACGCCACTGATCAAACTCGTTACCATCTACATTGTCGTCTTGCTCGCGACAATCTGCTCCCAATTCTTTAACCCCGCGCGACTGGCACTGATTGGTGATGTTGTCGTCCCTGAGTATCGCGGACAGGCCAGTGGACTAGCGCAGTTCTCGATGGCACTGGCAATGATCATTGGCCCACCATTGGCATCACCACTGCTTTTTGCCTTCGGCGTCCGCTGGGCGCTCCTCATCAATGCGCTCTCCTTCGTGCTCTCTTTTCTCTGTATTACCCTGGTGCGGGCTCCCCAAGCGGCATCCAGTGTCGCACCCGGAGAAAAGCCCAGTTTTGGCAAGGAATTCCGAGCTGGCTTACGGATCACTTTCACCAACCGGGTTATCCGGACTGTGACTATAGCAGGCATCATCGCATCGTTTGGCACTGGGGCCTTCAACGGGCTAAGCGTCTTCTTCGTAACGCAAAATCTGCATACCAGCGCGAGTTATGTTGGTTTCGTGGCTGCGGCATTTGGTATCGGGGCGATTATCGGCGCTATCCTGTTGAGTATTTTCGCACGCCCAATCGGCATAACGCGCCTCTTTACCGGATCGTTTCTGTTCGTTGGAATAATCTTCTTACTCTTCACACGCCAAACTTCATTCGCTCTTGCGATATTCCTGGTGGTGCTCTTCGGCGTGGGGCAATCAGCACTCAACTCGGCAATCGGTCCAATGATTCTCAATGCCGCACCGCGTGAAATGATCGGCAGAGTGGTGAGCATCCTGAATCCTGCGATTCAGTTCTCCTCACTGATCTCCATTGTCATCGCCGGATCGCTCGCCAGCTCTGTCTTAGCTAATTTTCATGCCCAGGCGCTGGGCATGCACTTCGGCACCTTCGATACCATTTTCAGCGTGTCGGCACTCCTCCTGATCCTCGGCGGCATCTATGCCATCGTAATGCTACGGGGTACCCATGCCGATGCTCCTCCACCAACTCCGGTACCTGTACCACAACCAGCGTTGGAGGGCGAGAGCGCACATGGCTGAGAGAGCGGATTGAAAGCTACAGACACTGGAATCCGGACTCTGGACCAGGTACAATCTGAACTGGTCACGGGTAGGCACTGAAACCTGCCTCATGCGCCATAATCTACTGTTAGCTATGGCGCGCAGAGAGACTATTGTTCCCCGCACACATCTTGGGTTCCGTTGACAGTGGACCATCCACCCAGGGGAGAGCGTTGGGGCGGATTGGGGTGGATGATGTGGCAGGTCATATGGCGATTAGTCAACATCGGCGGCTGGATAACACTCGCCGTTGTTGCCTCCCTGACCATGCAATTGATCATCAATTGCATGACCATTCGTCGGCTCGACCGCTGGCGCCCCGCGCCACGATCGGGGATGGGTGCCAGGCGCGTATCCGCGTGGCCGCGTGTCGCAGTCCTCATCCCAGCGCGTGACGAAGCCGAGAACATCGAGCGTTGTCTCGTCTCACTGCTCGCACAGGACTATCCGAATCTGATGATCGCGGTTCTGGATGACCAGTCCAGTGACGAGACCGCTGCGATCGTGGCGCGGCTTGCGGAAGGAGATCGCGCTGGACGGCTGCATCTACTCACTGGCGCGCCGCTCCCTGCCGGTTGGCTGGGCAAATGCCATGCCTGCCAGCAGTTAGCGAAGTGGGCGCTTGATGATGTGCAGATGCCTGCTGATTATCTGCTCTTCACCGACGCAGATACGGTCCATGGTTCGCAATCCATCACCAACGCTTTGGCGCTCATGGAGCAACAGCACCTGGATCTGCTCTCGGTGCTGCCCCGTCAGCGTGCGGGAACCTTGGCCGAACAGATCCTCATGCCATTATTGCCGCTGAATATCCTGATGTTGTTGCCAGTCATGTTAGTTTCGCGTCGTCCCGAACCCAGTCTCTCGGCGGGTATCGGACAATTCCTCTGTTTCCGTCGCGCCACATATCACAACATCGGCGGACATGCCGCTGTCCGCGACCAGGTGCTCGACGATGTGCAACTTGCGCGGCGCGCGAAGTCGCACGGGTGGCGGACTGATCTGGTGGATGGCGCGAGTGCCGTCCAATGCCGCATGTATCCACCAACAGCGCATAACTCGGCTATCAGTGCGATCTGGCGCGGATTCTCCAAGAATCAATATGATTTCTACGGCCGCTCGCCCCTCGCCGTCGGGATTGCTGTGTTTGCGCTTGGTCTCATCTTTGTCATACCACCGTTCATCTGCATCATTGCCTTTTTCGCTGATCATTTGACCACCGCGCTGCCCTGGTTCCTCGCCTATCTGGCCGCTGTCATCTTGCGTGTCCTCATCCTGGCTATATTTGGTGCACCTTGCAATGATTTACGCACGCCGGGAGCATGGTTCGCGGTATTGCTGCAGCCAGTCGCTGCAGCAACACAATGCGCCATTACGCTGAATTCGTTGCGATGGGGCATCAATGGACATCTGGACTGGAAAGGAAGAACCTACGCCCCAGTCGAGCAAACGCTACTCACACCCAGGTGACAGGGATCGAATACGCTCCACCGTAGATAACGCTAACGTTATGCCAGCCGGTATTGGCGAAATCCACTATCGTCTGATTTATCGTGGTAATGGACCCTGGACCGGGAGTGAGGCCCACCAGAGATCGCTGCGAGAAGGTGTCGATGTTGCCTGTTGGGCCGCAGCCGCCACTCGTGCTGACGACCGTATGCCCACTCGCATCAGTCGCAAAGCTGCCCCAGATCCCACTGTTAACGCCACAATTGTCGAACTCAACTTGCAGTTGTTGTGTGAGGGGCACGTGAGCACTGCTCGTTGGAACAAGGATCTTCGAGACAGGCACCAACATGGCAGGAATATCCAGCGACCTGGTGGCCCCAAATGAGCTGAAAACACAGTGATAATGCTGGCCAGGCGACAGAGCAGGTACATCCACATAGCGGCCGATCCCCACATACAGCGGTTGCACGGGAAAGCCATGTTTGAATGAAGCTCCATCACAGGTCAGATCTGTCCCACTACCCAGACCAAGCGTAATTTCTTTTAAGATGATACGATCTGTCTGTGGTTGTGCCGCATCATGAGTAATAAAAAGTTGGACCGTAGATTGCCTGTTCATGATGAGATAGGCCGATGCACAGCCAAAGAGGCTCAGCATAAGAACGCAGGCGAGCGCGACATACTCCCAGCCATCGCGAAACTGTGGCCACTTGAGCAACGACATACTCCTCTCAGACAATTCGCGCAATCCGTGAAATAGGATGCCCCTTGGCCTGTATATCCAACGTATTAAACCAGCCAAATGGAGTCTCATAGCAACTGAGATCAGCAGCTAGCAGACGCTCACGCGCGGCGGCAAGGACGGCACGCGCGCTATCCGGTGGCGCGAGCTCGCCAAATAGATGCGCGAAGGAATGCAATACGACCGTGGTAGCTTTCAGTTGCCGGGCAACTTTCAGGATTGCCGCCGCAGTCCGCTCTCCGGCAGCGGCAACATCAGCCGCATCGGCTGGTTCAGCTGCTGCGTACACCAGCAGGCCCTCGCTGATCTCGACGGACCAGGGGGGATCATCGCGGATGGGCGAACGACCGCGCTGTCCTGGGTGTGATGCGAAATGATCGACATGCCAGATCAAGAGACGCATGTGGCGTTCCTCACCGTGCGTACCCATGCGGGTGCCCGACGCGCCACCGCCAGGCACTACCAATGATATCATCGATTGCGGCATAGCGCGGTTGCCAGCCAAGCTCCGCGCGAATCTTTGCCGAGCTTGCCACGGTCGCAATCTGATCGCCGGGTCGGCGAGGATGCTCGATAATCTGCAGGGTTTTACCAGAGACCCTTGCTACCGATTGAATCACCTCACGGACACTGTAGCCATTGCCGTTCCCCACATTATAAATGGTAAGGCCTGGCACTGCGCTCTGTAACGCCAACAAGTGAGCCTGCGCTAGATCCAGCACATGGATATAATCGCGGACACACGTGCCATCCGGTGTGGGGTAATCTGTACCAAAAATCGAGACCGGGTTGCCACTGATCGCCGCGCGCAACACCAACGGAATCAGGTGGGTCTCAGGATCATGATCTTCGCCGTTGCGCTCGGTAGCGCCAGCGGCGTTAAAATAACGTAGCGACGTAACCGCAATCCCATTGGCGGGGGCAATCCACCGCAGCATCTGCTCGACCAGCCGCTTCGATTCACCATAGGGATTGGTGGGCGCTACTATATCATCTTCAGCGATCGGCAGGTGCTCAGGGTCACCATAGAGCGCAGCGGTCGACGAGAAAACAAGGCGCTTCACGCCAGTCTCGATCATCGCTTGTATGACCTGGAGCGCACCCATCGTGTTGTTTTGAAAAAATAACGCCGGATCGCGTACGGATTCGCCAGCTTCGATGAATGCTGCCATATGTACGACTGCCTCGACTGAGTTATCACGTAAGGCATTGACGAGCATCTGGCGATCCTGAATCGCGCCGCGGACGAATCGCGCGCCTTCATGCAACGCATCCAGATGCCCATGGACCAGCGAATCATAGACGATCGCCTGATGGCCAGCATTGAGCAATTCTTCGACGATGACGCTGCCGATATAGCCAGCCCCACCCGTAACCAACACTCGCATGCGCGGTGATTCTCCTCATAGTACGTCACGATGCTTCATCGCTATCGTACCACACCCCGCCAAGCAAGGTGTATGGTGCCTTCATTGATGGGTGCATGCCAGCAGGGGTGGTATCGACGGCCAGTCATCTCGTCAGACCGAGTATGAAGAGCACGAATCCGGCAATGGTCAGCGCGAGCAGGACCGCCAGCACTATCAACAAGACAATGGGGAGGAAGATCGCCAGCGAAGCGGCGCCACCATTAAGCCGATGCACACCCATCACCGCCTGCACCTGTAAGACGATGCCATAAATGGAGAGAGCGAAGGTCACCAGCCCTGTAAAGGGCACGACCCCCAGGACCGTCCCCGCCAGACCAAGCGGCACAGCGAACAACAACGACACATAGACCTGGACCATATATGAGCCCTGTCCACCCAGAGCGTGGGCTAGCAAATAGATGATCCCCATGACAAAGAGGAACCCCAGTGGGACCCAGAAGATATTTCCCAACGCAGTAGCGGGATTGACAGGGTATGTGACCTGGCTCCCAACGCGCAACACGCCGTGATCGAAACCGATCGTCGGAATTGGCTGCATGAGTCGCGCGAAAAACCCCAGGACCCCGCTCAGGATTCCCCACGTGGCGAGTTGTATCCAGATCACTCGCCAACTCGCCCACTGACTCTCGACAACGAAGGTCGCGGGAGCTGGGTGCGTCAGGACGCGCCAATACATCTGGGGTAAACCGCGCAAGACATCGCTGATCGCCGGTGTCGGCGGATGTGGGCTGCTGGACGGTGCGTAAGACATGGTTCCACCTCATTTCTCCATGGGTGAATATGCCAGACGCTTCTCACAGGTTGTTGTCAGCAGCCACTTCGCCAATCTCGTACCTAGCACAAATCCAATGGATCAGTCAGCTCAGTGCTCGACATAGGTCCAGTTTTGGATATTCTGGATTGCCGAGTGATCACCTGTTGCTGCCGTAAAGCCCACATATGCGGTATTACCGCCAACTGTGGAGGCTATATCAATTGGAAAGCTGGCCTGACCAGTCGCTTTCGTCACCATATCCGTAATTTTTACAGTCAATGTCTTACTCGCATAGGTCAGATTCACCAGGAAGGGATCTCCAGTGTGGAAATCGAGACCGCCGGGTGCAGCTTGCAGTTGAACAGGGCTCACACCATTGGTAAACACACCAATCATAGAAGCAGGCGCTTGCTTATTTGGATCCCACAAGGTGAGAGCGAAAGCAACGCTTGGCTTGATACCCTGATAACCCAGTGCAGCGCCTTGTGGGCCGAGCGCATTTGTCCCACTGTTCTCGATGACGAAGGTAATGCCCCCATCCTGTGGATTTGTTGCCTGGTAGGTAAACTGCGTTGTAAAACCAGTCACTCCAACTTTTTGCGGAAAGTAAGCACTTGTCGATTCAAAGTTCTTACCATCTGTCAATTGGAGGTTCGTCCCAGCATAGCTCGCACCACCCCCGTTAAATTGCAGACCGCTACTTGTCGAGAACCCTTGGGGGAAGTTCGGATCGGCCGAGCTCGCCGCGCCTTGTCCATACACCCAGGAAAGAATTTCCTGCGTTCCCCCGTTGGCATTGGCCGCGGAGGTAAAGCCAATGTAGGCAGTCTTACTCCCAACTGTACCAGGAATATCGAGTGTGTATTGCTGTTGGGCGGATGCGCTGGTTTTCTCATCAGTCACTTTGACCGCCAGTGTTTTACCATCATAACTCAGATTAGCCATGAAGGTATCGCCACTGTTGAGATCTAACCCGTTGGTGAAGGCCGTCAAACGAGTCGGTTGGGCGCCATTCGAAAATTCACCTGTACCTGACGGCGTGAAGGGGATAATGATACTTTTCCCAATACCTGCCGCACCTAATCCGCTACCACCTTGCCCAATGGCATTCACACCAGTGTTCTGCAACACAAAGGCAAAGCCACCGTCCTGCCCTGGTTGATTCGTGAAAGCAAATTGTGTGTTGAAAGCATCGACAGGCACAGGTACACTATAAAAGACGCTGTCATGTTGCTTCGGGGTATCCGTCAACCGCATCCGAAAGCCTGTGAGAATCAGCGGATCGCCGTTAAATTGCAAACCGCTTTTGGCCTGAAATCCTTCCTGAAAATTGGGGAATTGGGGGGTGGTCGCATTACCGACTGTGTACGTCCAATTCAAAATATCCTGGATTGCCGTCCCACCACCAGATGCCGCTGTAAACCCCACATACGCCATCTTATCGTGAGTATTTGCAGGGATATCGACCGTATACGACTGCGTAGCGGATACTTTAGTGATAGTATCGGTAATCACTACCACAAGAGTAACGCCACTGTAACTTATCTGTACATTGAAGATGTGACCGCTGTGGAAATTCAAGCCAGGCAATGCCACCTCTGGATGGTTCGGCCAGATCCCATCAAGATACATTCCAGTTGAGGTTGTCTGATTGTCGGTATTGTTGTCATAAAGATCAAACTTAATGCCAACACTGCTCCCGACTCCACCATAGCCGAGCATGCTTCCGCCTTCCGAGAAAGTCTCGAGTCCCTGACCACTATTCTGAATGACGAAGGCGAAGCCATCTGCCGTCGCTGCGGTATCTTGAAATTGGAAATTCGTCGTGAAATTCGAAACATCGACGCGCGTCGTATAAAAAACGCTTGTCGTCTCTTCTGGATTGCCGTCGGTCAAGCGTAACCGACCATTCGCTAATGAAATACCCGTGCCATTTGGTTGTAAATATTGCATGCTCGCAAAATTACGGGCATAGGCAGGGGTAGAACCCGCAGGAGCGAAATGGGTCTGCGTCTGAGCGGCGCTATAGCCAACCGCAAAGATATGAATGGTCTTCGAGCTAGCGTACGGAGGTAACTGAATCTTTGCAAGTGTCTTGGTTGGATCAAGCTTAAAGCTCGTAAAGAAGACATACGTCTTCAAATCCGTCGCTTTGCCTTGCGCTGAATTATAGTAGGGCAATGTCGCTGCAATCGACGTACTTGGAACAAGGGGTTGATCGCCACCGCCCAGCTGCCAGTCATTGAATGTCAATTCATAACTGACAGATGTGTTATCGGTATACGTTAACTTGGCAATCCCATCCGATTGGTCGCCTACTGAAGCACCGAGGAAGCCTATAGTTGTCGCCTTGGGAATGGTGTATGCTGTAATTGTTTGACCATCCGCTTGCCAGTTATCATTGACACCTTGCCCTTGCTTTGGCCAGATAAATCGTACCCCGTTGACAGTCACTGGTTGGCCTGCCACGAATCCCGCTGCTGCTAAGGCTTGCTGGGAATATGAGGCATTACTGCCATCAAAGTTTCCCTGATAGTTTTTCGTACCCACAGTTGCATCGTTGGTGATTCCGATATTATTTGGCCCTGGATTAGTCATTTGATCTGGGGCCTGTGGCGGTGCAGTGAAATGGATGCCCCCTTGCGGCGTAGGCGTCGCTTGGGCCGCGGGTAACTCACCATAGACATCTAAGGTCTTCGTGGTGCCCATATAAACCTTGCCTTGCGCGACCATCGGAACGGTGAATTTAACATAATCACCACCTGGTGTATCGCGTTTCGGGACATCCGCGGAAGTATATAGCTCATGAGCCAGATTCGAGGCATCATACGCTCTCAAGGAGACGCTATCTGATGGTACGCAATTAGGGTTAGTTGTCGTCGCACAAACAGCCGCCGGAGCAATCAACCAGACAATCCCGGTACTCGCGGTGGTTCCACTGCTTGAGACACTTGGATTGCCACCTGGGAAAGTGAAAATCTCGGGAGATTCCGAGGTCGGTTGCGCGGAGAGTTGGCCGTTGGTCATCGTGAAGGCATGCAATGTACCGTCAGTGCCTTGAATATATAAGTTACCGTTTTTTGGCCCTTGCCAAAATGCGGGCGTCCCATAGATTCCACCTGGTACAGTCGATGGCAAGAATTCCTGCACGACTTTATCAATATTGGTCGCGCCAGGGTTGCTGCATGCATCGGGTGTGTAGGTAAATCCGCCTAGATTATTTCGATCCATGACATAGATGCGTCCCTCTTTGCCACTGGTGACCACTAAATTTGGATGAGGGCCAGGCTGAGGTGGCAAAACGATGACACCTGATGAACCTACTTCAGAATTAATCTGATTCAGGCAGTCGGCGTTATATGGAGCGAAATAATCGATAGGTTTCAGATTCGGTGTACTGAGACGATAGGTAGTCTGCGAGCCCTCATCACCGCCTGCACTGAGGTTGAACGAATCACCATTGCCCGTCGTAAAAAAGATACTATTATCCGCAGGATCAACTGAGAAGGCAGCACCGCTCATCCAGATGCCAGCACCTTCTTTACTGTTCGGCGAGGTGACGAACGCATGCAGCAATTTCAAAGTTTTCGCATCATATGCCAACACCCACCCATGGTATGGAGGCATGTCACTGAATGACGCGTATCCAACATATACGACTCCGTTCAAGTAGAGCAGACCAGGGCGTTGATTCGCATCAATCGCATTGAAGGTTACTAATCCATTTCCATCCCCATCGCCACCATACCCTGGTACCGATGCCGCAACAATCACTGGGCTATTCGGTTGTTCCTGACCGGTTGCGATATTTAATGCATGAATGCGGTGAATGTATGTCCCATTCTCTTTCGTCATCGCACTGACAAAGAGTGTGCCCGAAATTGGATCGATCGCGGGCGTGCCTGTAATACCAATCTCTGGTACAGTGTCACCGGATCGCACCTCATCCGGGGTCGGGGTGGTAGCACCATTGATCAGGAAGGAGGTATGCCAGATTGGTGTGGGAGACAACGTATCCGCATTGAACGCATAGACACTATCATGTTCGGTGGCTACAAACACAAGATTCATTTTACCAGCCGGAGTTTTGACGTCAGGCATAAATAATGGTTGGGCATAGGCTTTCCCGTCGATTGGTAATGATGCCAATTTCCCAAACTGAAATGGATTGACATTATTCGTATTCAAAGTTGTTTCGTGGGTAAAAGCTCCATCTCGTGAATTATTTCCTTTATAGCCGAGCACTGCGGTTGGATTAACCCCCGACGTACCACCACTCGGACGGAATATGTAGATTCCACCGAGAACAGCCACCAATACAATGATGCTCGCCATCCCTACGATAAGGACCAGCTTGCGTTGTGGAGGCGTTTTTACAAGTGCGGTGCGAGGAAGTGTGGCTTCTGTATCTTTGATTGACATGTTCTAGACCTCTTCTGTAACGTTGTCCGTATCGGTGGCTCTGGACACACTGAGGAATGGGGTGTCGCAGACATAAATCGTGGCTATTATATCAGACGCTCAACCGACTGTCGCGTACTGTATTCGAGAACATGAGAGAACCGAACGGTTTTAGAATCATGCTACTCATATGATTTTATGAGAAAATTATATTCTTTTCATCATATTCCTATAATATTTGCCTTAGCAGATGAATTTTCTTCAATAATGGCTTATTTTCACCCCAAAAAATTCATGAATAAGAGTTAGGTGATATTTTTCTGAACGGTGCTGAAGTCGCAATCAGCTCTAAGCACAACAGGAAAGAAGTACCAAATAAGCAGACATTAACCCAGAATTCAGTCTTTCCAGTTACTACAGAAGTCAACATGCAGCCAGAACTATGTCTCGCGAATATGTAGTCCAGATGGGGCAAACCCACGATTACGCTGTGTTCTAGGGGGACACCTGTAGATAATCAGCCAAATCAACCTGATATCCAGCGTATTATGGCGCATCGCAGGTCCAGGGTTGTATGATGCTTGACGGGCGATGGCAAACAGTCCACTCTTCAGGATCCACTTTTCTGCGATCACGACTGCATCGTGGCACGAGCGGCCTGGCCAATGCTAACGGCAGCGGTAAGCCGCGCTCGCGTTTTCCAATGACCCGAGTGCGGC
Source organism: Ktedonobacteria bacterium (assembly GCA_027459705.1). Lineage (GTDB taxonomy): Bacteria > Chloroflexota > Ktedonobacteria > Ktedonobacterales > JACDGC01 > DAIDHM01. The sequence continues at coordinate 9,839 of DAIDHM010000158.1, read as the reverse complement.
ATCTGAACGTCATAGACTACTCAAACCGGGCGGCATCCGGATTTTCCGGCAGCACTCCCAATCAATCCGAACTTGAGGTACAGCATGTTTGAACCGCGACCCGAAGATCGTTTCACCTTCGGACTCTGGACAGTGGGGAATGTGGGACGCGATCCCTTTGGCGAGCCTGTGCGGGGGACACTCACACCCGCGCAAATCGTCCAGTTACTGGCCGCTGAAGGCGCCTGGGGCGTCAATCTCCACGATAACGATCTGGTGCCAATCACCGCCACCCTCGCGGAACGCGACCAGATAGTCCGTGAATTCAAGCAGGTCCTCGTCGATACCGGTATGGTTGTGCCGATGGCGACGACGAATCTCTTCAGTGATCCCGCCTTCCGTGATGGTGCATTCACCGCCAATGATCCAGCTATCCGGGCCTATGCTTTACAAAAGACGATGCGCGCGATGGATCTGGGCGTGGAACTGGGTGCGCAAGTTTACGTTTTCTGGGGTGGTCGCGAAGGCGTGGATACTGACGTAGCGAAGAATCCCGTCGAGAGCCTGAAACGCTATCGGGAGGCTATCAATTTTCTGACACACTACGCCACCGACCAGGGCTACAACCTGCGCTTTGCGCTCGAACCTAAACCTAATGAACCACGCGGTGATATCTATCTGAGCACCGTCGGCGCCATGCTGGCGTTCATCCAGACGCTTGACAAGCCTGAAATGGTGGGAGTCAATCCGGAGATGGCGCATGAGCACATGTCCGGCTTAAATTTTTTGCATGCTGTGGCACAGGCGTGGGATGCTGGCAAGCTCTTCCATATAGATTTGAATGATCAGGCCGGTGGCCGCTATGATCAAGATTTCCGGTTTGGCGCGCATAATCCAAAAGCGGCTTTCTTCCTGGTCCAATTCCTGGAATCGGTCGGATACACTGGTAGCCGCCACTTCGATGCTCACGCCTACCGTACCGCCGATATGGAAGATGTCAGAGCTTTTGCTCGCGGTTGCATGCGAACGTACTTAATCTTGAAAGAGAAAGCACGACAATTCACGCAGGACGCCGAGATTCAAAGCCTCCTGAGCGAGATCCACGCCGATGACGGGACCATGGCCCAATTCCAGGGGACTTACTCGCCAGACAAAGCCTCGGCCCTCAAAGCGGCCCAGTTTGACCGGGTCGCCCTGGGACAACGCGGACAGCCTTATGAACGGCTTGACCAGCTGGTCATCGAACTTTTGTTAGGCGTCCGCTGAAGGATGCAGCTGAAGGGGAATGACATGGAAACTTTGCTCGGTCTGGACCTGGGAACGACAGGGGTCAAAGCAGTGCTCACGACGCGCGAGGGACAGATTGTTGCGACCGCCACCCACGCATATCCACTTGCACACCCTGCTCCCGGCTGGGCAGAGCAGAACCCGGAGGATTGGTGGACAGCGACCATCGCGGCGATTCGCGCCTGTCTGTCTAGCGCCGGACCAACGGATCTCCGTGGCCTGGCGATCTCTGGTCAGATGCATGGTGCTGTCCTGCTGGACGGCGAAGGCCAACCCGTCCGACCCTGCATTATCTGGGCAGATACCCGCTCGCAGGCGGAATGCGATCAGATGATGGCAACTGTCGGGGCTGAGCACCTTATTGAACGTGTCGGGAATCCCGCTTTGCCCGGGTTTACCGCACCAAAAATTCTCTGGGTGCGTAACCACGAGCCCGATACCTGGGCGCACGTTCGACGCATCCTACTCCCCAAGGATTATCTGCGCTGGCGGTTGACCGGAGTCGCCGCCAGTGAGATATCGGATGCTGCAGGCACCTGCTTACTCGATATCGCACAAGGAGTTTGGGCGACTGATGTCATGGCAACGCTTGATCTGGATCCCTCGCTTTTTCCGCCGATCGTCGGGTCCGCGGCAATCGCCGGGCACATCACTTCGGCTGTCGCAGCGTCGACCGGCCTACCCATCGATCTGCCGGTAGCTGGTGGTGGTGCCGACAACGCCTGCGCTGCTGTCGGTGCGGGAATTGTCACTCCTGGCCAGGCGCTCGTCTCAATCGGCACCAGTGGTGTGGTCCTGGCCTATAGCGCGTCGCCAGCGATTGATCGCGGTGGACCAATACCGCGCGCCCATACTTTTAATCACGCGGTACCAGACGCATGGTATCTGATGGGCGTGACACAAGGCGCCGGGCTCAGTTTGCGCTGGGCACGCGACCAGTTTGGCGCGGCAGAGATGCACGACGCCCATGCCTCGGGCCGCAATGAGTATGACCTCATCACAGCAGCAGCCGCGACCGTCTCTCCTGGTAGCGAGGGCTTGATCTTTCTTCCCTATCTCCAGGGCGAACGGACTCCAATTCTGGATGCACAGGCACGAGGGGGATGGATCGGACTCACCGCGCGCCATACCCGTGCCCATCTGTATCGCGCTGTGATGGAAGGTGTCGCGTTTTCGTTGCGCGATAGCCTGGAAGTTCTACGTTCTGCTGGAGTGGACATCCGAGAACTCCGAGCGACAGGTGGTGGCGTACGCAGCGCGCTCTGGCGCCAAATGTTGGCGGATGTACTCCAAATGCCGCTGACACCTTTAGCGATAGAGGAAGGTCCAGCGCTCGGCGCGGCATTGCTCGCTGGTGTCGCGGCGGGAGTCTATCCAACTATCCCTGCGGCCTGTGCTCAAGTCGTGCGGACGAGTCCAACCATCATGCCAGATGCACTGGCAGTGACAACGTATGCCCGATATTATGCGATCTACACAAGCTTGTATCCAGCATTACGCCCAGCAATGCACGCGTTGAGCGCTGAATAGCCACGTACACCCTGTGGCCACTGTGGGCATCTGGCTTGCGGTGGCCACAACTGCAGCAATACACGCCCTACGGCAGCTTGCCAGCAACGACGGCCTGGATATGCTGAATATAGCGTTCGGGATCGGCGTTATATGATCCGCAATGTACTTTGCTTTGAGTTACATACAGCATGACCTTACGTCCGACGGACTGGGCGGCCGCCACCAGGCTTTCAGCATCGGACAGCGGAATGAGTGGATCATCAATGGCATGGATCAAAAGTATCGGTGGATCGCCAGCTATAGAATGTTGCACAGCGAGATCCGGGCGCGCGACCAGACGATGCCCAAATCGAAAGCGAAAGACGACGCGACCGCTCTGAGTCAACGTCCAGGCCAGGGCATCGACGGGCCTCCGCCAATGTATCCGTCGCTGAGCAGAGCGAGCCACACTGGACGGCTTCTGCTTCCCGGGACTGTTGACCTCATCGATAGATTGAAACGTCTGCCAAACAATGATATGTCGCACCAATGCATCCAATCGGGCATATGGGCTATCAGCGATGATGGCGGCGACATTGGGATCGCGGGGCAACAACAGGGCAACCGCGGCACCCATCGAGAAACCATGAATAATAATGCGCCCATCCAGTGTCTCCGGTTGCTTCGCAGCGAGTTCGACCGCGGCGGCCAGATCATTGATCTCAGCATTTCCACCACTGGTATGTATCGGTGCGCTTGAGCCATGGCCACGATAATCGAAGAGCAAAACATTCACGCCATGGGCATATTCCAGCGCCGCCACCCCACGAAATCGCTTGCTGGGTATGCGGAAGCCATGACTGATGACAATTGTTGGTGCAGGTTGTGGTTGCGCCCAAAATTCACCACTGAGCAACGTACCATCACGTGCATTGAAGGAGAGCGGGCGCAACAATTCCGCAGGCGGCTCCACATCCGCTGTAGGGAAATTCCAACCACCCCAGAGCGGTGAGGCACCATCCACTTCTGTCCCCGGTCGCGTCAGTTCATCCACGACGCGCCCCGCCAATGCGAGGGTTGTGCCCACCACGACACAGGCACCCGCCACAGTAGTCAGCACAACACCTGCGCCAGCACGCCACCAATAGGCAGCATCATGCCCGCCATCTGATCTTTTCTCTGCCATTCCAGACCTCTCCATCACCCACGTCACCACGCAGAAAAATACGCTGACTAACCCAGCCATTGAGGCAGTCATCAACTTCCCTCACATTGTAGCAGACACAGCTCCGATATGGATCCACACACACACCTATGGGCCGGGTTCTCGCCAGGCGGCCATATGATCAACTCCAGATGTCATACGGCTTGCAGGTGAATCCGCAAGCGGCAGGCAGTAACGTACAGATTCTTCCCGACTTGACAGCAACATTGGGTCAACCGTACGATGCCAGTAGTTCTAGTACGCCTGTAGCTCAAATTTTCGCGAAAGAAGCGTAGAATTGCCGTATGCCGCTCACCCTCCTGCCATTGGTGATTGCCCACTGGTTGCACGTGCTCTTCGCCATCACCTGGTTTGGTGGTGTGGTCTATCGCAACCTCATCATCCTGCCCATCCTTGTCCAGACTGCCGATGAGGAGCAACGCCAGTTGACCCGGCGATTCAAAGAGCGTGCTGACCAACTCATACTGCCGATCGCCCTCTTGGTCATTGTCCTGGGGATCTTGCGCGGTACCATCTTTGGTCAGATTCAAAGCGTCGATGCCCTCCTCACGCCATACGGCATCACCTGGACAGCGGCGCTCGTGCTGGCGTTGTTCATCTTTGGGTGGGATGTCTTCGGAGTCGGAGCCGAGGTCGAGAATTGGTATGGCGAGCAAGTCGACGGTGAAGGCTCGCCACTGGCCGCTCCGGCAGTGACAGTTGCCCTCAAACAGAGTGCCAGTCGCATCCTCACGCTAGGGTATATCGAGATCGGTGGGTTTATTCTGGTCTTTACATGCATGATATTGATGCGCTTTGGCTACTGAACTCATCTTACAATCACGACACATAAGCCATACGGTGATATAACAGCGCCATACGCCACCCGTATCCCACTACATCAAGGGTATGGGTGGCGCATGTTCGTTAGCGCTGATGAAACATGGGCTGGCTCACGCCGTGATGCCAGCGGCGCGCAACGCCATCAGGACGCGTGGTGGCTGGAATGGCGGATGGCGCAGCCGGAGACCGGTGGCATTAAAGATCGCATTGGCGATTGCCGGGGCCGCGCCAGTAATGCCGACCTCGCCCGCACTCTTCATACCGAGCGCGTTGGCGCCTGCGTCTGGCTCATCGAGCCAGGTCACATCGATCTCGCCGATATCAAGCGCGGTTGGCACCAGATACTCGACCAGGTTGGCGTTCGTGATGCGGCCACGATGCCCATCCATGTGCGATGCTTCCAGGAGCACAGCCGAAAGCCCCCAGATAATACCGCCGCGGATCTGGCTGCGATACGTCGTGGGATTGAGCACACGGCCACTGTCATGCACAGCCACGAAGCGCGGAACGCGCACGATGCCGGTCTCGACATCGACCGTCACCTCGGCGAAGTGCGCGCCAAAATTGCCATATTCCATGGGGAGGTCGTCTGCCGCAAAGTTGCACTGACCAACTATTTCCGTTGTGCCCCGCAATCGAAGCAATTCGGCAAAGGTGATCGCGCGACCTGCATCCCTACGATGAGTGACTCGACCAGCACCTATCACAAGGTCCGATGCCGAGCAACCCGCAAAGAGTCCGTCAGGTAAGTCCAGCGCGGCGTCGATGAGTTGTTGGCGAGCGTCCAATGCGGCGGAATACACCGCGGGCGTCACACTGGCAGCCAACATGCTGCCGCCAGCGATAGGCGCAACCGGTAATGTCGTATCTCCCAGGTGCACCGTGATGTCCGCAGGCGTGGTTCCCAGTCCATCCGCCGCTGCTTGAGCGAGGATGGTATACGTGCCCGTACCGAGATCGACACCGCTACTCTCCACCAGCACCGACCCATCGGCCTGCAAACGTACCCGGCCCTCAGCGCGCGCCATATGTAGCGGATAGAACGCGACTGCGCAACCGATGCCGCGCCAGAGCGCGCCATCGCGCTGGCTCCCCGGTGGCTGGGCCCGCTGATCCCAGCCAATGCGTTGCGACCCGAGATCCAATAAAGTTGGGATGGAGTTGCGCGAGAACGGTTTGCCACTGACCGCATGCGTCGAGGCCTGGTTGCGCTGACGCAGTGTTATTGGATCGATCCGCAGGGCATGGGCCAGCTCGTCCAGCGCGCACTCCAGGGCGAACTGGCTCTGTTGTTCACCAGGTGCGCGCATCGACCCAGGTGGGTTCTGGTTGACGCGCACGCGCCAATGCGCGCTCCGCAGATTTGGGCATGCATAAAGATAGCGCGACGTGCTAGCGGCGCTTTCATAATATTGCGCTTTCGGCGCGCCACCTGACCAGACCTCATGATCGATCGCCGTCAATATTCCCGCGCTCGTCGCACCAAGGCGCAGATGGTGCAAGGTCTGAGGACGGTGGCGCGCATTGCGATGCATCTGAGCGCGGGTCAAGCGCACACGCACTGGTCGTTCGAGATGTCGCGCTGCCAGTGCGGCCAGCGGCGCTTGAGTCTTCGTGGAGAGTTTGGATCCAAAGCCGCCACCCACATATTCCGCGATAACTCGAACCTGTTCGGAGGGAATGCCCAATGCGTTGGCGATAAAGTTACGCGCGCCGATCGGATATTGCACTGAATCATAGACGGTCACGCAGTCGCCGTCCCAGGTGGCTAATGTGACGTGAGCTTCCCACGGATTGTGGATCTGCGAGGGCAAATCATACGCTGCCGTGATCGTGACCGCGGCCTCCAGCAACCCGGCTGCGACATCCCCACGCGTATATTGTGCTGGTTCGCCATAAGGGCTACCCGGATCTTCGACATTCGGAGTCTCACCTGCCTGTGGCGCGTCCGGCGCCATCGCGGCGCGCACAGTCGCGACAAACGGTGCTGGGGCAACATCCACAGTGATGAGCCCTACCGCTTCATCCGCAATCGCCTGGGTAGTGGCGACGACCATGGCGACATCCTGTCCATCATAGCGAATCTCGCGATCAAACCAGATATATGGCGCGCCGCCTTCCACTCGCGGTGGCGTCGGAGGTTGGTTCTCACAACTATAGACTCGCAAGACGCCAGGCAACGCCAAAGCGCGACGATGATCGACCCGCACCACCTGACCGTGCGGGATCGTCGCCGAGAGTATTGTACCAAATACCATATCAGGCAGCGCATGGTCGAAACTATAGATCGCCTGCCCGGTCACTTTCGCCAGCCCATCAATGCGAGGTAGTGGCTGGCCGATAGAATGCATCTGTTCAGCAGGCGTCGACGTTGGGTTGGAAGTTGGATCTTGCGGGTTCACGGGCACCTGGGGAATGGTCGTGGTCATGGAAGCTGCCTCATCATCACGAGAAAATTGTGGAGAGAGCATCACCCCTGGCATCGGCGGGTCCGATTCCAGCTGATCCCTCGGCTAGTGCAGTGCGACAGCGGTGGTAATGGCTCGGCGCAATGCCGCCTCAGCCATAGGAATCTTATAGCCATTCTCTGGGAGGGGTTGCGCATCCGCCAGCGCCGCGCGCGCCGCAGCGGCCACGGCTTCTGCCGTCAGTGGCTGTCCGATCAGGAGAGCTTCCGCCGCGGTGGCGCGCCAGGGTCGCCAGGCGACACCGCCAAGCACACAACGCGCATGCGTAACGCGGTCTCCGTCCATCGCGATCACAGCGGCGGCACTGACGATAGCAAAAGCATACGAAGCCCGATCGCGGATCTTGATATACTGTCCACGGACATTGACAGGGGGCGGTGGCGCGACGATGGCAGTGATGAGCTCGTCTGGCGCTAGCGTGCTCTGTATCGTGGACGCTTGCTTTGGGTCAGCGAAAAAATCAGCGAGGGGAACCATCCGCTCGCCCCGCGAACTCCGCGCCAGGACACTGGCATCGATCGCCAGGAGCGCGTTGACCGCGTCAGAAGGATTGACAGCCACACAATGATGGGGGTCTGCGCGATCAGGGGTCTGGAATATGGCGTGGCGCTCATGTTCACCCAGGATGGCCGAACAGGTCGTGCCACCATCACGACGCAGGCAGGCAAACTCACGGTCGCGGTAATACCCGCAGCGCGGCTGCTGCAAAAGATTGCCGCCAATCGTCGCCATATTGCGGATCTGCGGACTGGCGCTCTCCGCAATCGCAGCAGCCAGGACAGGATAGGAGCGTCGAACAGCAGCATCAGTCAGAATACGGTTGAGTGAGGCAAGCGTCCCAAGACGTAAACCACTTCCCGGGTCGTAAGTGACCGTACCTAGTTCAGGAACGCGCGAGATATCAATCAACGCGCTCGGGGCAGCGAGATCATCGCTCAATAATGGCACGAGGTCCATGCCGCCCGCGATGATCTGATTGCCTGGCAGGCTGACCATCTCCAGGGCCTCATCGAGCGTGGTCGCGCGGTGATAGGCGAATGCTTTCATGACATCTCCCCGGCATCTTGGGCCAGCGTAGCGGCACCCGACGTAGCGGTCGATGCGCGCATCTGTTTCGCGGCGTCGGCTACGGCTTCGCGGATCCCGATATAGGCGGCGCATCGGCAGAGATTGCCAGCCATGCCCGCGCGAATCTCATCGATGGTTGGTTCGGGATGATCACGCAAAAACGCTACCGCCGACATGATTTGTCCAGGCGTGCAGAATCCGCATTGCAGCGCATCGTGACGAACAAATGCTGCTTGCAAGGGATGTGGCGTGCCATCAGGCAGTGCCAGACCTTCAATGGTCTTCACCTCGCGACCATCGCACATGATCGCCAGGATAATACAGGCAGTCACGCGTTCGCCATCCAGCAAGACGGTGCAGGCGCCACAGGCGCCTTGACCACAGACGAGCTTCGTGCCTGTCATCCCCAGATGGGTCCGCAACGCATCGACGAGCGTTGTTCGCGGTTCCACCTGGATGGTATGTATCTGACCATTCACCCGCAACTGGATAGGAACCGTCAATGTAGGCGGCACCGGAGTGGAACCGGACCGTCCAGACTCCGGTACTTCGCTCACCTGACTCATCTTCTCGCAATCTCCTCGACTCAAAATGGCATGCTCGTGTTGTGGTATGGCGCTGTCCCGCTCAATTGATGAGCGGGAGATTACTCGATTTCTCGAATGACCGCAACGCACTCAGCGGTAGAACCGCCATATAGATATATCACACAGGGACCAGGGACGCGCGTGATTACTGAAAGGCGAGTGCCGAAACCACCGATCCGGCAGCCACAATACCTTCGCCTTCTTCAATAATTGCCAGTGCATCCGCACCAATCATGGATCTGATGCGGTGGGATCCTTGATCGCCGGTGGCGTCCGCCCAGACGCCATCCGCGGCGTAGCGCAGGCGAACGCGCAGGTAATGCCGTCGGTCGCCACGCGCTTGTGCCTCTGCCAACCGTGCCGGAATCGTCGAGCGGAACGGCGCAGTATACCCCAACAAAGTACGAAGCAATGGGCGCGCGAAGAGCTCGAACGTGACCGCTGATGAGACGGGATTGCCCGGCAGGCCGATCAGCGGAACCTGGCCGATGGTCCCAAACGCGAGTGGCTTGCCTGGCCGCACATTCACACGCCAGAAAGCGATCTTCCCCTGTTCATCGAGCACCTGCCGAACGAGGTCATAATCACCAACCGAGACGCCTCCCGAGGTAAGGATCAGATCCGCAGTCTGGGCCTGCGCAAAGCGCGCGCGGATACCATCGCCGAACAGCCCGCCGGAGGTGATGTACTCGAATGAGTTGTACTGCTTGTTGGCGAGATTATCGACCTCGACGGTCGCCTTCAGATCCTGGATCCCATGGGTCCAGCTGGTCGGAAAGTCGAAGCTGGTGGAGAAGTTGAGGATTCCGTAGGCCGGGATGCTCGTGTTGCTGGTGGCGACGGTATTGCCGTTGGGGTCGGTATAGGAGTCCGCCAGAACCCCGGACGCGGTGATGTTGTTGTTGTTGTCGA
>DAIDHM010000143.1 GCA_027459705.1 Ktedonobacteria bacterium | reverse complement strand
AATCCACCCCATACTGCGCCCGCAGTTGGGGATTGATAAATCGCCAACCAATCGTCGTATCTTCCAGGCGTTGGTCACGCGCGAAACGATCTCCTGCTTTGCCCATGACCATAGGCGCCCGTGTCATCGATTCCACACCACCTGCCAGCGCCAGCTGGATCTCACCGGCGGCGATCGCCCGACTGGCCGTGCCGATCGCATCCATTCCAGAAGCGCAGAGACGATTGATGGTTACGCCTGGAATGGTCACCGGTAAACCCGCGAGCAGCACGGCCATGCGCGCCACATTGCGATTATCCTCACCAGCCTGGTTCGCGCACCCCATGTACACCTCATCCAGGCGCTCCCAATCGATTTCCGGGTGGCGATCGATGAGAGCGCGGATGGGCAACGCGGCGAGATCATCAGTGCGCACGGTAGCGAGGGCGCCATTATAGCGCCCGATGGGTGTGCGGGTATAATCGCAGAGATACACGGCTCGCATTATCCTATCTACCCTTCCAGTAACTGATTGTTTTTGGTGCTTCGATGAGTGCGCCTATGGTACTACTTTTTGCCTCACCGCACAAACCTCCTCCGCATGCTCTCCATTCTCCATTATTGTTGACAAGCGAGCTAGAAGCTGTGGTTTCTGGCACATGCTGAAGGATCGGAACTATGTCGTTGGTCGTTCAGAATTCTACTGCACGACGCAGTAGCTGCATAATGAAAGAGTTGAGCCACCATCAAGGGTACCCATGTGTTATAGAAAAGGCGCGAAAAACCCCCGTCTTTGAAGCGAGGGATGGAAGCACCGTCGCCGCAGCGACCCTTGACATACTCGTACTGGGTGTGTATGCATACATGTATGCATACACAGAACGAAAAATACCACATGACGTTCGTTTTTTCCCAGGATCTCTGAGAAGAGATGCGACGCTTCGTCCATCTCCCTCAACGATCCGTGAGTGGGGAGATCGTTTGGGCATGACGCCAGTATATCCAGCAGCAACAGGAGTTCTGAGTGAACAGTGTGACCAAGACGTTCAAATACAAGCTTGATCTCACGCCGCAACAAGCGGCAGTCTTGGCACGAACCAAAGGACTCTGCAACTGGTTGTACAATACCGCCCTGGAACAGCGTCGGGCCGCGTGGCAAATGCGTCGTCTATCACTCTCCTATTACGATCAAGCCAATGAACTGCCGGAGCTGAAAGCGGCGGTTCCCGAGTTCAAGGAAGTGCATTCCCAGGTCTTGCAGCAGGTCTTAGTACGGTTAGATCGCGCCTACCAAGCGTTCTATCGCCGTTGCGCGAATGGAGAGAAGCCAGGATTTCCCCGTTTCCAGGGGGCAAACCGGTACCATTCCTTCACGTACCCTCAGTATGGAAACGGGGCATCGTTCGATAACGGCTTCCTGGTACTGAGCAAGATTGGTCGTATTGCCGTGCGGTGGTCCCGCCCCCTGGAGGGCACCCCCAAGACCGTCACCGTCTCGCAAGCAGCGGATGGCTGGTATGTCACCGTTGTGTGTGTCGGCATCGCAATGGAACCGTTGCCGTTGACGGGACATGAGATCGGGATTGACGTGGGAGTCAAGGAATTTCTGGTCACGTCCGATGGCGAGATGGTCCACAATCCCCGGCTCATGGAGCAAGCCCAACGCAAAGTCCGCTGGTTGCAAAAGCGCGTCAGTCGTTGCCAGAAGGGCAGTCACCGTCGCAAGAAGGCCATCACAGCCCTGGCCAAAGCGCACCAGACCGTTGCACGCCAACGGCTCGATTTTCACCACAAGACGGCCAATGCGCTTGTCCAAGCCAACGATGTGATCTGTCTCGAAGATCTTCAGGTCCGCAACATGGTCCGAAACCATCACCTCGCCCGCGTCATCAGTGATGCGGGCTGGGCACAATTTCGTACCATCCTTTCTGTCAAGGCAGCATGGGCCTGGCGGGAAGTCATAGCGGTCCCACCGCAGTACACCAGTCAGGATTGTAGTGGCATCCTCCCGGATGGTCGTCTGTGTCTGGAACGGGTGTGGAAAAGCCTGAGTGTGCGGACGCATGTCTGTCCGCGCTGTGGCCTGATCCTGGATCGGGATGCGAATGCGGCGATCAACATCAAACGGGCCGGGCTGGCCCTTCGGGGAGCCCCTGCAACAGCGGGGACAGTGAACCGAGAATCCCCCGTGCTTTAGCCGGGGGAGGGTCAAAACCTAGCAGGACGAAGATACGCACCCTATGGAATTTGTCCACACTACATTTACGTCGGATGTTGGAAATCGGCGGGGTCAGACCATCCCTTGGGACCAGACTGGTCCCTACAGACAGAGTCATTGCGAAATGCCAGGAGGAGCGAACGATGCGCGCCGCGATCTGTTATGCCTATGGCAAACCTCTCAGCGTTGAAGAGGTTACGCTCGATCCACCACAACATGGCGAAGTCCAGGTACGTATTGCGGCTGTCGCTGTATGCCACAGCGATGTGCATCGGATTCGCGGCGATTGGAAAGGACGCTTACCGATAGTTGTCGGCCATGAAGCAGCGGGTATTGTCGAACAAATCGGCCCGGGCGTCGACACCGTAGCTGTTGGCGACCATGTCGCCGTCTCGATGTTGCGGTCGTGTGGACGCTGTGCGCAGTGCCTCGCGGGCTCGCCAGCGCTCTGCGAAGGAACGTTCGCCATTGGCCGTGAGAGTCGTTTGCATAACCAGCAGGGCGACGCATTGCTGCACGGACTCAACACGGCAGCTTTCGCCGAAGCGACCGTCGTCCATCAATCGCAGTTGGTCCGCATCCCCACCAACATGGCAATGGATGAGGCCGCTCTCCTGGCGTGTGGGGTCATCACGGGCGTCGGCGCGGTCGTGCATGCTGCACAGGTCCGCCCGGGTGATCAGGTCGTCGTGATCGGGACTGGCGGTGTGGGCCTCAATGCTGTGCAGGGCGCCGCGTTGGCGGGTGCGCTCCACATCATCGCGCTCGACGTGTTGGACCACAAATTAGCGGTCGCGCGCGACTTTGGCGCGACCGCGACCATCAATAGTACGCGCGATGACCCACGCCAGATCGTACGCGATATCACCGCCGGGCGCGGTGCGGATGCTGTCTTCGTCACCGTAGGCAATGCCGACGCCATCGCGCAGGGTCTGACACTGGTGCGCGCTGGTGGCACTCTGGTCATCGTTGGTCTTCCCCGACGCGACGCAATGGCTGCAATCTCCGCCTATGAACTCGCTTCCAAAGGCATCCGCATGCAGGGATGCTTCATGGGGAACGCGCGGCTCACGATTGATGTTCCCTGGTTGGCTTCACTTGCTCTACGCGGGCAGTTGAAGTTGCGTGAACTGATCACTGGCCACTATGCACTCGACCAGATCAACGACGCGATTGCAGCGATGGAGCGTGGTGAAGCACTGCGCAATGTCATCATGTTCCCGAACGTGGCGTGATCCCAACCGCTCATCAGGAGGCACATCGTTCTATGCGCATCTACGACAAATTGTATTGCAATGGTACATGGGTGACACCAGACGGAACCGAGCAGATTGCGGTCATCAATCCCACATCCGAAGAGACGCTGGCGATGATACCGGCGGGGACAGCGGTGGATGTCGACCGCGCGGTACGCGCCGCCAGCGCAGCCCAGCCAGGATGGGCCGCTACGCCGCACACCGAGCGCGCTGCCTATTGCCAGCGCATCGCCGATCAGCTCAGCGCGCGTCAGGATGCATTGGCGGACCTGATCGCGTGCGAAGTGGGGACGCCACTGCGTATCGCGCGGAATGTGCAGGTTGGACTGCCGATCACGACTTGGAACTGCATGCCGGAACTGGTCACAAACACAAAATTTGAGGAATACGTTGGGAATTCACTGGTCTTGCGAACTCCCGTCGGAGTCGTGGGCTGTATCACCCCCTGGAACTATCCATTGCACCAGATTACCGCGAAAGTTGCGCCAGCGCTCGCCGCCGGTTGTGCCGTTGTATTGAAACCCAGCGAGGTGGCGCCACTCAACGCATTTGTGCTGGCGGAGATCATGGAAGCTGTCGGCGTCCCCCCAAGTGTCTTCAATCTGGTGACAGGCTATGGCCCAGTTGTTGGCGAAGCATTAGTCACCCACCCTGAGGTCGCCAAGATCTCTTTCACCGGCTCGCCACCGGTTGGCAAGCGGATCAGCGAATTGGCGGCGCGCAGTTTGACGCGTGTCACCCTCGAACTGGGCGGAAAATCGGCAAGTGTCGTGTTACCCGATGCCGACCTGCATCGCGCGGTTACTGCCACTGTCAATGCCTGCCTCCTCAATTCAGGCCAGACCTGCAGCGCCCTGACACGTCTGCTCGTGTCGCGTGATCAACTAGCCGCGGCCGAAGTGATCGCCGTGGAGGCGGTGGCGCGTTTACCGCTAGGCGATCCGCTTGCGCCCACGACGCGCCTGGGTCCTGTGGTATCCAATCGGCAACGTGAGCGCGTTCGCGACTACATTGCGCGGGGTGTCGCGGAAGGCGCTCGCGTCGTCACCGGTGGAGTTGAGGCGCCAGTCGGTCTTGATCATGGCTTTTTCGTTCAGCCCACGATCTTCTCAGATGTGCGCTCCGACATGACGATCGCGCAAGACGAGATCTTCGGGCCTGTCCTCGTCATCATCCCGTATGACTCAGAGGCCGATGCGATTGCAATCGCTAATGATTCGCGCTATGGCCTGGCTGGCGCCGTCTGGTCATCTGACCTTGCCCACTCCCAACAGGTGGCGCGACAACTCCGTACCGGTCAGGTCGATATCAATGGTGGCGCGTTCAACCCGCGTGCTCCCTTTGGGGGATTCAAGCAATCTGGGTATGGGCGGGAACTTGGGTCGTTTGGTTTGGAAGAATTCTTCGAGATCCAATCACTGCAATTGCCACCTGCATAGTGTGTGGGTCACCCTGTGCGTAGCCCAGCGCGCGTGGTGGCACGCGCCGGGTCGATCTTTGCCTGAACTATGGCATCGACCATGCTTTGGCGATGAAAAAACTTCCACTGGCGAACCAGTGGGTCGGAGTGGTAAAGTCAGAGAGAACAATCGGTGCCCACATCGCGCGCCGCCTGTTCGGCAATGCCAAACAACCAGGGCCGGATCCATCCGGTGGGAAGTCTTATCGACATGTCGATTATCTTTCGCGGTATGCTGCGCCCCACACTCTTCGCCCTTTCGCGACGCGATCCCGAAATCGCCCATGAGTTGATAATGCGCCAATTGGCCTTGATCGGGTCGGTACCACCAGCGCTGCGCATCCTCCAGGCGCTCTATGGCGCACATGTCCCCGCACGGCCTCGCGAGGTCTTCGGGCTACGTTTTCGTCATCCCGTCGGGTTGGCGGGCGGTTTTGACAAGAATGGGCGGGCGTTATCCGCTCTCGCCGCGCTGGGCTTTGGCTTCATTGAGGCTGGTGGTGTCACGCGCTGGCCGCAACCCGGGCAGCCTCGACCACGCATTGTACGGTTCGCGGCGGACAAAGCGCTCATCAATCGGATGGGATTACCGAATGATGGCGCGGAGGCGATCGCCGGACGACTCGCGCATCTCCCGCATCCCCCGATCCCAATTGGCTGGCAGATTGCCAAGTCGAAGGTAACCCCGCTTGAGGAAGCACCGGAGGACTGTTGCGCGACCCTGCGCGCGCTCTATCCATTTGGCGACTACTTTTCCGTGAATGTCAGCAGTCCTAATACGCCAGGCCTGCGCCAATTGCAAGCGCGTGAACCGCTTACTGATTTGCTCCAGGCGCTCGTGAATGAAGCGCGCACGCTCGCGAGAGAGACACCCCCCAAACCAATCGTGGTCAAAATTGCCCCGGATCTCACCTGGGAAGAGATGGATAGCATCCTCGATGTCTGCCTCTCGGTGGGGGTCAGTGGTATTATCGCTGTCAACACGACGATCACCAGAGAGGGGTTACACACCGCGACAACAGAGGCTGGAGGATTGAGTGGGCGCCCGTTGGGGCCACGCGCGCGCGAGGTGGTGAGCTATCTCGTGCGTCAACTTAATGGACGCCTGCCTGTGATCGGTGTGGGTGGAATAGCCACTCCCGACGACGCACGCCGCATGTTGGACGCGGGCGCCAGCTTGATCCAGATCTATACCAGCTTTATCTACGAGGGCCCTGGCATCATCGCGCGATTGAACCGCGCAATCGGCACGTAAATACGCTACAATATGCGAGGGAGGGCGAAGCTTCGCCCCGGAGGAATGGCAATGCGTAACCCCATCTTGGTCGCGCTGGATGTCCCTACTTTGCCGGAGGCCTTGCGTTTGGTGGAAGAACTCCGCGATGTCGTGGGCGGTTTCAAGGTTGGGTTGGAGCTCTGCACCAGCGTAGGCGTACCACAAGTGGTCGATGCTCTCAGTGCGGTGGCCGGAAGGTCCGGTACCGGGGGAAGCCTCTTTGTTGACCTCAAGCTCAAAGATATCCCGAATACTGTGGCGGGCGCGGCGCGTGGACTGGTGCGGCCAGGGGTTGCCATGTTCAACGTTCACGCCGATGGTGGAACGGCCATGATGCGCGCGGCGGCGGAGGCAGTTCAGGCAGCCATGGCGAGTGCGCCTGCTGGCATGCCTCGACCCCTGGTGCTGGGTGTAACAGTGCTGACCAGCATCGATGCTGCGACCTTGCGCGGCGAATTACAGGTGGCTGCTGACCCGCTGGACCAGGTGACGCACCTGGCGCGGCTGGCGCAGGCTGCAGGGTTAGACGGCGTGGTTTGTTCCGCGCATGAAGTGGCCGCCATCCGGGCGACCTGTGGGTCTGATTTTATCACCGTGGTGCCGGGTATACGCCCGGAATGGGCCGACGCGGGTGATCAGCGGCGCGTGCTGACACCGGCGGATGCTCTTCGCAGTGGCGCGGACTATCTGGTGATCGGACGGCCGATCACGCGTCCACCTACCAGCGTGGGCGCCCCCATCGATGCGACGCGCCGGATCCTGGATGAGATCCAGGCGGCGGGTGAGGCGAGAGTAGTGTAACCGCATGAACGAAGAGAACATCCTGCGCCTGCTGGCGCAAGTCGACGCGATCCTTACCGATACGCATGTCGTTTATACCTCAGGTCGCCACGGTGCGACGTATGTCAATAAAGACGCAATCTATCTGCACCCCACCGTCACCACGCAGCTCTGCCGTACCATCGCGCGGCAATATGATGCCGCGAAGATCGACGTGGTGGCCGGCCCAACGACCGGCGGCGTGATTCTGGCACAATGGACTGCCTGGCACATGACCGCGGCACGCGATGAGGGTGAGACACTGGCGGTCTTTGCGGAAGAAGAGGGCGAAGGCGACGCAAGCCGGCGGATCTTCCGGCGTGGTTATGATGCCTCTGTCCAGGGGAAGCGAGTCGTCGTTGTCGAGGATATCCTGACGACTGGTGGCTCGGCGCGCAAGGTCGTGGAAGCAGTGCGCGCGTTGGGTGGGACAGTGGTCGGCCTCAGCGCGATCTGCAATCGCGGCAATGTGACATCAGAGCAAGTTGGGGGCGCCCCGCTTACCGCATTGGTCAATCTCGACCTGACCTCGTACTCCGCCGCCGACTGCCCGCTCTGTCGGGCGGGCGTGCGCATCAATACACGAGTCGGCAAGGGTCAGGCCTTTGTCGATGCGCAGGGCGGCCAGGCATAGTCGGGCTGGCGTCGCAATCCGACGCCCAGGCATTTTCTCGCAGCGACGAAGCGCGCCAGCGAGCCAGGATGACTCACTGACGCGCCATCGTGTGGATAGGCACTGCGCATGATCCGATCGTGCAGTGTAGCAAATGAGCGCCCCACTGTTGCGTCAGTCACACGCTCAAGCGATAACCAAAAAATCGCATGCGCACCCCTATGAGTGTCGTTTGTCTGATTTGGCTATGGTAGAATGCAAGTGTCGTAGTCTGCTGTCCAGGTTACGGACAGCCTGAAGGAAGTGGTCATGGGCTTTCTCGCCGCGAATGATATATCGTATTGTCACCCTGGAGGAGATTTTCTCTTTCTTGATATCACTTTCCTGATCGCGCATGGAGATCATTGTGCGTTTATTGGCAACAATGGTGTTGGCAAGACCACCCTCTTCAAAATCCTGGCAGGTCGACTTACTCCCGAGACAGGCAGTGTGAGCACCAATGGGCATCTCCTGTATATGCCGCAGGACGTTGGTTTCGCCGGCCCAGAGCAGACAATCCGCGAGATGTTGTTGGATGTCGCTTCCCCCGCATTGCGCGAAGCTGGTCTGCGCTGCCTCTATGCCGAGCGAGAACTGGAGAGTGGGAATGATGAAGCTGGGACGGAACTAGGCGAAGCCATCAATCTTTGGAGCGATCTCGGTGGATACCAGCTCGAAGGTCTGTGGGATGCTTCCGTGCGGCGTATCATCCGCCAACCATTGGCGGACGTAGAGTCGCGTGTCACTACGACGCTCTCGGGGGGTGAGCGCAAACAACTGGCGCTGGATGTCTTGTTGCACTCCGACGCCGATATTCTCCTGCTCGATGAGCCAGATAACTATCTCGATATCCCCGCCAAACATTGGCTCGAAGAACAGATCCGCCAATCCGCCAAAACTATCGTCCTCATCAGCCATGACCGCGAGGTTCTCACGAACGCCGTCACCAAGATCGTGACCCTGGAAGGCAATGGGTGCTGGGCGTATGGCGGATCCTATGCTGGATATCTGGAAGCGCGCGAGCATCGCCAGGAAATTCTGGCGGCAGATGAGAAGCGCTGGCAAGAAGAAGAACGTCGCCTCTTTCATTTTTACAAAATCATGAAAGAGCGTGCCAAGATCAGTGCCTCCAATGCGACAAAAGCGGACGCGGCGGAGAAACGCTGGAAACGTTTTGTTGCGGCAGGTCCACCAGCGCCACCAGTGGCGGCACAGCGCGTGACGATGCGCTTCCGTGGCGCCGAGTCTGCGCGGCGGGTCGTGCAGATTACCGCCCTTGGCATCGAGAATGTGATACAACCGTTCTCGACGGATGTGCGCTATGGCGAGCGAATCGGCCTGATCGGGCCAAATGGCTCCGGCAAAACGACGTTGTTGCGGCTCTTGGCTGGCGAGTCGTTGCGCCACACGGGAGATATCGTACTGGGGAACCGTGTCTCGGCGGGTATGTTCTCGCAGGTGAATAACCGGAGCGATTTTACTGCCAGAACCGTCCTGGACATTGCGGCGGAGCGCGTGGGAACCGAGCAAGACAGCATGGCGGCGCTGGCGCGTTACACGTTGCAAGGGGCGGCCCGGCGATCCTTCGAGACGCTCTCTGGCGGGCAGAAAGCCCGCTTGGAGATCCTCTGTCTGGAGACTGAAGGCCACAACTTGCTGCTCCTGGATGAACCGACCGACAACCTGGATCTGGATTCATCCGAGGCACTGGAACGCGCACTAGAAGGCTTTCAGGGGACGGTGATCGCCGTCTCGCACGATCGCCATTTCTTGAAGCGCTTGGATCGCTATCTGATGGTGCTGCATGATGGCCGCGTCCTGGAGATGCTGGATCAGGATACCGCTTTGGCGGCGCTCTATGCGCCGACCAACGCCGACACCTTGAAGCAAGCAAAATTGATCACGTTAGTTCAGGAAAAGCCGCGTCGTTGAGCCTATTCGCAAGCGGAGTTGCTACGCATTCCGTGAGGTGCGAACTGCTGTCGGTCTATGACGACCTGGGGAGTGAATCAGTTGGATCACACTATTCGCGCTGAGTTGATTGCGCGCTATAAAGCCGGACCACAAGTACTGGCAGATGCTCTGGCGGCGGTCGGACCAGATCAATTGGATCGATCCGTGATCGTGGGGGAATGGACGCCGCGCCAGATCGTCCACCATGTCGCTGATAGCGAGACGACCAGCTATATCCGCCTGCGAAGGTTAGTGGCGGAAGACCAGCCAGTCATTACAGGGTATGATGAAATGGAATTTGCGCGTCGTTTGCATTATGACCGCCCCATTGACAATTCCCTGGCGGTGATCAACGCGGTTCGGGCAGCCTCCGCTGAGTTGCTGGATCACCTGAGTGAGGCGGAATGGCAACGAACCGGGTTGCACACTGAAAGTGGCGCATACTCGGTCATGGATTGGCTCCGTATCTACGCCGCCCACTGTCATGATCACGCCGAGCAGATCCACAAGGTGACAGGTAACTAGTTGCTTGATTCTTACTGCACACACATCTTCTGGACGATGCGAGCCTGCACTGATCACGAGAGGGAGACCATATGCCAAGATATGTCGCACTGCTACGCGCCGTCAACGTTGGCGGGAAACGATCGGTCAAGATGAGCGACCTGCGCGATCTGTATACAGCGTGCGGGATGTATGATGTCGTGACCTACATCCAGAGCGGCAACATTATCTTCAGTAGCGAATCATTGGATGCTATGGCCTTGCAGACAGAATTAGAAGTGGCTTTCGCGTCGCGCTTCGGCTTCGCCAGTGATACTGTTGTGCGCAATGCCACAGAGATAGCCGCGATCATCGCGCGCAACCCTTTCGCTGACCAGCCAGATCGTGCGTCGGAGTGGCTGGTCGTCCTCTTCCTCGCCGACCAACCCTCCCCGACAGCTGAAGTCGATCTGCGCCAATCGTATGCGGGTCCAGAGACCTACAGTGTGATCGGCAAAGAGGTCTTCCTCTACTACCCAAACGGCATAGGTCGCTCGAAGCTCACCAACGTGCTCCTGGAACGCATGCTGCGGACGCGCGGAACCGTACGCAACTGGAACACCGTGCTGAAGTTGGCCGCGATGCTGGAGTGATCGGTTTTGCTCCAACACCATGGGGTTGGTCCAGTTAAAGATACACGGTGCATACCCGCTATGGTCTGAAGATGCGGGCCAATCGCGAATCATGTACTCGTTCGCCTAAACCATAGAACTCGGTAAAACTCATGATGAGCGGCTTCCAGACATCGGGATTTATATGGTTGTCTGTTCCTGGCACAAGTAGCGCGTCATCGATGTGTGTGCAAATAATCTCCACCTCTACGGCCAGACAGTGCTCTTCGAAGTGATGCGACTGCTTGAGGATCGCTTCCATTTGCACGGGGCACTCTTGCACACGCTGTGGTTGCACGTATCGCGATGGTATGGGCGTCAAACCCGCAATGGCAAATTTGTCCGGCTCGTAACGATATCCCTGAACAGACTTATACTCAGGGACGGGATTCCTCCCGGTCGTGAGAGCGAGCTGATTGACGGCCTTGACTTGCGCAACGGAAGGCAAATTCAAGACACATTCGCGTTCTCGCACTAAATTGTGCATGGTTTGGGATCGTTGACTCATGCCGAGCATACAGTTTTTGCCTAACCACCAGGCCGATGACATCGGCGCCACGTTGGTTGTTCCATCCTCATTGCGTGTACTGATCAAAACGACGGGGGTCCCAAAGTAGAAGATGGTAGGGTGAATCTCGCGAAGCATGTCGTGTTTCCTCTCTGGTACTGGGTAATTTCACAACTCTGACAGACAACACGATACCCTCAACCATCTCAGCTCGCTATCAAAATCTTGTCACTGACATCCTACGTGATCTGCCACATGGCGCATCGTGGATCACAGTGTGCAGGACCGAAAAAAACTTCATGACATGCGTTTGATCGTCAACTGAAGATCGGCACCTCGGTCCCGATCCCCTGGGCTCGGGCGAGTTCGTAGACGCGCATCGCCGTCGCGACATCTTCCAGGCCAATGCCGAACGATTCGAAGACAGTAAACAGTAGGTTTTTGAGCAACCAGGTGTAGCAAGGCTACATCGATGAGACGTGAACGATGGTATACTCCATATGAACCCTATTGAGGAGGTATACCTGAATGAACGCACGCTTACGCGCTGCTATTGATGCCGCCGAACTATTGCCAGACGAGGTACAGGCCGAGATCGCCGAAGTCATTGAGGAAGAAATCGCCGATCTGGCATGGAAGGCATCTATGCATGATCCACGCTCACAAGCAGTGCTAAACGAATTGGAGGCTCAGCTTGATGCGGAGATAGCCGCCGGGGAAGTCTATGATGATTGGGACGAAGACGACGAGGATCAATCATCATGAAATCGCACGTGTCCAAGCAGTTTTTGCAGCTCTTAGCAAAACTACCAAAAGACGTGCAACGGCAAACGCATGAGGCATATCGCCAATTTCGCCGCGATCCCAATCATCCTGGGCTGAACTTTGAACGGATTCAAAGTCGCACGAACACCTATTCCGCACGCGTGAATAAGACCTATCGCGTTCTTGGCACGATTCGCAATGGTGAAATTTACTGGTATTGGATCGGTACACATACCGAGTACGACAAACTTCTAAACCCATAAAATATATATTTTTTGACAGCCACACTGACAGCCAACTGCACGAATATCGACAGCCAACCCCAAAAATGGCAATAGACACAAACGCGCTCTACGTCTATTCAATATCGTGTCCCTGACTTCCTGCTTGATCTGCCACATGACGCATCGTGGATCAGAGAGTGTAGGACCGAAAAAACCTCATGACATGCGTTTGATCGTCAACTGAAGATCGGCAGCTCGGTCCCGATCCCCTGGGCGCGGGCGAGTTCGTAGACGCGCATCGCCGTCGCGACATCTTCCAGTCCAATGCCGAGCGATTCGAAGACAGTAATTGCATCAGCCGAGCGCCGCCCAGCTACCTTTCCTGCGACAACATCGCGCAATTCCACCGCACGTGTCCAATCGAATGCGCCGGACGTAGCGGGGATAATCAAATCGCCAGCCTCGACCCTGGCCTGATCGACCGAATCACACACGATCGTGTCAGCGCGATGCAACGTCTCGGCATCGATCTCGCGCCGGTTATGCCAGTTGGAGCCAGCGGCGTTGATATGCGTTCCTGTGGCCACCCATTCGCCCAGAAGGACAGGATCACGCGCGGTGGTGATGGTCGCGACAATATCAGCATCCATGACGGCCGCCTGGGCGGATTCCGCGGGTTCCAGCGGGAAGGGCACCGCGGGCGCCATCAATTGGCAGAACGCCTCCAGCCGGGCGCGATCGCGGCCCCAGACCCTGGCGCGTTCGAGCTTGCGGACCGCGGCAATGGCCATCAACTGCGTGCGCGCTTGATTGCCGGTACCGATCAGCCCCAGCGTTCGGGCATCGTCGCGCGCCATGAACTTCGTCGCCAGACCCGATGCCGCGCCGGTTCGCATACACCCCATCCAATCAGCCTCGATCATGGCGAGCAGCTCGCCCGTAGAAGCGCGATAGAGCAGCACGAGAAAGCGCGCTCCGCCAGCGAAGGCCGTGTAGCTCTTCAGACCGAGGGCATCCATTCCCGGCACCGCCGCTGGCAAGACATGCAGGACCCCTGGCTGCGGCACAGTGATGCGCTGCCGCGAAATATTGGCAGCCGCGCCGCGCCCCCAGTCCCCAAAGGCTTCTTCGAGGGCGGCGATCGTCATAGGCATCGTCAGCAGTTCATGGACCTCGGCTTCACGCAGGAAGAGCGCCATCGTCATCATCCCCAATCAAAAGTTCGAATAATCCAACGGGATACAGCGGAGCGATCTGTTGGTCGAAATCTAAGATGGATCGCCAGACCGCTCGGATCGTGGCATCATCCTCATTCGCAATCAGGACTTCCTGATCGTACAAGGCCGGGTCCGCAAATCGGCCTTCATAGAGCAGCACGATCTCGTGGCCGGGAGTGTTTTCAAAGGTAAAGATACTCTCTAACATCCCTAGTGGACGCAGATCGAGCATCTCGACCCCTAATTCCTCGCGCATCTCGCGGGCGCACGCTTCCATGCCGCGCTCGCCAAACTCGATGCCGCCGCCAAGTGGGCGATAAAAGGTCAGGTTTCGGCTACTATCGTGGCCTTCCATCACCAGAATCTCCGCGCCGCGCCAGACGACACAGA
Organism: Ktedonobacteria bacterium; assembly: GCA_027459705.1. GTDB lineage: Bacteria > Chloroflexota > Ktedonobacteria > Ktedonobacterales > JACDGC01 > DAIDHM01. The sequence continues at coordinate 12,380 of DAIDHM010000143.1, read as the reverse complement.
GCGCCAGCGGTCGAATCTTGCCAGCTTTCATGCGATCTCCTCGCATCTCGTCGATGGTTTCTCGTATAAGTATCGCATATGCTAGCAGCGCAATGACGGGCGCTGTCGGCGCACACTTGCCTCCCCGTTGCTCAGGTGCGGGGATATATGCATCTCAGCGTGGTTCATCCATCACGGATGTGTTAAGCCGTGGTGTTCCAGCAACGCAATGGGCGCGGATTGACGGATCAGCCGTCACGGTGTGAGGACTCATCAACTGTGCCCGAACGCTGCGCAATCATGGTGCGCTACCGACGTTCCATCCTCAGAAGCGCAACAGCGCAGTCTCAAGCGTCAAACCGGGACCAAATGCCATCATGACACCCCATTCGCCTGGTCTTGGTTGACGCGTTCTTTGCACCTCATCTAAGACTGCCAGCACTGTGCTTGAAGAACAATTGCCGTGCTCACGCAGGACGGTATAGGCAGGCGCCATATCCGCATCGGTGAGTTCCAAGCGTTGCTGAATAGCCTTGAGAATAGCTGGACCACCAGGATGAATAATCCAGTGGCGCACATCTGTCAGTGCGAGTCCATGAGGTGTGAGAAGGCGATCGATCACCGGGCGAATCGCGCGGCGCAGTGAAGCGGGGACGCGCGGCGAGAGGCCCATCATGAAGCCGGTATCCGTCACGGACCAGGACATCTGCTCAGAGGTGCTAAAGTCGGTCGCGCAATAGACATCGACGACAGCTGGCCCCGTAGCTTCTTCGCGTGTGGTAAGGATGAAAGCAGCCGCGGCATCACCGAAGAGCGCGAAAGAGGTGAGCACTTCGAAGTCATCAGACGGCTGGAAATGTAGACTGGTGAGCTCAACACAGAGGACTAACGCTGTGGCATTGGCATAGCCATGCACACTTGCCAGCGCATGACGCAAACCGACCAACGCCCCATAACAGCCCATGTGTCCAATGACTGTCCGTCGGATATCGCGCGCCATACCGAGGTCGCGCGCCAACTGGATGTCCAGACCAGGGGCGACATAACCTGTGCAGGAGACGATGGCGAGATCAGTGATTGCGGTGGGTGCCAGCACGGGCGTAGCGGCCAGTAGGGCCGATTCCAGAGCGCGCCGACCCAACTGGTAGGCTAGGGGTGCATACGCCGCCATCCTTTCTCCGGTGGAAGGCGGAACTGGTCGCTGACCCGTAGAGAGATCCCCATAAAATCGCACGAAATCTAATACAATTTGGCGCTCACGCACACCACTGGAGATAAAGAGTTGGTGGAGATCGGCAGCGAATTGCTCGGTGAAATGCTGGCTCGTGAGACGCATATAGTCGTGCGCATACGCTGCTATCGTGGATTGTTGATACGTCCGTTCAGGAAAAGCCGTGGCAAGCGCCGTTAATCGAGGATGGTGCACTACTGGAACGTCTCCAATCTCCATATGCTCAGTGACTACCCACCCACCGTGACCAGCGAGATTGGCCACGGTGGGTCGCATATTCAGATAGAATGTACCAGCAATATGGAGCACCAGACAAGACAAGCATAGAATCGCTTGGCTCACTGTAGACGTGCGTCGTTGGCGCGCTATGGGCTCTCAGCTCTGCTCAGTGTGTTGGGCGGGCATCTCCTGGGTCTCTGCGACCGCATGCTTGCTATGATTGCGAGCGAATTTGATGATCGCGCCGATATGAGTCAACTCCCAGGCCAGCGCGGAGACGAACCCGAGCATCGCGGCGATCACAGTCAATAAGATGATCAGGCCCCATTCCGTACCCTGTGGCAAGCGGTGGGGGGTGGTGTTGAGTGCGAACCAGCCTGTCGAGACTACGCCAACGAAGATCCCCCAGGAAATAAACCAGCGAAACAGTTTTCCGATCAGTTCGGCGAAAAATTCACGGACGCGATGCATGATGACCCTCCAATGCGTAAAAAAGCACGATCTGTCTCCAGCTAAGGATACCATGGAGAGCAGGGCAGCGTATAGTCTCTTGCCTCTCGTTGTTGTGAAATACCACTGCTTGACCATATCAATAGCTTGGTAGTGATCGCCATGAGCAAGTACTCAGGCCGCGTGTATATGCCGCGCTGTGGTTGACGCGCGGCCTGACTTACTTCGGCGTTCTGAGGCTTAGAGCGGGATGTTCCCATGCTTTTTGGGCGGATTCGCATCACGTTTATTTTGCAGCATCTCCAGTGCCGCAATCAGGCGTGGCCGGGTCTCATGGGGAATAATGACCTCATCAATATAGCCACGCTCCGCTGCGATGTAGGGGTTAGCGAACTTGGACTGGTAATCAGCAACCAGCTCAAGCCGTTTTGCCTCCGGATCCTGGGCCTGTGCGATCTCGTCCTTGAAGATGATATTGACGGCGCCGTCAACGCCCATTACCGCGATCTCAGCGGTCGGCCAGGCATAGTTAAGATCGCCACGCACATGCTTGCTGGACATAACATCATAGGCACCGCCATAGGCTTTGCGTGTAATGACGGTGATTTTGGGGACCGTTGCCTCACAATAGGCGAACAGCAATTTCGCGCCGTGGCGGATGATGCCGCCCAGTTCCTGGGAGACGCCAGGCAAGAAACCAGGCACGTCCTCGAAGGTGATGATGGGGATATTAAAACAATCGCAGAAGCGAACGAAACGCGCCGCTTTATCCGAGGCATTGATGTCCAGGACGCCCGCCAGCACGGAAGGCTGCTGCGCGACGATGCCGACAGAGCGGCCGGCTAAGCGGGCAAAGCCAACGATGATGTTGCGAGCATATTCTGCCTGCACCTCATAAAAACTCCCACGATCGACAATGGCATTGAGGACGTCGTGCATGGCGTAGGGCTGATTAGGGGAGTCAGGGATCAGGCTATCCAGCGCCATCTCCTGGCGATCGGCGGGGTCATCGATCGCGACAATCGGAGGATCGTCGACGTTGTTTGACGGCAGGTAGCTCAGGAGGTGTCGGATACCAAGCAAGCATTCTGGTTCCGAGGGCGAAGCGAAATGCGCCACGCCACTGATACTGTTATGGACGCCAGCCCCACCGAGATCTTCGAACGTGACATCCTCGTGGGTGACGGTTTTGATAACACTGGGGCCGGTGACGAACATGTGGCTCGTACCCTCGACCATGAAAATGAAGTCTGTGATGGCAGGCGAGTAGACCGCGCCACCGGCGCAGGGCCCCATGATCGCCGAGATCTGCGGGATGACGCCGCTCGCCAGGGTATTGCGCAGGAAGATATCCGCATAGGCGCCCAGGCTGACCACGCCTTCCTGAATGCGCGCGCCACCCGAATCATTGAGTCCAATGACCGGCGCGCCATTCTTCATCGCCAGATCCATAATTTTGCAGATCTTCCCAGCATGCGCTTCCGAGAGGGACCCACCGAAGACGGTGAAGTCCTGCGAAAAGACATAGATCAGACGACCATCGACCAGGCCATAGCCGGTGACCACGCCGTCGCCCAGGTAGCGCTGTTCCGCGAGACCGAAATCTTGCGATCGATGTGTCACAAACATATCCAGTTCATGGAATGAACCGGGATCCAGTAACAGATCAATCCGTTCGCGGGCAGTCAATTTGCCTTTGTTATGTTGCGCGGCGATGCGCTGTTCGCCACCACCGAGCATGGCTTCAGCGCGGCGTCGCCGCAGTTCCTCAATCTTTTCCTTGGTCGTCATACGTGCTCTGTCGCTCCCATCTCTACGAGTTCGATCAAGACGCCATGGGTACCTTTGGGATGAATGAAGATCGCTCGACCCTCGGCGGACACTCGAGGCTGCTGATCCAAGACGGGGACGCCGCGTTCGACCAGCGCCGCCAGTGCGTTATCGATATTCGCGACCTCCAGGCAGATGTGGTGCTGGCCTTCGCCATGTCGCTCAAGAAAGCGCCCGATGCTGTTACCGGGATCCAGGGGTTGCAAGAGTTCGATCTTGGTGCCTCCCGGACCACCAGCGGGGAGCATCGCGATACGTACCCCTTCCGAGGGAACATCAACAATCGCGCTGGGAGTGATTCCCAGCGCGTCGCGATAGAAGACGAGCGCGTCATCAATGGCGCGCACGACGATGGCGATATGATCGATCCGGCGGATGCCGGGGAGATACTCCAACATGAACTGCGCGCTCCCTCTTATGCCGCCCGCGTGGTGGCCATGCCACGCCGTTACGGAAAGCAACATGTTGCCAGGTTTTCGGCTATCGATTCGGATGATGCAGTATCAGCGACATGAACTCGGTACGGGTTGACATATCCTCGCGGAATGAGCCACGCATCGCACTGGTCACCGTTTTGCTGCCAGGTTTCTTGACTCCGCGCATCGTCATGCAGTTGCCCGCGACGGCGGTCTGGCCACGCCGACGCACGAAGACCGCGCCGGTTGGTACCGTGACGCAGTACACCATGCCCTGATAATGTTCGACGATACGCTGATCTTCGCCGATCAAGGTCAGACTCTCGCGTTCGTGCCAGTGGCGATCGCCAGGGCGGCGGCAAGCTCGTGGGAAGACATAGAGGCCGCGAGGTGAGAGATCTTTCGCGGCGACGAACTTCCAGGCATCGGCGCCGCGATGAAATTCGTCAGCGCGCTGTACCAACATCCGATGGTCGGGTGTCACCAACAGGTCCAGATCATCAGAGATGAAGTGATGCATTGGCCCGCTATATTCATAGTTCACCCACTGCTGCGGCATGGCGAAGGACACTTCCAACGTTTCCGGATCGACCTGAGCCACCTGCTCCATGCGCAGATCGGCGAAATGTTTCCAGCCGCCCATGGTCAGGATCTCGGTCTCGGCGTCATAGCAGAGATGCTCCGCTTCAACTACAACCCCCACCCCTTCTGGGGTGAGTGACTCCATAATGGCTTCAGCCAATTGCGTTGTCAGGCGCTCTTGCAATTGCGGGCGCTTGGCCAGAATCTCAGTCGCCCGTGCCAATTTGCTGATGCCAACGACCCGGCCATTTGGAATATACCCGACATGCGCCTGGCCAAAGAATGGGACGAGATGATGCTCGCAGACCGAATAAAATGGGATGTCTTTGACGATCACCATCTCCTGATGGCCTTCTTCGAAGCCGACGCGCATGACATCGCGCGGATCTTGCTGGAGTCCAGCAAAAATCTCGGCATACATCTCGGCGATGCGGCGCGGGGTCTCGCGCAGTCCCTCCCGGTTCGGATCTTCGCCGATCGCGGCAAGCATCTTCTTCACGGAAGCTTTGATGGTATCTAGATCCACTGCCTGTTTCCTTTACTGCGGCCCGGTGCGATCGACGTCCGGGGTAAGGTTGAGCTCTCGCGGCGGTGCGGAGCGTTGATCAGCGGCATCCGGCATGGATGCGCGAGGTGTGCGAAACGTCTCATTCAGGCTACCGGTTCGGTAACCGCGCAGGTCGACTGTGACATAGAGATAGCCGATCTCGCGGAGTTCGCGGTCAATTGCCTCACGGATCTCCGGTTGCATCATGCGAGGCAGATCGTGAGCATCCACCTCAATGCGCGCAATCTGATCATGGTGGCGCACGCGAACGCGCGTGAAGCCCTGGCGCTGCACTGCACGCTCAGCGGCGGCGATGCGACGAAGGGAGTCCACGGTGACGGGTGTACCATAAGGGATACGCGACGAATTGCAGGCCAGCGCAGGTTTATTCCAGACCGGCACACCCAGCGCGCGCGCCAGGACGCGAATCTCATTCTTGCCTAAGCCCGCATCCAACAACGGTCCGCGGACGCCCCATTGGCGAGCGGCCCGTTGACCAGGACGATAATCGCCAAGGTCATCACGGTTGATGCCATACGCTATGTACGCGAGTTGATGCGCCTGAGCAATCGGTTCCAGCCGAGTAAAGAGCTCATCCTTACAATGAAAACAGCGATCGACGCCATTGGCCACGTAGGCAGGATTCTCCATCTCTTGTGTCGCGACGGTGACGACCGGCGCACCAAACGTCGCGGCTACCGCCAACGCGGCTGCGGTTTCTTCGTCGGCATAGGCTGGCGAGATAGCCAGGGCGCCCAGGCAGTGTTCCCCCAGTGTGTCATAGGCAACCTTTAAGAGGAGTGCGCTATCCACACCGCCTGAATAAGCCACAAGGACGGACTCCATTGCATGCAATTCCTCGCGCAACCGGGTATATTTATTGATCACTTCGTCAACCATCTCTGGCGGAAGCAGTGTAGCTATGAGTTGATCGTGTTCCGAAGTAGATGGCATGATAGGTGCAGCTCCTCGACTGGTGCATAAGCCGTTCATCCGCGCATCTGCACGGTGGGCTTTCTACAGCGCAATACACAGCGCGCAGACATTATATGACACAGTGGCATGCGTCGTTGGGCACCGCAATTCCACCCGTCACGTACAAGTCATATTGCGCGCTTAAAAATAGTGGTCTTTATCGCTCACGGGCCAGTAGCCCGGCGTGTAAAACGAGCGTGATCTTTTCGGCTAGCGCAGCGGCCTCTTCAGTGGATTGGACAAGACGCCCGGCCGCCCCATCCAGTAGCAGCGTTGCCAACCCGTGGACGGTTGACCAGGCGGTAAGGGCGAGGAGCATTGGATCGCCTGTGGTGATCAGTCCCATGGCTTGTCCGGTTACCAGGCCTTCAAGCAAGACAGCGAAGCCACCGACAAGTTGTTGGGGTGGGTCGCAATTTTTGGATGATTCCAATAACTCGGGACGAAACATCAGGCGAAATAGTTCGGGTTGTTGCATCGCAAAACGCACATATGCTATACCAACCGCGCTGATTTTTTCGAGGGGATTCCCCGGCGTGACATTTCGTCATGGATGCATCGAAATACACTCGCGCATTTGGTGGTATGCCAACTTCCACTCGCCAGGGCGTGCGTGTGACTGTTCAATCGTTTGTTACCAGCGCCAAGAGCAACAAACGATGATGCTGATACTTCTTGCAAAGCTGAAAAAAGGGAAGGTGGCGCTCTCGCAAAGAGAGGATAGTATGCAGATGCTGGTTGTATTCATCGCTGCTTGCATTTCGTCGTTCGTGGCGATGGTCGTCGCTCTTCAGCGAGGATTTCGCACAAGCCCTATCGCGAAAGCGGAAGACTTTCTCGCATTAGGCGCCTCGCCGCAATTAGCGTACTATCTGGCCAAGCACGATCGCCTGAATGCGGTCAAAACCTATCGGACAGAGACCGGACTTGCACTGCGCGAAGCAGTGGTGTACGTGGATGGATTGACGAGACGAGTTCGCGGTTAATCCATCATGTATTACAGGATGAAGATTTCTCTTAATCCCGAAGCTGGCTCGCATACCGTAGTGGAAGCTTCGGCAGCGCCACCGCCAAAGCGGCGCCCTCTATGGCGTCTTTCCCGGCGGCGGTAGCGTTGCCGATAGTAATGGGCAATGCATATCCTGATCAGAACGTGGCAACGATGCTACCGACATGGCAAGTTTTGTCTGCTCTGCAATGATCTCGGTTCGTTGCAGATAAACGATTTATTAAGCTCGCAGATGTTTGCTTCGCTGTGCCAGTTCACTGATCAATCGATTCAGTTCGCTCGCTGCCGCGGCCTGTTCTTGAGAGATAGCCATGGCACTCTGCATCTGTTGATTGACATCGCGAGATTGTTGGTCGATGGCGCTGAGTGCACGGCCAATCGTCTGGACGGACTGATGAGACCGCGCCGCCAGTTTGCGAATCTCTTCGGCGACTACCCCAAAGCCCCGCCCGGCGGGTCCCACCCGCGCGGCCTCGATGGCGGCATTGAGACCTAACAAATTTGTTTGCTCGCTCACTTCCATTAAGAACGTGGACATCTCCTGGATCGACTGTAAACTGGTCGCGAGTTGTTCCATTGCTTTCGCAACCTGCAACTGGGCATCATTCGAGGCGTTGGCAGCTTGCGCTTGATTATTGGAGATGGTTGAGATCTCGATGATGAATCGATTGATCTCTTCGCCCCAGACCCCCATCTCCTGGCGATATTGCAGGGATTCTTGATCGACGACACCGCCAAAATATGACCCCACCATCAAGGTCGTATCGAAGATCAACCGTTTGATGAGCGCTGGCACAAACGCTGGATCCGTAATATCACTCGCGCGTTGCAGAACCTCATCAATATAGAGCGAGATCGCCAGGATGACCCAGTCTTGCGAGAGCTGAATGCGCACGTGCGTCTGCCCAATTTTCACACGTTGCGCGATATAGGCTTCATTGATGGTTGGTTCACTGAGTGACGTGAAGTACCTCAACGAGATCTGTTTCAACTGCTGCAGATTCGAGTTTTGTTCGATGATAGTGCGCAGATGCTCAAACTGATAGAGTTGCTGGTAAAACGCATCGATGATGGCGGGTCCATGCGTCTGAAAAAAAACCGCGTTGGCGTGGAGTGTCGCGAGATCTTGAGAGGTGAGACGCTCAAACGTTAGATAGTGTTGCCAGTCTGGTAATGCGTATCCCGCATGTTGCTCGAGAGATTGCTTGGTGGCAAACTTAATGACTTTGGCCAGGGAATGAGAACTCGTCATGCCAGGTCTCCTTCAAGGTTCAATCGGGTTCCTCTCATTAGTATAAGGAGAATACGAAACAACCTCTGGCCAGAGATCGTCCCCCTGTGGTACGAGCGTGATATGCCGATTATGGTGATTACCGCATTCGCGAGAATCGAACATGCGAAACTCGCCAGACCAGTTAAGCGAGCATAATGCGATCGATGTCTGGGCCGTCACCCCAGCACAGGCGCTAGCGAGAAAATCCATAAAGAAGGCACATGATGGCTACACAACAATTCAGCCAGTTGACCGTCGCGGACCTGCATGCCCACCTCGCCGACGCGAAACAACGTCGCCTGGATGTCAAACATGGGCGCGCCATCCTGCGCTTACGGCAGGATGGATTGACCAAACGCTGGGAGACACTTGAGGAAGCGTTAGAAGAGATTGAGGCGTATATCGCGTTTCTGTCGTATCTGATTCCGCTCTGTGAAATGAATCATGAACCCGGCGCAGTGCTCACTGTCGCTCAGCCTATCAATAACCGTCGCGGTGCATTACGCCAGAGTGTGCGCAATGGTCGCGACGGTCAGTGCTAGCTAGTGCCCTATTGTCTTGCCAGTACATCAAAAAATGCCTGCTGAAATTCAGCGGGCTGCTCAATGTGTGGCGAATGGCCACAAGCGGGTATGACCAGTTCCTGGTATTGACCACCACGAGCCTTGTATGTCTCAAGCACTGCGCGCATCTGCGAGACCATGGGTTGCGACGGGAAAACCTCATCCCCTGGCCAGCCTGGGACATACCCCAACTTACCGAGCGTGCCAAAGTCCAGGAAAGACGTGTCAGAGACGATCTGATCATCAGCGCCGCGCACCCACAGAACAGGCGGACGGTTCGAGATCGCGGCGAACTGGTCGAGATTGAAGTATGTCGGTGCCATGGCATTGTTGATGCCACGTTTCCCTGGCGCGACGGTCGGCCAATTGCCAGTCGACGTGGCATCGCCCGGATAGGCGTCCTCACTCACCCGCATCTTGAGCATCGCGTCCATGAAGACCTCTTCGCGATCTGGCGCAACCCGGAACGGCGGTTTGAAATAAAACGAATTCATGACGTTGCGCGGTGAGTTAGGCGAGGCTTCCCCGCGATCTTTTTCGGTCAGCAGTTTGACATATTCCGGGTTCGCGGTGCCGCCACCCGACCCTGCGCCATCTGGCCAGCAAAGCGTACCGCTGGCATCCTTCGTGCCACCGAAGCCATATGGCGAGATCGGCGAGATCAAGGTCACCGTGGCGACATCCCACGGATGATCGATGACGAACTGCATCACCACGCCCGCGCCCATTGACCAACCGACAAGGTGTATGCGGCGTGGTCTTGGATTACGGGTCAGGTCGAGGGTCTGTACCAGCGCATGGAGGTCATCCGCGAAGTCACGAACCCCTCGGGTCGCGTCAATCGGCTTAGATTCCGAATCGCCATAGCTACGCAGATCTGGTGCGACAGCGTGATACTCCGTGGGTAGCGCAGCTAGTGTTTCTTCAAAGAATCGTGAACTGGAGACGTTGCCGTGCACAAAGACCACGGGAATGCCATCGGCAGGGCCAGACTCAAGGACATAGGTCGCCAGGCGCGGGGTCGCAACGGTGCGGTCACGAAGACCAGGCAGCAGCGGGGGTGTGGCCATAACTTGCTCCTCGTTGAGAATTGGCGTCAATATGACTGAACTGTCATATTGACGCTATCATGACACATGCAGGTAACTGCGTCAAGGAACGATAATCATTCCCTCATTTACATGTTGTTGGCACCATATACCTCATACCTCGCATTGTATGCCAGGCTACAGACCACCCCCTACATAACTGGTAGCATTGCGAAAGACAAACGTAACGTTGTGCTGCCACACTCGCGATGTTGAGGACTTCGCGCGCCTGGACAGCCAATCTAGCCGATCATCCTGGAGAGATTTTGATGACACGTTCCGCCAGCTTATCTGCCGCTCTACTACCAAGCCAGAATCCCCTACGGATGTCAAAATTACAGATACGGAGACTTGAGGAGGTTGTTGCCGCGGGCTGGGAGCGATCATTTTATCGGACGCATTGGGGATTCGCGCGGCTTGATAATGCACTCAGCCTTATACGAAGTATGCGATTTCAGCAATTCCCCGTCATCCGCAAACATCATCTGCGTGACCATTGGGATGAAATCATGATCTTCGAGAATGTTGTGGATATGGTCAGTTCATCGGGTACAACTGGCCGACCTGTCGATATTCCCGTCACTCGCGCAGACGAATACTTACGAGTGATTCGCGTCCGGCGACTGTTGCGTGAATTAGGAGTTCAAGCCGGAACACGCGTGCTGCAATTACTCAGTTTGAACGATTTATTTACATTAGGACCCGTCGCCTGGCTTGCCGCAAAAGCCGAAGGTGCCTGCGTGATTCGCTGCTCGCCGCAACGGCTTGACCGCATTCTCCAAGCTATCGCCTACCTGCGGCCACAAGCGGTCATTGGCAATCCATTTGTGATGGCTCGGCTAGCCGAAGAAGCTGGTGATCGCTGGCCCTCGCCTGATCAGTTACCTGACCTGGCGTTTTTCGCGGTAGCCGCGACGTTTGACGCGCAACTTCAGCCCACTGCCATCGCCAACCTTGTGCGTGAGCGCTGGGGACTGCGCGCGATGCTCAATCAGTATGGATCCAGTGAACTCGGCCCAATCGCCTTTGAGTGTGCAATGCATCAGGGTCTGCATGTTCATGCTGATCACCAATTCGTTGAATTAATCCATCCAGTGACCGGGGAGCCCATCACGAATCCCGATCAAGCCGGGGAGGTTGTCATTACGGGCCTCTCACTGCCGCGTGGTTTTGTGCCCATACGCTACGCAACTGGCGATATCGCTGCCTGGCTCCGTCATTCTGTCTGTCCGTGTGGCCGTACAACGCCACGACTTGGCCCGATTCTTGGTCGAGTTGATCATCAGTTAAAGCTCTTTGGTCAGACCATCTTTCCTGACATGTTACTGAGCATCGTGGATCAATGTCCTTTCGTGCAGCTTGCCGCCATCGTAGCGCAACGCGACAGTGTTGGAAGTGATGCGATCACCGTGATGATCGTGCCGAGAAATGGTCATGACCCAGAAACAGTGCGCTGCGAGGTCGTCGCGCGCCTCACGAGGAACCTGGCCGTTGCCCCGGCAGTTGAGGTTGTGGCTGAAGCACGGCTGAAAAACCTTGAGCAACATGCAGCCCAACATACCAACATGGTGAAAATCGCGCGATTTTTTGATCTGCGCCAGGAAGTAGGGACCCGATGAGCCAACCCACCCCTCTTGTCCAACTTGGTTCTATTGACCCAGGCCTCTATGCCAAAATCGAATACTTGCACCCCTCTGGATCCATGAAACATCGGTCTATCCCGCTCTTCTTACGAGATATGCTCGCCAGCGGGGAAATTCGACCTGGCCAACAGATCGCCATACGAAGTGCGGGTTCCGCCGCGGTGACCACCGCCTGGGCCGGTGCGCAACTGGGGTTGCCCGTTCTGGCAATTGTGCCACTCACTGCTACTTCGCAGACATTACGGATGCTCCGGTGGTTAGGCGCAGCTATTGAGCAATTACCAGCCGAAGAAGCGACAATGCGTATGCACACACTCGAAGCAGACACTGCAGTGTTTGTTCTGGCTCAAGCGCGCGAACCACGGCTCATAGATCATTATCGACCAGTCGCACAAGAAGTCTACGCGGACCTCCCAGCAGTCGCAGCGATTACTGTTGGCATAGGTACCGGACTTTCGATTATGGGCATCGCCGCCGCCATGCGCGACCTCTCGCCAGCGTGCCAGGTCTTTGGTGTCGAGCCTGAGGAATCTGCCATTGCGGCTGGACATCCCTGGGCGCCACACCACATTCCT
>DAIDHM010000117.1 GCA_027459705.1 Ktedonobacteria bacterium | reverse complement strand
GTTGAAGCAGCGGAACGTTTGATCGCAGGCACGGCCCGCAGCATGGGCATTAGCATCCAGGATTAGCGCGCCTCTATCAATGACCTTCCGAGACCGTCGCGATGCATTCGCAGCGGTCTCGGCGTTTTTCTCGGGAGACCTCGTGGTTCAGTTATGGACCCTCCCTTCTCTGTGAAATAGCTCACAGCGCAAGTCTCTGGCACTCAATCTGGCAGTGTGGTACACTGGTTGAGCGCACCAGTACGATGCAGTATCGCTGGCGCGTTCACAGAGGACACGTATGGGGCGCAAGCCCCCACGCCGAGAGGAGACCGTTTCGATGGCGACCGATCCGAGTCAGATGAGCCATGACCAGCAAGTTCAAGCCGTACAAGCAATGCATGATGAGATGACCCCGGAACAGCTCAGGCCAGTAGTCGAAGAGCACTATGCCAACATGTCACCGGATGAGTTGAAGGCGGCGATCGCCGCGCTGCAATCCCAGTTGTCTCAGCAGCAGAAGCCCGAGACGCAAGCTATCGTCGCCAAAGTTGACGCGCAGAATCCGACTGCACAACAGGCGGCGGATATGCATGTTCACGCACAAGAGCATCATCCAGAAGTGGTGCGCAATGTGCTCATCGCAGGCGCAGGCACCGCAGCTGTCGCTGGCCTGGCGGCATTCGCCATCCGTCGCGCGCAGCAGAGCCATCAGGGCTAGCCGCGCCCAACGTGCAACTGACGATCCCCAGCTAGGAAGGCGCTTCACGGACTATTCCGTCCAGTGGGGCGTCTTGCCATTTATCTCTCACTACACCAAGAAGCCAGGAGGCCCGCATGCTGCCCAAAACCGACGACCTTACCCATGCGGGAAGCCAACGCGTACTCTTCATGGGTACTCCGGAGATCGCTATACCCACTTTGCGCGCGCTGGTGGCGATGCCAGACGTAGTCGTGGTCGCTGTGGTGACGCGCCGCGATCAACGCGTCGGACGTGGCCAGACGCTGACGCCCCCGCCCGTGAAACAAGCCGCGCAGGATCTCGGGCTCCCCATCCTCCAACCGGGATCGCTGAAACGGCCCGAAGCCCAAACCCTGCTGGCAAGCTACGCACCCGATGCGATCGTCGTCTTCGCTTTCGGGCAAATACTTCCGCCCGCCGTCCTGGCCTTGCCACCGCACGGCTGTCTGAACATCCATACCTCTCTCTTGCCGCGCTACCGCGGCGCGTCGCCCATCACCGCGGCACTGCTGTCGGGTGATCCGGTGACCGGGACGACGATCATGCTGATGGCGGAGGGACTGGATACAGGTCCGATTCTGGCTCAGGCCGTTCTCACCATCAATCCTGCCGAGACGACCGCGACGCTGACCGATCGGCTGGCAGAGCAAGGAGCGAGCTTGCTGACAGCGACCCTACCGCGCTGGTTGGCTGGAGAGATTACCCCGCAACCTCAGGATGATTCCAATGCCACCATGACCAGGTTGATACGCAAAGAAGACGGCATCATTGATTGGACACTGTCGGCGCCGGAGATCGACCGGCAGGTACGCGCCTATACGCCATGGCCGGGGGCCAGTACGCTGTGGCGTGGGCAACCACTGAAGATCCTGGCGGCACATGTGGCTGAAGATGACGAAACTGCGGTGCCCGCGACCCCTGGGACGGTGGTGACCACGAGGCAGGGGAAGACAGCTCAGTTGGGGGTGGTGTGTGGCGCAGACACCGTGTTGATTCTGGAGATGATCCAGCTACCGGGGAAGCGCGCGCTGCCCGCGATCGAGGTCCTGCGTGGCTATCCGGCGCTCGGTAACGCGCGTCTGCCCTCATGACCCCTCATGCCGAAAGTCGCCGCGCGGCATGCCAGGCTGATGGCAGATGGTGTAGTGCTGATGGGGTGCATTTTAAAGAGGGGAATCAG
>DAIDHM010000096.1 GCA_027459705.1 Ktedonobacteria bacterium | reverse complement strand
CGAGCATCCTGCGCCGCCGTCGCGCCGAGGCGTTCGGCGAGACGGCGGCCAGCTTCGATCGCACGCTCGGCGTCGCGGTCGGGCGCGATCGTCGCCTCGATCTCCTCGCGCCCAATGCCACGTCCGCGCAGCTCCGCGCGCAATGCCTGCGCGCCCTTGGGTCGGAAGCGATCGCGCTGTTCCACCCAAAACTCGGCGAAAGCCTGATCATCAATCAGACCTTGTTCGGTCAACTGGCGCAGTGCCTCCTGAATCAGCGCGGGCTCGGGGGCGGGATGGGCTTTGGTGCCCCGCCGCAGGGCCAGGCTCAGTTCCTGGCGACTGCGCGGCCGCGTCGCCAGGAGGCGCACCGCGCGGTCCACCAGCCCCTGGGTGCTGTCCGCATCGCGCAACGCCGCCAGGGTCTCGGCAGTGATCTCATCATCGACCCGCAGACCAAACCGGGCAAATACCAATGCGTGACACCCAACGACAAATTGGCCATCCACAAAGATTGCCAATCGTTCGGGATGATGCTGTTCGGGAGATGCAGCGGTGATACGCATGTGGACTCTCCCCGAGGCGCGAGATCCCGCTGCAGGCAACCACGGGGTGATTGCTCACGGGATGGATACGTTCACATTGCCCGATTCAGGAATTGGGGGCAAAGCTATCAAAATCAGCGGCAAGGATCGGGAGATCGGGTCGAGATCGTTCGATAAATTCCAGCACGGTTCGCAAAATCGCATCAACCTGGTGCGCGGTCTCACTGACTGCCGCGAACCCGAGTTCCGCGATCTGCCAGCGTTCCGTATCGCCAACTTCCGCGACGGCGACATGGAAATCCTGGCGCGCGCGTGTTAACAGTGATTTGACGACCATGCGTTTCTCTTTGAGGCTATGACTGCTGGGAATCTGGAGAGTAACTGCTAAGCTGCCGACAATCATATCTACTGGGTACGTTGTTCAAGCGCCAACGTGAGCGAACGCAGAAGGGAGAGCGCGCGCTCTCCCTTCCGGGTTGATAGGTTAATCGTTTGCGGAATCGTCCTCGTCGTTCTCGTCGACCAGGTCCATATCCTCATCCATGTCGTCCTCAATCAGATCCTCGTCATCCTCATCCACTATCTCGTCGCCTTCTTCGCCGAGAAGTGGGATTGCGGAGCCGTTGCGCCGATCAAAGAGACCCGTGCCCGTGCTATACCCACGTTGCGTCCAGGGGCCCATCTGGCTATAGGGACCGGGTCCCATACCAGGCTGGCTCTGGCCCATCGCCGCTTGTTGTTGATTCGCGATCAGGATGGTCTCGACAGCGGGATTGGCGCGGTTGAGGCGCAGATCTTCGTTGCCCATGTCATCGGAAGAGATCGTGAGAATGCCCTGCTGAATGCAGGTCTGCAACAACTCGCGCGCGGATTCGCGCGTGAGGCGGCCACGGAAGCGGTTCTTGTGATTATATGGATCACCGATGAAATTGGAGACCCCAATGATGGTCCGCCAGGCCCAATGTCGATCGATATAATCGAGGAACTGAATGAACTGGGGGTCAGTCGGGGTAACGTTCGCGGCCTGGGCACCAAAATGTTGAGTTTGGGGTGGGAAGCCAAAGTTACTATGGTTGCCGATCAAGACAAATTGGTTAGCCGCCGCCGTCAGGTCGCGACTGACAGTTCCCGGGACGCCCGCGACGACCACAAATTTATTCAGACGCAGTTTCAGACGCGCGCAGATGCGAGTGAAATCGCGATCTCCGGTCATCAATACAAAGGTCGAGATCGTCGGACGGTCAAAGACTGTCTCGATGATATCCATCAACATATTGAGGTCCACAGTGCTCTGAGTGCCATATTGTGGGGGTTGAGAAGGCGCCATCCAGGGAGTCGCAGAGCTAGATCCGCGAGCCATACTGGAAGATTCGCTGATAGATTCAACGGGATTCACATCCGTGTTTTCCGTCTCTTCGTCTTCTTCCTCATCAATGGTTTCGTCGACGTTTAGAGTAGTCGAGCTTGCATTCCAATTTGAAGTCGCGTTCGCCTCTTCACGATGGGCATTCCATCCGTTAGTGCTCTGTCCAGTTCCCGGGGCTTGCCAGCCATTGCCGCGGAATCGATCGCGTTGTTTCGCCGGGCAATCCACGCGGTCGATCATGGCCGCCATCAGACTCCCTTTAAACATTTCCGGTTGGCGTGTCCAGTCAGCATAAGCTTTGGCAACCATGACTGTGCCATAACGGCGGGCAACGTTAATCAACTCCTGGGGATCCGGTTCGCGATGCTGAGTGTTGAGCATGCTATATCGGATGTTTTCGAAGTCAATGAAGAGTGCAATCTCTTCTGCCATAGCGGTTGGTACTCCTTCTTGATACAGAGTTTATATGGGAAACAAAAGGTATTTCGCCAGAGAACGCCCCTGCCATTGTCGTCCTCTACTACAGAGTAACACAACATATGCCACAGATCCAAGAGGGAAGCGGAAATATAGTCTAATAGTCACTGCACAAATGATCGAATTTTTGCAGTGACAATCGATTTATTATTTCGAGCAAGCGATCACAAATATGCTTGTGACCGTGCTTTGGATGGTATGGACGGGCAATGGGCATCGCTTCACCACCTGTATTATAACCGAGCCTGTCACACAGGGTCAAGGGGTAGGACCGAGCAGGGTGGCGGTCGACAAAAATCGCTCCCACCGTCGGTATTGCTCGCTCCGCCGCCCATATATCGTCGCCGATGGCCCACGCCGCTGCCCATATATCGCCGCCCATGAATGAATTCATGGTCTAGTTGTACGAAATCGGTTCAAACCGATTGTTGCCGTACGTGGGTGGTGTGGGGCGACGGAGGCGACCATGCAACGGGTGGGGGACAACGGAGTAGCCCATGGGGTGCGATGGTATGGAAACAACCGGATTCATCCGGTTTTGTGATATTAGCCCATGAATTTTATTCATGGGCGGGATGCGATGGGCGGGATGCCATACACCGACGTCCACCGGTACGAAATAGCAGGCGATTGTTTGTATGGCGTATGATAAAAGAACGAGCTAGCTATGGTGTGAGCGGGTCAGGGATGTGCTATCCATTGGTTTCGCGCGCTGTTGGCTGCGCGCGAAATCGCCTACTTCTTGGGAAGGTCGCAATGTACAAAACCCTTGCTGATGCGTGTGTGCCGCGCCAATCGGTCTTCGATTCTACCAGTCGGGATGTCGTCTATAACATTGATGATCTGCCACAGATCAATGCCCAGAGCTTCTTCGAGGAAAACTTTGTCACTGAGGGCATGCAGACGTTGTTGACCGAGGTCTTCAAACGGCTGGAAGGGAGATCCCAGAATAGCTCAGGAGCTTTCCTGCTGAGCCAGGCGATGGGCGGCGGCAAGACCCATAATCTGCTGGCGCTGGGCTTGCTGGCCCAGAACCCGCGGTTGCGGTCCCAGGTGATGGGCGACTTCTACACACCGGGGACGATGGGGCGCGTCCGCGTCGTGACCTTCTCTGGCCGCAATACTCATACGCCCTATGGCATCTGGGGCGAGATCGCGCATCAGCTCAACCATTCGGAGGTCTTCCGAGCGTTCTATGAACCGCTGATGGCGCCGAGCGATAGCGCCTGGGTCGAGTTGCTACGCGGCGAACCCGTGCTGCTGATGCTGGATGAATTGCCGCCCTATTTCGAGGCCATGCGGGCGCGACCGGTCGGCGGCACCACGATGGATACCCTGACGACGACCGCGATCGCCAATCTGCTGAACGCCGTTGCTTCGGATAAGCTCCCCAATGCCTGTGTCGTCCTGACCGATCTCCGTGCCTCGTCATACTCCTCTGGTAGCGCGGCGATGAACGCGGCGCTGCAGAATCTGAGCAATGAGGCCAACCGGTTGGTGACGCGCATCGATCCCGTCCGGCTGAACTCCGACGAGTTATACGCGATCCTGCGGACGCGGCTCTTCGCGACGATCGCCCCGGATGCCGCTATCGAGGAGGTGGCGCTGGCCTATGGCCAGGCGGTGGCCGAGAGCCACGCGATGGACCTCACGACGATGACGGACGCCCAGGAACGCGCCGCGGTCCGGCACAGCTATCCGTTCCACTATGGGATCCGCGATCTCTTCGCGCGCTTCAAGGAGAATCCCAGCTTTCAACAGACCCGCGCTTTGATCCGCATCATGCGCAAGGTGGTAGCGAACCTCTGGCAGGGCGAGGGCGCGCGACACAAGGCGCTGATCGGGGTTGAGGATATCAATCTGCTGGATGCCGACATCATGAGCGAGATCCGCCAGATCAATAACTCGCTGGAGGCCGCCATCGCGCATGATATCGTGGCGGTCGGTGGCGATGCCGTGGCGCAACGCATCGACGACGGCGGCGCGAGCGATGCCCGCGATGTCGCGACGCTGATCTTCCTGGCCTCGCTCTCGCAAGCGGTGAATCCCACCCTCGGCCTCTCGCGATCCGAGCTGAGCGGCTTCCTGGCGGCGCCGGGCCGCAATGTGGCTGGTCTGCGCGCCGCGCTGGATGCGTTGCAGCTCCAGGCGTGGTATCTGCATGCGACGGCCAACGGTGCGTTACTCTTCAAGAATACCGAGAACCTGAACGCGAAGCTGGAGACGTATGCCCAGCAGACGCTCGCCGACCAGCGCGAGGCCGAGTTGCGGAAGCGGCTGGCGAGCATGTACGACCCCCACCTCAAGGCCTGCTATGCGCAGGTGCAGGCGTTGCCGGCGCTGGACCAGGTGACGCTGAATCCAGAGACGGTGACCCTGGTCATCTTCCGCCCCTCGCCGCGGTCACAGCAAGATATCGAGCAGTTTTATGCTCACCAGCTCTATAAGAATCGCGTTCTCTTCCTGACGGGGGACCCGGGGATGTATGATCGCGTCCTGGAGAGCTCAGCCTACCTGCGGGCGATCGGGCAGATCATCGCGGAGTTTCAGAGCCAGAATATGCGCGATGCGGACCCGCAGTTGGCTGAGGCGCGGGTCATCGAGACAAAGCAGACGGCAAATTTCTATATGGCGTGCCGCGAAGCCTTCCGCCAGTTGCTCTACCCCAGTCGCGATGGCCTGACGGATCTGGCGGTGGAACCACAGTACATGGGCAACAACTTCAATGGCGAGGAGGCGATCATCACCGCCCTGACCGATGCGTATAAATACGAGAAAGACGCCAGCGCTACCGCGCCAGAATTCGCGGCGCGCATCGTCGCGAAGCTCTGGCAGAACGCCAGGGAGATTCCGTGGAGCGATGTGCGGCGGAGCGCCGCGACCGATCCGTCGTGGGTCTGGCACCATCCGCGGCTGCTGGAAGAGACGCGCGTGGAGATGCTGCGCCGCGACCAGTGGCGCGACATCGGCAATGGGTTCGTGCAGCGCGGCCCGTTCCCGCCCCCGCCGCCGACGGTGCAGGTGCAGTTTCTCGCGCGCGAGGATGATACCGGCGAGGTGTCATTGCGCGTCACTCCGCTCAATGGCACGGCGGTCTATGTCACCGACCCGGCCAATCCATCGGCGCGCGAGCGGGTGGTGACCCAGCCGTACAAGACACGGGCCTTGCGCGCGCAGTTCATCGCGGAGAATGCTGATGGGGTCACCGGCGAGCCGTACCTCTGGACGGCCACGATTACCATTCGCCACCGTTTCTTTGGCGAACCCGGCGATTACCAGTGCGAGTTGAGGGCTTACCCTGATTGCCCCATCCACTACACCACGGATGGCTCCAGTCCCGGTCGTTCTGGCAAGCTCTATGCTGCCCCATTCCCCGTGCCCGCGGGCACGCGGATCGTCCTCGCCCAGGCTGGCGATGCGGGTGTCTTCTCCGAGGTGAAGACCTTCGATGTCCCCGCCACGGCGGGCCCGGACGGGCACCGCGGCGGCCCGGGCAAGATCGCGGAGGCCGCCGCGCCAGTTGAGGTCTGGCGCGTCGATCCGGCGAAATCGGCCACCTGGCGCCATGAACTGAAGGTGGATGCGACGGCGGATGTCTTCACCTTGCTGGAGCAGGCGAAGAAATATACCGCGGACCTGGCCGGGGTCCGCGTCGTGGCGATGGCTGGGGAGAAATGGGCGGAGTTTAGCCTGGATGCCTCGCTCTTCGTAAAAGCGGAGGTGGTCCTACAACAGGCGACATTTTTGCGTGAACTCGTCGCGGGTGCTAATCTGAACATGGAGGTCGCCGCATTGCGTTTCCCCGATGGGCAGCGACTGCTTGATCTGGTCCATGACCGCCGGGTCACCCTACAGCGGGAAGAGGTACAGCAACCATGACAACCCGCCGCAAGTCGCGCGCGATCCTGGGGTTCGGGTTTGATCCCACCCAATCGCCTCACCATTTCACCCTCGCGCGCGACAGCGCGACCGGCCTGGTGACGATCGCGGAACACTTCGACTGGGGCGAGGATGCCGCGGCCGACGACCCGCCAGCGCCGAGCCGTAAGGCAGTGCTGGACGATTATCGCTGGTCGCGCCTCGCCACGGCCGTCGCGGAGACCTTCAATAGCCGCTTGCGTGCGTCGCGCCTGCCGACGGGCACCTGGACGATGGCGACCGATCTGGCGCCGCACCTGGGCAAGGAGTTGACGCTGCTCTTCTGGGCGGTCGAGGATGCCGATCCCACGCTCCTCCCCGCCATGCTGGCGAACTGGATGGGCCTGGCGCCCGAGGAGCGCTGGTGGCTCTATTCGACAATCAACGCCACCAGCGGCCACCCCGAGCATGGCCGCGACCGCGGCTGGCGCAAGGCCATCAAGATCGCCTTCGCCGAGAACCCGGTCGCGACGACGGTGCCGACCGTCTTGCTCGCCGAACCCACGCCGTACCAGAAGAAGCGCGCCTCGCGCAAGCGCCCCAAGGACGCCCTGCCACAGTCCGAGGATGCGGGGCAACTCAGCCTCTTCGCGTGAATCGGGCGGCGGCGCCGCGCAACCAATGCCGCGCCCAGGCGGGGCGACATCACCCCCGCCTGGGCGCCACCTTGCCTGAAGGAGCCAGCTATGGATGACCTCGCCCGCCCCGCAATCTCCGCCTTCCCCCGCGATCTGGCGGGGGCGCCATCGTTCATCGAGACGCAGTGGCCCGTCAGCAAACTCTCCAAAGAGAGCTATAAGGAACGCAAGGCGGGCGCGGGTCAGACGCTGACGGGCCTGGGAAAATGGTGGGGGCGGAAGCCGCTGGTCCTCGTGCGGGCCATCATCCTGGGGGTGCTCTTGCCCGCTGGCGAGGACCCGGCGGCGGACCGCGCGATCTTCCTGGCGCTGATGACGATGGACGACGAGGGCCTGCTGCGACGCCTGAAGGGGGCCATTCCACCAGCGACGGTCTATGCCCACTGCACACCGCGCGAGCAACTGGAATGCTTCATCGCCGAACCCCGACCAGCCTGGCGACCGGAGATCGATCGCGAGACGCGCCTGCAGATCACCCGGCGCGCTTTCCGGCGCATGAGCTATGACCAGCGGCTCGAATTCTGTCTGCGCCCCGAGGAGATCGACGGCCCCGACCCGAAGGCCTGGGCGGACATCAATGCCCACCTGGGGACGCGCGCCAGCAGCCTGCCCGAACTCGTCGCCGAACTCGGCCAGCGTCGCTTCGGCCATGTCCCGCGCGTCGGCGATGTCTTCAGCGGCGGCGGCAGCATCCCCTTCGAGGCGGCACGCATCGGCTGTGCGGCGTATGGCTCGGACCTGAACCCGGTGGCGGCGCTGCTGACGTGGGGCGCGCTCAATATCGTTGGCGGCGGCGCGG
>DAIDHM010000074.1 GCA_027459705.1 Ktedonobacteria bacterium | reverse complement strand
AGCCCCAGATGTGGCGGGGGGAGACCCCGCCATCCGGGGTGCCAGGGGCGCTAGCCCCAGCCGTGGCGCGAGGTGTCCCCGCTATCTGGGGTGCCAGGGGGGCTAGCCCCTGCCGTGGCGCGGGGTGTCCCCACCATCTGGGGTGCCAGGGGCGCTAGCCCCAGATGTGGCGGGGGGAGACCCCGCCATCCGGGGTGCCAGGGGCGCTAACCCCAGCCGTGGCGCGAGGTGTCCCCGCGATCAGGGGTGCCAGGGGCGCTAGCCCCTGCCGGGGCGCGGGGTGTCCCCGCAGAACTTTTTTTGTGAGGGGCGCCGCTATGCGGCGCCCGGGAAGCCCAGAAGGGAATCCCCATTTGGGCAGTTACGACATAGGGGAGAGATTCTCCCTCCCATACCCGTTGTTTCAGGAGACCTGACTCTGCACTCCAGTGAAACTCCAGGAGCCGATGTGCAGGGCGGGCGCGAGGATCGGAATATAGTCCTTGGCCAGAATCTGCTCGCGACCGATGGCTTTGGTCGCCATCAGTGCCTCGAAGATCCCCTGTACGAAGCGGAACGAACGCACCGGCTGGGTGATCTCCCCATGCTCGATCAGGAACGTCCCGTCGCGCGTCATGCCCGTGAAGATTGCCTTCACCGGATGGACAATATTAGTATAGTGGAAGCGTGTCACATAGATGCCGCGGTCGATTGACTTGACCATCTCTGCCACACTGGAAGAGCCCGGTTCGAAGACGAGATTGGTCGCCATCGGGCCCCAGGTGTTCGGGGCGGGCAGGGCATGGCCGGTATTCGGGTGGTCTTCAAGTTGCGCGCTGGCGCTATCATAGACGACTGCTTTGGCGGTGCCATGGTCGATGAGCGTCACGGGCTGTTTGGGGACGCCCTCATAATCGAAAGCCGCGGCCATCGTACGCGGATTGCGCGCATCGTCGACCAGCGAGACACTGGAGGCCGCGACCTGCTCTCCCATCCGTCCGACGAAGGGGCCGCGTCCCTCGCGTTGTGCCATGGCGTTCGTCCCCATGAAAGCCAGGTTCTGGATCATATCAGCGGTGGCGTAGGCTTCCAGCACCGTCTCATAGTCACCGGGATCGAGCGTGGTTGGCTTGCGGCTACGGTCGGCTTTATCGACTGCTTCGCGCGCCATTGCTTCGAAATCAAAGGTGCCTGCGTCGATGCTCATGCGCTGCGTCCAGCCAGATCCGTCCTCATCGGCCATCACTACGGCGTGGAACTCGGCTTCGGTCCGTGGCTCATAGGCCCAGACGCCCAGTGAATTAGCGACTGCCAGGTGGTTGATATTGGTCTCGAAGGCGCCTGCGGCTTCGAAACCGCGTTCCTTGGCCAGTCGGATAACCGTCTCCACTGCTCGTGCCCGCTCTTCGGGCGTGTAACCAGCGGTCCGTTCGCTGAAGCTCGTCACCGCCGAAATGGGAGTCGGGCCTGGCAACGAGCGGAATTCTGGATTCTCCGGCTGCATTCGCGCGATGGCCGTGGCTTGCTCCACCGTGGCGCGCAGCGAGTCAGCGCTGAGGTCGTTTGTCCCGACGACACCGACGCGCTTCCCCACCACCACGCGGATGCTGACCTGCGCGTTGCTCTCCGCAACATTCTGATGGATATGGTTCACAGCAAAGCGGGTGAGCGCGCCCTCGGTGCCCATGTAGAGCACTTCAGTCTGGTCGGCATGCGCATAGCTCAAGATCTGCTGGCAGAGATCCCGGATCTCGTGTTCGTTCATCGCTCTTTCTCCCTCAGCGCAGCGCGCCGACCCCTGTGCGCACATTGCGGAAGCGCGCGGGCGCAGCGCCATGGCCAGTCTTCGCCACCTGCATCGGCTCCCCTTTACCACAATTTGGCAACCCGAAGGCGATCCAGTGATCCTGGTTACAGACGGCGTCGCAACTGCGCCAGAATTCGGGTGTGATGCCCGTATAGGTTGGGTTCTTGACCATCGCACCGAGCTTGCCGTTCTTGATCTCCCATCCGATCTCCGTGGCGAATTGGAAATTGAGCCGCAGATTATCGATGCTCCAGGAGCGGTTGGTGGCCATCAAAATGCCATCGTCGGTATCGGCAATCAGGTCGTCCAGCGTCCAGGATCCCGGCATGAGACTGACATTTGGCATGCGGATCATCGGCAGTCGATTCCACCCGTCGGCGCGGACACAGCCATTGCTGGTCAAACCCAGGTCGGGCGCGGTGTCGCGCGACATCAAATAACCCACGAAGAGACCTTCACGCACGATGTCGGTCCGCTGCGCTGGCACACCCTCATCGTCCCAGCCGAAGGTGCCCAGCGCGCCGGGCGTCGTGGCATCGGCGACGATCGTGACCGCGGGCGAACCATACATGAACGTACCGAGCTTGTCGGTTGTCAGGAAGCTCTTACCGACGAAACCAGCTTCCATCCCCATCACGCGGTCCAGTTCGATTGGGTGCCCGCAACTCTCGTGGATCTGCAAGGCGGTCTGGTGCGCGTCCAGGATGATCGTCCGTACCCCTGGCTCCAGCTGCTTGGCAGTCAGGAGCTGAACCGCCTCAGTGGCGATGCGCGGAGCGTGGTCGACGAGGTGCAAGGCTTCGATGAACTCGAAACCACCAGTGCCAGCCTGGCGACCAAACGAGCTGGGATAGCTGCGTTGCTGCATCTCGCCGTTCTGTTCATCGACCGCGACGGCTTCCATCCCGGCACCGCAATCGATCAGAGTCTGTTCGACCTCGCTGCCCTCGGAGGAGACGAAGATCTTCTGTTCGCGACTGGAGACGATGTTTCCAGATGCTACGGCGATGCCCGGGACGCTCCGCATGCCCGCGTCGGCGCGCAGCAGCAGATCCACCTTCTCGCTCAGCGGGACGGCGAATGGGTCGCGTTGCATGGGGGTGGTATAGGTGCCGTGTTGTGGGGCCAGTGGCGAAAGGCGGACGGGCCGCCCGCGGACCAGGGCGCTGGCTCGGGCGATGCGTACCGCCTCTGCCGCGATGCGCTGGGCCTCGGCCAGATCCATCTTCGCGCTACTGGCAAAGCCCCAGGCGCCATCGACGATGACGCGGACGTTGAAGCCGCGTGAGGTGCCGCTGGTGATGCCATCGACATTGCCATTCTTGACGGAGATCGCCTCATCCGCCCGTTCCATCACGCGGACATCGGCATAGGTCGCCCCCAGTTGCAGGGCGATATTCAATGCCGCGTGTGCCAGGTCTCGCATATGCTTGTCCTTCCTCAAAAGCGCAGTGCGCCACGATCAGTGACAGTGCAATTATCCTCACATGGGTGGCCAGGATCGCCAGTATATGCTGTCGATAAACCGCATCGCCCGTGGGCATAATGTGGGCAAATACCTGTCTGCTCGATCCAGAAGGCAAGTGGGTGCCGACCTGCGGAAACCGACAATACGGCGCAAGATTCTGCATGCGGTGCGTGCGGTAATTGGGTATGCTGGAATGGACAGGAGGATGAGCGCCATGATCGACAGAGCTCTCGCGCGCTGGGAAGCCGTCCAGGCGCGTGACACCCACGCGGATACCCAATTTGTCTATGCCGTCCAGACCACAGGTATTTTTTGCAAACCCTCATGCCCGTCGCGGCGCCCCGCCCGCGACCATGTGGTTTTCTACGACGATGCCGCCGCCGCCCGCGCGGCTGGCTTTCGGCCGTGCCGTCGCTGCCATCCCGATGTCCCCGCGCCGCTGGTTCAGGGTGATCTCATCGCTGCAATCTGCCGCGCACTAGAGGGCGATGGGCCGATTCCCTCTCTGGGTGAACTGGGCGATCGATTTGGGCTGAGCCCGACGCATCTGCAGCGCACTTTTGCGGCAGCGGTCGGCGTCTCGCCGCGTCAGTACGCGGCGCGTTGCCGCCGTGAGCGGCTGCGCGCGGAATTGCGAGCGGGGGCCGAGGTGACCAGTGCGATCTATGCCGCTGGGTATCGATCCAGTAGCGCATTTTACATGAGTGATGGCTCGGCGCTGGGTCTGGCGCCCGCCATTTTTCGGCGCGGTGCCCCCGCGGCGGCCGTGCGTTACGCGCGGGCGCCGTGCGCGCTGGGGCAGTTGCTGGTGGCGGCGACGGAACGCGGAGTCTGCTTTGTCAGTCTGGGTGACGAGCCAGCGGCGCTTTTGACGCGGCTACGACGCGAATATCCAGCCGCGTGCGCCGCCGCTGACGGCGACCTGGCTGAGCATCTCGCGGCCGTGCTGCGCTATCTGGAGGGTGCACTACCCCATCCCGATCTGCCGCTGGATGTGCGCGCCACGGCGTTTCAGGAACAGGTCTGGCGCGCGTTGCGGGTCATTCCGCCTGGAACGACCGCGAGCTATAGCGCGATTGCCCGCGCCATCGGCCAGCCCAACGCCGCTCGCGCCGTCGCGCAAGCGTGCGCCGCCAATCCCGTCCCCCTGATCATCCCCTGCCACCGGGTCGTGCGTAGTGATGGTGATCTGGGGGGCTACCGGCTGGGTGTGGCCCGCAAAGCCAGTCTGCTCGCGGCGGAGGAGTGCCATCCCGCCGATGGCGACTAGCGCCCGGGCAAGTCGTTGACGGATGTCAGACTTTATTCCGGACGTCTGTCGGCACGGTCACTGGCCACTGGCCCGCGCTAACCAGTGGCTTGCCAGTGTGGCATAACGTCTCAGCGAGTTGGCGATCGCAATGCTCTTAAGTTCTGAACCAATCTGGGCGATATGCAATGAGAGAAGAGGTATCCGCGCTGCCGAGTTACCGCCCAGCGGAGTTTGGGGTAGCGGCGTGGCATTCCCCCACGCGCCGAGCGTGTGAATTGAGAGGAAGAGAGCATGACACAGACAGATCTGCCACAGGCGCTTCCCAAATCATCCACAGCCAATCCCGGCCCGCTGGGCCTCTGTGGCTTCGCGTTGACGACCCTCGTGCTGAGTATGGCGAATGCCAACGTGCTCGGCACGCATTTGACGGCATTTGCCGTCCTGCCGCTGGCGCTGACCTTTGGGGGTGCGGCCCAGATGTTGGCGGGTATGTGGGAATTCAAAGTCGGCAATACCTTTGGGGCGACGGCCTTCACGGCTTATGGCGCCTTCTGGATTGGCATCGGCCTGTTTCTGTTGCTGGCCATGCAATCTCCCGGCTTCAAACCCGGTGATCAAGCGCTCTCGACCATCTTGCTGGGATGGACGATCTTCACCGGCGTGATGGTGCTGGGCGCCGTGCGCGTCAATGGTGCGACAGCGTCGCTCTTTCTCTTGCTCTTCGTCACGTTCATCCTGCTGACCATCGGCGCTTTCAGCCAATCAAGTGGCATCACCGCACTGGGTGGGTATCTGGGTATCGTCACCGCGCTGAACGCGTTCTATAACGCGGCCGCTGGCATTCTCAAAGATATGACCGGCCAGGATATCTTGCCCGTCTTCGCCTATCAGCACTGATCGCGTTGCGACGAGAGGATTGTTGATACTATGACACTATCGTTCTTCAGACGTCCCACGTCTGTGGCGCCGCCGGTGGCGGTGGTGCCATCCGCTTCCCCACTGGAGGCCCCAGTCGAAACACTGCCAGTGAGCGCGGCCATTCCAGGGCCCCCTGGGGAAGATCGCCGCTCGCCGCTACGCACAGTCATCGATATCGCCCCACTCTTTTTCGATGCGTTTCAGTTGGGTGGCGACTATCATGTCCTCGTCGTCGACTTTGAAAAAGTGCTGGCGTCCTTTTATACCCCGCGTTTCGATCTCAAGATTCGCAAAGGTGAGCCAATCAACCAGAAATGGGTCATCGCCCAGGCGATGCAGACTGGAAAACCTGCTTATCGCGTAGTTGATCGAGCCCACACAACGCTCACGATGCCGTATGTCGGATATGCTTTGCCGATTCATGATCACCAACATAAAGTCATCGGTGGCCTGGGTTGGTATAACAGCATCGAGATGATCGAGAAGCAGCGCGAATTCTCCGATCAGGTGAATCAATCCTCGGAGCAACTGGCCAGGACCAGCCTGGACGCCGCGCGGATGGCGACCGACGTCAATGCCATCAATACCTCTGTGCGCAAGGAGTTAGCGGGTGTTCTGGGCGACTTCATGAAGATGGAGCGCGCCAACCAGACCATCACCGAGATTGCCGAGCAGGTGCAGATGCTGGGGTTAAACGCCGCCATCGAAGCCGCGCGTGCGGGCAACCAGGGCCGCGGCTTCGCTGTCGTCGCCGACGAAGTCCGCAAGCTCTCCAACTCCTCGCGCCAGTTCGCCCGTGAGATCACCGTGACGATCGATCAGCTCAGGACGCGTCTCAATGCGTTGCAGAAGCAACTCGACGACGCGTTCGCTCAGGGTGAACAGCAAAACCACATTGCCAATGAGATGCACGATTCGGTAGGTATCGTCGGGAAACTGGCCGGTGAATTGGCTGAGCTCTTTGCCAAGCAAGAGCAGAGGTAGCAGATAATCTTCAGTAGCGAGGGTGGTACGTGCATTAACGTGCCACCCTCGTTGTGTGGGATGGCAGAACGCTCGCCGATTTTATTAGGGTGGCAGCCCCGCAAAGACGAACAGCGCGGCGCAAAACAGAGAAACGATGGGCAGGGCGAGCGAATCGGAGGGCGAGGTGATACTCTGCTGTTTTGCTCTATCTGTACAGAAACCGCTACCCTAACGTTACAATAAGCAACCAGACAAAAAAGATGCCATATTGCTTTCCATTTCTATCATAGCAAAAATTCGCCACATATACATCAGGTCACCACTTGATGTATATTTCGTGCAGTGGCGCTATCATGAATGCATCACCGTGTGTAGGGAGACAGGCATGAGCGCATATGTTATTGATTTTCAGGACATCGATGCCACCAGTTTTATGCTGGTTGGAGGCAAGGGTGCCCACCTGGGTGAACTCGCAAAGCTTGAAGGCATCCAGGTTCCAGATGGTTTTTGTATAACTACAACTGCTTTTCAAAGAGTCATTGGCGACACTCCTTCGATAACCGCAATGCTGGATCGGCTCGCGCTGCTCGCTGAAGAAGATCGGGAAGCCATCAACGCACTGTGTGGTGAGATTCGTCGACACATCACCGGGATCGACATACCAGGCGATATCGATGCGGAGATCACCGGGCATCTGCAACACCTGGGGAAAAACGAGGCCTATGCCGTACGGTCCAGTGCCACTGCCGAGGACTTACCGACTGCCTCGTTTGCTGGCCAGCAGAATACCTATTTGAATTGCATCGGGAAGAAGGCCATCTTCAAGCATATCAGCATGTGCTGGGCATCGCTCTATAATGAAAGGGCGGTCGTGTACCGTCTGCGGCACGGCATTGACCATCGCACCGTCTCTCTCGCTGTGGTCGTACAGAAGATGCTCATTCCACAGGCTGCCGGAGTATTGTTTACTGCTGATCCCATCACGGGCAATCGGAAAGTGCTCACCATTGATGCCTGCTTCGGACTCGGGGAGGCTATGGTCTCCGGCCAGGTCAATGCCGATAATTATCAGGTCCGGAATGGCATGATCATTGATACAAAGATAGCCATCAAGCAATGGGCGCAGCATGCCAGAAAAACTGGCGGTACGTATATGCAAGCGATCATGCCGGCGCACCAGACTCTGCCAGTGTTGTCAGAGGCACAGATTCTGCACCTTGAACGCGTTGGCAGACGCATCGAAGCCCACTTCAACCACCCGCAGGACATCGAATGGTGCCTGGTCGATGATGCTATCGCTATCGTTCAGAGCCGACCAATCACTACCTTATACCCGATACCTGCAACGACCGATCAGCACACTCATGTCTATATATCCGTTGGGCATCAACAGATGATGACCGATGCCATGAAACCCATGGGATTATCTGTTTTCCTGTTCACCACTGCCGCACCCATGGTGACTGCTGGTGGCAGGCTATTTGTTGATGTCACCCGGAACCTGGCATCGCCAGTCAGCAGGGCGATGCTCGTCGAGGGGATGGGGCAGCATGATCCACTCCTGAAAGATGCTCTCATGACTATCATCGCGCGGGAAGATGTTATCCAGTCATTGCCCCATGATGGCATCGAACCACGCTCTTTGCCAGGCAGCACAGGCAAGACAGCGGCGGAGATTCTGGCGCCGGTTCAAGATCCGTCCATTGTTGCTGATTTGATCGCACAGAGCCAGGCGTCGCTCGCTATGCTCCACCGTAATATCCAAACAAAAACAGGAGTCGATGTCGTTGACTATATTATGGATGATATCCAGGAGCTCAAAAAAGTCCTCTTCGTGCCACAAAACTTGCGTGTCATTATGGCCGCTATGCAAGCCTCAACTTGGATTAATGACCACATGGAGCAATGGTTAGGCGAAAAAAGTGTCGCGGACACCCTCGCGCAGTCTGTACCACACAATATCACCGCGGAAATGGGTCTGGAGTTATTAGATGTTGCTGATGTGATTCGCCCCTACCCAGAGGTCATAGCGTATCTCTCCCAGGCAAAAGATGCTACCTTTTGGGATGACCTGCTCCAGTTCCATGGGGGACAGGTAACACGAGATGCTCTCACGGCGTATCTTGCCAAATATGGCATGCGCTGTGTCGGCGAAATCGATATTACCAGAACGCGCTGGAGCGAGAAACCAACGACGCTAGTTCCCTTGCTGCTCAGCAACATCAAAAATTTTGGTCCGCAGGCTGGCCAAAGGAAATTTGAGCAAGGCCGCAACGAAGCTCTGGCAAAAGCGCAAGAGCTCATCGATCGATTGCGTCAATTGCCGGATGGTGAACAGAAAGCCGAAGAGACCAGCATGATGATCACGCTCATGCGGAATCTCACCGGGTATCGTGAATATCCCAAATATGCCATCGTCAGCCGCTACTTCATGTACAGGCAGGCACTATTGCGAGAAGCTGAATTACTTGTCCAGGCTCAAGTATTGCATGAAAAAGAAGATATGTACTATCTGACATTGTCTGAATGCCGCGAAGTCGTGCGTACCCATTCCATTGATTATCAACTCATACGCAAACGTAGAGATGAGTACCAGATCTATGATAACCTCACGCCGCCCAGACTCATGACGTCGGATGGTGAAATTATTGTTGGGCAGTACCATCGCGATCAGATCCCAGCTGATGCGTTACCTGGTCTCGCCGTTTCTGCTGGGTACGTCGAAGGTCGCGCACGAGTTATTTTCGATATAGCAGATGCGGGTGTGGAAGAAGGCGATATACTGGTCACTACCTATACGGATCCCAGCTGGACGCCATTGTTTGTTGCCATAAAAGGATTGGTCACCGAAGTAGGTGGCCTGATGACGCATGGCGCGGTGATCGCTCGTGAATATGGTATCCCAGCTGTCGTTGGAGTAGAACATGCTACCCGATTCATACAAGACGGGCAACGAATTCGTGTGCATGGAACAGAAGGATATGTAGAAATCTGCACGTGATCGCGCACTGCGGTCCATAGTGACGAGCGGTCCGACATCGGCATGGCCTCACCCGGGCAGCGCTCGCCGCGCATGCGATGAAATACTGAAGCGCTTTCCCTGGGGTGTTCCAAATAGCTCATTTGCTAACATGCTCTACCTGGGAGATCCGCTTGTCACATAACGCTGGTTGGCAATGAAAAACAATAGGCAGTGGTCAGAGGCCACTTTCGCGTGAACTCAGCGAGGTGCATTCTCCATGCCGCATAGGATAAAATAGGATGGCAAGTTCGCGCCGCATCGTGTGTGAACACGAGGCACAGGCTACCACTAGCTGCGCAATTTCACCTGGAAGGACATCACATGACACCCCTCGCCCTCATCAGCTTCCTCGAACAGATCGTGCGCGATCGTCTGATGTTTAGTACCATGATATGGGGACCGCCGGGAATTGGCAAATCGAGTATTGTCGCGCAGATCGCCGCACAAAGGGCTATCGGGTTCGTCGATGTCCGCCTCTCGCAACTTGCGCCAACCGATCTGCGCGGATTACCCGTGCCAGAAAACGGCATCTCGCGCTGGTATCCTCCGGAATTTCTTCCACGTGAAGGCGCGGGGATTCTCTTCCTGGACGAATTGAACCTGGCGCCACCGACGATGCAGGGAATGGCGCAGCAACTGATCCTGGACCGCCGTGTTGGTTCGTATGTCGTCCCGGATGGATGGTTCATCTGGGCCGCTGGCAATCGCAAAGAGGATCTGGGCGCGATATTTGACATGCCTGCGCCGCTTGCCAATCGCTTTCTGCACCTGAGCGTCGAACCGGATTTTGAGAGCTTCAAAGAATTCGCATTGTCCCACGCCATCCATGAGCAGATCCTGGCGTTTCTCGCCTATCGTCCGGAACTCTTGCACCATCTGGATCGCCGTGAACCAGCCTGGCCCTCGCCGCGTTCCTGGATGATGGCCAGCGCACTGCATACCGTTGGGTTGCCGATTGCCCCGGCGGTTGGCGTCACCGTCATGGGCGAGTTCATGGCCTATCAGTCAGTATATGCTCTGCTCCCTGACCTCGAGCAGATCTTGGAGGGACAGGGCGCGGATATTGATTTTCCCGATGAGCCCTCGACGCGCTATGCCACGGTGACTGGACTGGTCTTGCGCGCCGAGAGTGTGGAGCAGGCCTTGCGCGGCTATCACTGGCTCAGTACCCGCGCCCCTGCCGAGTGGACGCTGCTCTTCATCAATGATCTGTTGCGTGTGGCCAAAGCACGCAATCAACAAGGCGAACTGGCAATGCGCATAGCGCGGGAACCAGAATTGCGCGCACGGCTTGAAGAACTAACTGCTTTGCACATTGAGGCGGCCTCATGAGCGCCGCGACCCAGGGTAGCGATGAGGAATTTGAACGTGCTATCAGCGTGGCGCGCCTGCGCTTGACGCGCATCTCGCCGTTTTTTGGCACACTCGCGCTCTATGCGCGTGTCATCGGCACCGATGGGGTGCCAACGGCGGCGACTGATGGCAAAGATATATATGTAAACCCGACGTTCTTTGCCAGCTTACCCAGCGACCAACGCAGTAGCGTCCTTATGCATGAGGTGCTGCATGCCGCGCTGTTGCATGTCACGCGCCGCGGTGGTCGCGATGCGCGTCTGTGGAACATCGCCGCTGATGTGGTGGTCAACGGAATGATCGTTTTCGAGCTTGCTCTTGACCTACCCGCTGACACCATCATGATTCCCGAACTCCGCCAACTGAGTGTGGTTGAAGTCTACCATCAACTTCAGACGGACCCGCGCTGGAGCACAATCGTGAAACGGTTCGGAGCCAGCCAGCAAGACTTGCTGGAACCCGCTGAATCGGGAGAGATTGGTGCGGCACGCCGCAACGCGATAGCAGAACATTGGAACGCGGCCCTGCGCCAGGCAGAGAGTGTGAATCGGTTGCGCGGGCGTGGTAAAATACCCCTCGGCCTGCAACGTGAACTGGAATATCTCTCTACGGCGCGTCTGAATTGGCGCGCCTATCTCTGGCGGTTTTTAGTCCGGACGCCGACGGATTTTCACGAGTTTGATCGGCGCCTGATCGCGCGCGGTTACTACCTCGAATCTTTGAAGAGCGAAACCATCCGTGTCGCCATCGCGGTCGATACGAGTGGTTCAGTGGCGAATCTGGAATTACGGGCGATCTTGAGTGAGGTGCGAGGTATCCTGGCGGCTTATCCGGATATTCTCGTCGATCTCTACTATGCCGATTCCGCGCTGCATGGTCCATTTCCCCTGACATATGGCGCATCGATTCCGCCAGCCATTGGCGGGGGTGGGACGGACTTCCGGCCATTCTTCGCGGCGATGGAAGCAGCCAGAACGAGTGGCAATGGACCAGCGGTCTGTGTGTATCTGACCGATGGGCTTGGCACATTTCCGCTCGAAGCGCCGGAGATCCCCGTCCTGTGGGTGCTGATTGCTGGGGGCATCAATCTCCAGGATGTGCCGTTCGGTGAGGCGATACGACTGATTCTCGAACCTGACGATCAGGAGGCGATCAATGGACGTGCATGAACCACTGTCTTTCGGATCTTCCCCAGAACGCCTGGCGGTTGGCATCGATCTCGTCGAGGTTGTGCGCATCGCCAGCGCTTTACAGCGATTCGGGGACCGCTTTCTGGCGCGGGTCTTCACACCAGCGGAAATCCTCCTGACAGGTCGCGACCCGGTGCGTCTGGCGGGCCGGTTCGCGGCCAAGGAAGCCTGTGCCAAAGCGTTGGGAACTGGCATCGGGCCACCGGGGTGGCACGAAATCGAGTGCTTGCGCGATTCCGTCGGCAAGCCATGGCTATGCCTCTCTGGCGCGGCGGCGGGTTTGGCGCGGGACTACGGCTGGGTCGAAGCGGCCATCAGCATCTCGACGACACGGGACCACGCCATTGCCTGCGTAATCGCCAGTGGCGCGGTGCGCTGATGATCGATATCCACGTGCATCATACGCGTCACGAATGGCTCGATGCGCTCTGGTCGCCACAGCTACGGCGTACTGCCACCCTTTGGCCTCGCCTCCAAATGCGCGCCGCGACTTTCGCCACGTCTGAAGCTATCAGCGCCGCACTGCGCGCGCGTGGCGTCGCCGGGGCGATTCTCTCGCCCGAGCTCAGTGTCGCTCCCGGTCCCCAGATTGCCGGAGGCAATGACGCGGCCCTGCGCATCACGCGCGCCATGAATGATGCTACGGCCCTACTGGTCGGGAGCGATCCGCTATTTCGTGCCGGATTGGCGGTCTGCAATCCTTTCGGCGGCGCGGCCGACCTGGCGGAACTCCGCCGCGCCATTCTGGGGCTGGGTTTGCGCGGTGTCATCGTCGGAGCCAGCTATGGTGGCCAGGGGCTGGATGCGCCCGCGGCTCGCCCATTGCTAGAGCTGGTGGCAACGCTGCAGATCCCTCTGGTCATCCACCCCACGGTGGATAGCCCATATGCCGTCAATCGCGACTTCGGATTGGATCTCCTGGTGGGGATGCCGGCGGGGATGCTCGCGGCGGTGATACGCCTCCTGACGGTCGGGGTACTGGATGACCTGCCGGGGCTGACGATCATCTTGACGCATCTTGGCATGGGCTTGGCGGCGCTATTGCCCTGGTTAGATGCGCAATCGCCCGCGTGGCGCGCCTACGACGGACGCGGCGCGGGGAACGGCATATCCGCCAGCTTTGTCGAGCGGGCACGCCGTCTCTATGTCGACACTGCGACTGGCAATGGTTCGTCTGGCCCAGGTTCATCCAGTTCTGTCGCAGTGGGTGCGTTGGGACTCGCGGTGGCGGCGTTCGGCGTCGACCATTTGCTCTATGGCACCGACTGGCCCGTCTCTACCGACGCTCTCGCAGGCGGTCCATTGCACAATTCAGTGGTGTCGTCGGCCCATGACCTGCCGATTGGCCACCTGCCGATTGGCCCCGACGGTCGCCATGCGATCCTGGAGGGCACCGCGACGCGACTCTTTGGGTTGTGATCAGCTTTGAACGCGTGCTGGCCTCAGCGCCCTGGGTGAGTGAGAGTGTGCTGATAGGCTTGCCAGGCGCTGACCACCTGTTCGCGCGTGGTGGTGAACGTTCCACTATTATCGATGACCACATGCACCAAGCTGGTTTGCGCGGCACGGTCGGGTTGCGCGGTGATGCGCGCGTCGGCCTCCTCAGGCGTCAGTCCACGGATGCTGATGAGTCGCTCGCGCTCAATGGCGGGATCACAGATCACTAACCATACTTGATCGCACCAGGCTGCCATCCCGCCTTCCAGCAATTTTACCGCATCCACTACCGCCACCTGATCTGGCGCGAGATCCAGCAGTTGAGCCTGGATCGCCATGTGAACTGCCGGATGGACGATAGATTCAAGCTGGCGCAACCGCTCGGGATCATTGAAGACAATCGCCCCCAAAGCACGTCGATCGACCGCGCCATCCGGGGTCAGAATCGCCGGGCCAAAAGCTGCCACGACGGCGGTAGTGATCGATTGGCCAGGTGCATATAGGCCATGGACGACAGCGTCAGCATCGATGTAGCGCGCCGCACCCAGTTCGACGAGTAGTGTACCGATGCTGGTCTTCCCACAGGCGATATTACCCGTCAGGCCGAGCAGGTGTGGCATATGACGATCCTCCTGAATGATCCTGTGCCGTCGCTGGATGGCGGGACGTTTTTCGCCATTACCCCCATTGTAGCCCATTAGACTTTGGGGTGGGCAGGATGGTCCTGTGTCGGTCGATTGAATCGTACGAGCCAAATTGCCATGACCGCCGCCAGTGCGAGTATGAGTCCCCACCCCATCAGGAGTACCGACACCATGCCGAACGGCGTCCCGGCATGGCCCGTCCCAATGCCCGTGGCAGACCATCCACCAGCTAAGAAAAAATCCGCCAGCCCGAAACTGAACAGCAGGGCGCCGACGCCCAACAGGATGATGAAGCTCAATCGTGGAATCATGGCATTTCGCCTTTCTTAATCGAGAGACTGCAGTTTGATAGGGGGAATTGCGTGTTGCCGTGTGCCAGGGGTGGCATTGCGCCCTGCCAGTGGGCGGCCACCGCAGCAAGCTGGATGCGCTACCCCGTCGCGATGACCGATGCCTGACGTCGCAAAGCCCAGACCGCCAGCGCGACCAGCAGGGCGATGCTACCGAGGACGACGCCGAGATCGCGAGCCAGTGTGAGCGGGGTTGTGCTCGCAATGAGCGCTTGATAGATACCTTCGCCGATGTAATACGTTGGCAGTGCTTTGATGAGGACGACGACGACATTATTCGGTGCCGCAATGAAAGGTGCCAGGAAGAACGTCGGCACGATGAAGATGAATCCGACGATGCCACTCAAGGCACCCGTGGCGCTGGTGGTCTGGAGGAGGCCGCCAGCGAGCATCCCCAACGACAGCGAAAAGAGACTCCCCAGCAGCACAAAGAGCAACGTCAACGGCACCTGGCCCTGAAATCCACCGGTGATCGCCAGGGCGACGATCGCAAGCATGAACTGGTACACCAGCGCGATCATCGCTTTGCCGATAACAATATCGGCATAGGACGCGGGTGAGATCAGCAGCATGCGCATGGTCTTGCGTTCTCGTTCCTCCACCAACATATTGGAAACCAGCGTTAAGCCAATGAAGAGTGAGGACATGGCGGCCGCGAGGGCATAGAATGTCGTCACGGTATGTTGGGGGGTAGCGCTGGTCTGAGGATTGATGGTGACGGTACTGACCTGAACTGGATCGGCAGGGGCGGCGATATGTCGCGCGTAATTGGTGACAATGGCTGTCATGTAGGTTGTAGTCTGCAATGCATTCTTATCCCCATTGATATAGACCTGCACCAGAGGTTGATCGCCCGCACGTACCGCCGCTTCGAAGCCAACCGGGATCACGATGCCGAGATCATACGGGCTGGAATGTCGCGCGCCATCGCTGCCAAACGCGGCCTCGACGGCACTGGCTGATGGCGCGTTTACGTACGTTGGGTTGGTGTACGTTGATCCAACAATCCGCGCCAACGGTGAATTGTCGGGATTATAGACCAGGATCGATGCGCTACTGGGCCCCAGGATGGTGCCGATGAACGCGAACAATGCCGCCAGAATAATCGGCGTCATGAGCATGACCAGGGTGGTCTTGTTGATCAGCAGATCCAGGGCGTCTTTGCGCGCGATGGCCAGGATCATACGTGGATGCATGTGGCTTTCCTCTCTGTCACGCCGGGCGGACGCCAGCCGTGGCGATGAAAACTTCTTCGAGGGTGGCTTCGCGTGTATGCATCGATCTGACCGCATCCGCCGCGATCCAGGTCGCTAACCGCTGCTGATCTCCGGCGTCGCGCAGATTCAGGGTGACCTCACGCAATCCGTCTTCTTCGTCCGCCATGGTCACCTCCACGACGGGCGTGCTATGCGCGAGTTTCAGAGCGCGCGGCGTATCATTGGCGACGATCGTGCCCGCGACGATGAAGGCGACCCGCTGGCAGAGGTGATCCGCCTCATCCATCAGATGTGTCGTGAGCAGGATCGTCATGCCGGTGTCGCGCAGGTGCTGTATGGTCTGGCGGATCTGGCGCGCCGCGATGGGGTCCAGCCCGCGGCTTGGCTCATCCAGGAACAGAATGCGCGGTTCGTGGAGTAATGCTCGCGCGATCATCAAGCGTTGACGCATACCGTTGGAATAGGCCTGGACGGGATCGCGTGCCCGATCGCGCAATTCCACCAGGTCCAGCACCTCATCGATGCGGCGCTTCGGTATGGCGTACAACCAGCGGGCGAATTCCAGGTTTTGACGACCAGAGAGCCGATCATACAAATTCTGATCCTCGAAGACCACCCCAATCAAAGGTTTCAATTGCTCACGATCGCGTACCACGTCGAAGCCACCCACGGTCGCAGTGCCACTGGTCGGCACAATCTGCCCGGTCAACATACGGATGATGGTCGTCTTGCCGGCGCCATTTGGCCCGAGCAATCCAAAGATGGTGCCGCGCTCAACCCGCAGATCAATACCATCGACCGCAATGGTTGCTTTGAAACGGCGCCGGAGGGCATGAGCGCTGATGGCGGCATCTGCCATGTGGAGGTGAGGTGGCGCAGGTTCCACTGTCGGTACGCTACCTGTGTCCTGAATCGACATTTCTTACTGCCTCCTGGTGCTAGCTGGCGGCGGGTAGGTCACGGGCCGATCATTCTCCACCGCACCGAGACTGTACCATGCCATTATCCCTTGCGCGATATTCTTTGGTCATGTGGCGCATTTCCAGCGATGAACGGCGTATTTCCTGGGGTGAATGATGCGTTGCACCATCGCTGAATGGTGCGGATCTGCCGTTGTGCGGAGCACCAACACATCGCTGACCGTACAGTTTGGGGGGATGAGTGTGCTACAATCCCAGCATCCTGGCGACGGGGCATCGGGCATGCTCCTGGCCTGAGCAAGCAGGAAAATCCTGTGCTAGCGGGGAACATGGGTATGCTCCGGATCACGCGCGCGCGCAAATTGGTCAAGGATCAGGTCATCCTGGATGTGGAACAATTGGAGGTTGGATCCGGCGAAATTGTCGCAATCGTGGGATCGATCGGTAGCGCGCTCACGATGCTGACACAGGCGGTGTGTGGCGAGATCGCACTGAGTGGGGGAAAAATCACCATTGGAGATCAGGATGCAGGATCCCTGGCTGCGCGCCAGCAACTGGGTGTTCTCTTCGCGGAAGATCTGCTCTACGATCGACAGACTGTCTGGGAAAACCTGGAACTCATCGCTTTCGCGCGCGACCTCCCAGTCGCTCA
Organism: Ktedonobacteria bacterium; assembly: GCA_027459705.1. GTDB lineage: Bacteria > Chloroflexota > Ktedonobacteria > Ktedonobacterales > JACDGC01 > DAIDHM01. The sequence continues at coordinate 16,659 of DAIDHM010000074.1, read as the reverse complement.
TGTCTGGGGCTTGCTGAGTGAAGTTGGTTTACAAGATCAGGCCGCTGTCCGTGTCAAAACCTTGACTTCCGCCCAGCAACGGCGATTGGCTTTCGCGCGTGCGCTGCTGGCTAAGCCTGGTCTGGTGCTCCTTGAGCGGCCGATCGCGCGGACTGATTTGCCGACGCAGACGCTGATGCGCCAGATCATTGAAGATTTGGCGACCGCCAATGTGGCGGTACTGATCATCGACGAGGATCTGACCTGGTGTAGCCGCTTCGCCCATCGTCTTTTTCTGTTGGAGGATGGCCGTCTTATCGGTCCACTCCTCGCCGAGGAATCTGGGGCGACTACCCCAGCGACCACATCACCCGCGTCGCAGGATCACCCTGCGGTCATCAATGCCGATCTCATGACGCTGGTGACTGAGCAAGGCGCCGCCGCCAGCGCGGCACCACCCGCCATTGAGTCGACCGCGCGCCTCAGTCTCTTCAAAGTACCGGCTCGCAAGGACGACCGTATCGTACTTTTTGATCCCGCTGAAATCCTCTATGCCACGAGTCGTGATGGCAAGACGTATCTGCGCACTGTTGCCGAAGAGGCCATGACCAATTTGACCTTGCAGGAACTCGAGACGCGACTGGTGCCGCGCGGATTTTTCAAAGCACACCGTGCCTACCTGGTGAACCTCCAGCATATCCGCGCCGTCATCCAGTTCACGCGCAACAGCTACAGCGTGCAGCTGGATGACCCGGAGGCGACCCTGATCCCCCTTAGCAAGCAATCGGAAAAAGCTCTGCAAGCGATGCTCGACTATTAGTATGGGCGAAGACCATGCACTTCTTTCGTGATCTGTGTTAATTATGTGATACAGATTGCGGTGGCGCGTGTCAAGCTTGGCAGATCAGTTCTGTGGCGTCGCCACATCGTGCATGAGCTTCAAATAGCGCTCACGCAGACGAGCCAGGACAATATCGCCTGGTTCCGCCCACAGGTCCGTATTGAGGATCTCGACTTCGATTGGACCAATATACCCAGTGGCCAGCACCGCCCGGGTGATACGATCAAGCTCAATGACTCCATCGCCCATCATTTGTCGTGAATTGAAGGGGACGCCCATGTTCGCTGGCCAATCATTCAGATGGAAGCCGACAATTCGTCCTGTCGCCCGGCTGATCTGTGCATAGAGCGTGGGATCCCACCAGACATGATACACATCGATCACCGCCCCTACCCACGGTGAATCGAATTGTTCGATAAGATCGTTTGCTTCTGCCAGGGTCGTGATCACGGAGCGATCGGCGGCGAAGACTGGATGCAGCGGTTCGATACCCAGGCGTACGCCATGCGCGGCGGCAAAAGGGAGCAGTTGGGCAATGCCATCGGCGACCATCCTGCGCGCGGCGGCGATATCGCGATCGGGGGCCGGGCCACAGACCAGCACAACCACCGGCGCGCCCAGGGTCGCGGCCTCCTCGATCGCGCGCTGATTATCCTGGATCCGAGCCTGACGTTCCGCGGCAGTGGCGGCGGGGAAATAGCCACCTCGACAGAGACTCGAGACCTGGAGTTTAGCGGTACGGAGATGGCGTGCGGTCACTTCGAGGCCATACTCCGCAAGCTTATGCCGCCAAAGGCTGATGGTGCTGATGCCCGCGCGCGCGCAACCTTCGATCGCCTCATCCATCCGCCAGCGGTCGCAGGTAATCTGATTGAAACTCAGTCGCGACAAAGCGGTTTCTTCATCCATGGCATTGCTCCCCCCGATCAGAAACTAGGTTCCCAAGCAGTATAGCGACTGGCACCAACGCCTCGCAAGGCCTTCTGCAATATTGGTCATAGCACTGATGCAACAGGAAAGCGCGGGGACAAAATTCCCCGCGCTTTCCTGTTGCATCGTTCCAGGTGGCATCACCTGGGCGCAATGCTAGGGGTTATCATACACGCGGACATGTTTGGTTGGGAAGGTGATCGTATCGATCGGGATCACAAATGGCCCGTTGGCGGTCATTTGTTTCTTGTATCCCAGGCCGGTGATCAAGTTCTCGGTGATGACATCGCCATTGCCGACATCATCGATGCCAGCCTGGTAGCCGTTGTAGGTGATGTTGTTGAGTTGCCACGGACCTACATTGGTCACCTTGGAATTCGAGATGTCGTTGTACTTCATCGTGATGTTCGTCCGCGAGGCCGGTGGCAACGTGCAGGTCGGATCAAAGTTGTTCGCGTAGATCCCAACATCATTCTCGCGCAACGTATTGTTACGGATGGTGATGTTCGTGACCAGGGGATCGCCACAACCACCGAAGACAATGATTCCACCAGAGGAAGCGGGTGCGGGACCTGTATAAGAGTTGTTCGAGACCGTGTCATCATGGACATCAGCGGACGCACCACGCGCGATCTCGATACCATTTTGCGCTATGATCGCTCCAAAGTAAGGATCGCGACCCGCGCCACTGACGAGTGAATGGGTAATCGTCGCAGTCGATTTGGTGCTATCGACATCAATGCCATTTTTCTGATATCCCATCACCAATGTTTCGGTGATATCAGCATGGCCGACGAAGTTTTCGGTCACATAGCCTGTGTAATAAGGGTGTGGCCAGTACATTCGGCCGATCTGGATACCGATACCAAATTGACATCCATACAGGGACGCATTGCTGTCATGGACATTGAGGACCTGATCGTCATCCATCGACAGATGGGCACCACTGAGGACCAGGATCCCATATTCCTCGTTTGCGCATCCGTTATTAGTGGGCAGCGGGCCAACAATGTTGACTCCCTGCAGCGTGACGTCAGTGGTATTTCCCCAGGCCACAAAGATCGCTTCAGGATCGAGCAAGTTATCCGTTGTGAACTGTTTAGGCAAGCGACTCATTGGTACGGGGGCCATCGTTGGCATTGCGGCGATGGATGCCCCATGATAGCTCAGAATGGTGATGTGATGATTTGTCACCACGACCGGTCCTGGAAACACGGTGTTGCCACAGAGGTCGATGGTCTGGTGGTAGGTGGAGGCATCCACCGCCGCCTGCACTGAAGTAAACCCTGGAGAAGAACAACTCGAACCATTACCGAGCGTCGTGCCAACGTAGAGGGTTTTTGTTGCTGCACTGACTGTGCTCACATGGGCGAGTGTCAATACCGCGAGGCCAAGTACCAGGATTCCAGAGAAAATTGCCGCCATGAGGATGCGGAGGGGATGCCGTTGGGTAAGTCGCATTGTAATGACCTCCATTACGAGTAGCTACGTCGCTACACAATGCTGCAAGAAACGTAAATCGTTTCCTGACCGCCTACAAAAAAACACAAGAAACATACATTGTTTCTGGCCTTATTATATTATTTGAATTCAATAAGATCAATGGATAGAAGCTCATTTCTCTAAAATATTGTCAAAAATATATATAGTTACATTCAAAATAACATTCATGAGAGAATCGTAGGGAATCATGTTATTGCTGAGTTTCTACGGATAGCTCTGCGGGTCCATGAGTTGCTGACCTAAGGGTTTGGGATGGTGATACAGGAAGAAACCTTTTGACCAGATTTTATCCCCTCGCTCCCTATATCCCTGGGTACTACATCCTGAACTTCATGCTTGTCAGAAGTATTGATATCTGCTATATATGAGGCATCGTGACGGTAGCGACCGCTTTGAGCATTTGGCCAGGCGTGGATGACGATCTTCTAGAGCACTCAGGGGAAAAACATGGCACATCGGGACGGGCGCGGGCGGATAGTCCGCTCCCATCCGCGTGTCACCAGCGACGCGCGGACCGCTAACGATCAGGGTGTCGCCTATGCGGAGACCTGGGGTAAGTCTGAAGGGGGTCCATTCTTTCATGGCAATCGATCCGCTAGACGCAATAGTCTCTGGCGCGCTCGTTTAGATCGCCGTCGCCTGACCTTGATTGGCCTGGCAGCCTTACTGGCTATGACCACAGTGATCTCTACTCTATATGTGCTGGGGCCGCTCAATCCGTTCGCGCGCGTGCGCAATCTGGCGGAACTCCCTCTGCCCCAACCTTCCGCGGCGTATGCGCGCGTCGCCGTCGATCAGACTGGTTGGATCTGGGTCGCCCAATCGGCGCCAGGGTTAGCCAGGAATCCGCAGGATACTACGCTCCTGACGCTGGTGGATCCCGGTGCGATCTTTGGCTCCAAGGTTCGCGCGCGTCTCTGCCTGGGGTGTGCTGGTATGGCAGGGGATCTCACGACTCCATTGGCGCGCATCGATGACATCGCTCCAGATCCGACCGCTCCCCATGCCATCTTTGTTGCCGGTTGGACGGCCGCGACCCCACAGACGGGCGCGGCCCCGTTGATATTACGCGTCCAATGGCACACGAATGCCGCGACGTGCAGCGCGCACGTGTTATGTGGCACTGCGAACACCCTCCTCACTACGGATACTGCTGTGCTTGTCGGCGGCAAAAATCCGTTTACCAAACTGCTGGGCGAAGTGGTCGCTTCGGGTGCCAACCCGCTTATTACGCTGGCCAACGCCGGGCATGGGGACCTCTATGCGTTTCTGAGCGATCCCGGCCAGGTTGCGATCGATGCGGCGACGGATGTCGCGGGCGGCTACCAGGCGTTGTGGCACTATAGCGCGGCCCAGCGACAATGGGCGCTCTATTACCATGGACCCGCCGGGACGGTGACGGCGCAGTATGTCGGCCCGACTGAATTGGTGACTGCCATTGCCCTGAATCATAGCCGCACGATTCTCTACCTCGCCGATGCGCTACGTCATGCAGTCCTGGCGCTGGATCTGCGCGCGAACGTCTTGACGACACCCAATGCGCTCGGTATTCCGAATGGACCATACATCCAGGCGACGTCCATCACCCTGGTAGCTGGTATGCAAGCAGCGTTTCCCGGTGCTCCCGGAGGGCAGGGTATCACCGGGTGGAGTGGAGATGGTGGGCCAGCGACCGCGGCGCCCCTCGGTGTGCCGCGTGGCCTGGCTGTCGACGCCGCGGGTGATCTGCTGGTGAGCGACGCATCGAATGGACGCATTCGACTCATCACGCCCCAGGGTAAGATTTGGACTATCGCGGGCAATGGCGCTGCTGCGCTGGGCGATCCACAAACGCCAGTCAGCACGAGCGTGCGCGGCATCCTGGGGTTGGCGGTCGATGCACATGGGCAGGTGTTCTACGCACCCGGCAATATCGTTGATACACAGGGATTGGTCCCACTGCGGAGCCTGGTTTGGGGTTGGTCGACGGACAGCCATCAGATCTTTCATGCTGCCCACCCCGGCAATGGTACCTTAGCAGACCCCTTTATTGGCTTGCTTGCCACTGACTATGCGCGGACCTCCGCGTGGGTGTATGCCAGTGGGGCGTGTGCTGGTGCATCGGGAGCGGGGTGCGCTGCCAGTTACCTTGTCGCGGCGGGCGGACAGAATCTAGGGCAACTGGAACCCCTGGGCCCGGCCCGCGATCCTTCCGTTGCTCCTGCCGGTCTGACCGCAACCATCGGCATGGCTGCTCCGCGGATCGCGGCGGAGGTGCCAGGCAGCAGCGTGATTGTTCTGGCGGATTCGACCCCGCAGCTCGCTTTTTCTATTCCCGGTGGGGCGCTCTTGCCGCCGTTGATCCTGCCAACTGGCGCCCAGGCGACAGGGGTTGCGGTATTGGCGCCGACGACTGATACGCAGCTCAGCGCTCTCGGTGGGAACAGTTACCTCCTGGTCGCGGCGCAAGGCATGGCCAGTGGTCCGGCTTTACTCTTATATCGCGCGACCGCCGATACCTGTGGCATGGGGGCAGAACCTCCAGCTACCTGTACGCGTTTTCCCAGTACCACCACGCTCGCGGCGACGCTCCCCCTGCCGCAAGGCGCTTCGACAGGATCGCTCGTCGCGGCGCTGAGTGATGACGGGACGCATGCTTTCGCGTTGGTGGCGCAGCCCGCCAATAATATTGTCGAAGCCGTCGATCTCACCCCCTTTCTGGCGGGTGGTGCGCCTATCCTCGCGGCGGGTATCTCGATACCAGGACCGGGGACGATGCTGTTACGGCATGACAATCTGGCCGCATATGTCGTCAGCAATCCACAGCGCGGTGGAACTTCATCCGCGACTGCCAGCATCCTCTATACGCTGAATACTTCCCATTGGCTGAACACGGGTATTGGTTCACCGGCAAGTATCGGCGACCCTAATCCATTCACGCTGCCCATCGCCGCCTCAGCGCCGACGGTGGCGATGGCGCTCTCGGCTGATGACACGCACCTCTATGTCGCTGGTGCAGCTACGACTACCAGTCCCAATCCTCCGACCATCCTGGCGCATCTCACCACGGGATCATTTGGCGCTCCACAACCCCTCGCCCTGGTACAGAGTACGAGTACGGACCCAGGCGTCATAGCGCTGGGATTGACGGCAGGTGATCAGCGCTTAGTATCATTGAGTACCAATGGCGCAACCAAACCAGGCATATTACGGGTCTGGGAAACCCACGATCTCACGACGCAGTCCTGGGCAGCTTTGCCTCGTGATCTGGGCGGAACACCGACCGCCGCCAATCCGTTGATACTGATACTGCCCTAAACTCGTGAGAATCAAACGACAAGATTATAGAACGGCGCGTACAACCCCGCGTCTTTAGACCGGGGAGTGTCAAATATTTCTCTGCCACGGTCGCGTCCTCACTGCCATGCGCATCGGCGATCCAGGCTTTGTTTTCTGCATGTTGGGCGATCGTGATACGATCAGGTATGCCGCGATGACAAAACTGAGCAGGGAATTCTGGAGAGACGAGGACCAGTCGGATGCAAGTGTTTCTCAGTCCTAATGGTACCGAACCGCGCTGGGCCTGGACCGAAGGCCTGGAGCACGCGGAACAGCACGATTTCGCTGTGCCGATGGCCTGGCAGGAAGGCGACGCGCGCGATCAGCGGGTGACGGATCTCCTGGCGTTCATTGGCGATGCTTTCGCGAACGCCAGCAATGTACCCGGAGAAGGCGGCGACGGAACTGCTGAATTGCCCACGATCATTCAACCGGGCGAGACCCTGGCCTATGGCTGGACGACTCTGGGGTTCCGGGCGAGCTCTCCGGCAGATGCCATTGGCCCCGGCTTTTTGGTCGTGCAAGAACTGGCGGATCCCCTGGCTGAACACGAGGATCGCTGGGTGGACGGCGCTGACCAGGCGCTGGACCTGCTGGCGCTCCAGGCGGAAACGCGGCGGCGCAACATCGTCCCCGGGGCGCTCGACGCCCCGCACCGTAGCGATCTGGTCTATACCTGCACCCGTGTGCCGCCAACTGGCTTCCTCTGGCAATATCCCGTCGCGGCGCAGCGCTACGCTTATGAGGGTGATTCCGGCGAGAGCGGTTGGTTCTTTAGCTGTTATGATCAGCCGCATGACCATGAGGATCCGCGCGAACGTGAGCAGGTACCTCTGCGCGAACTCGTGGCCGCTTTCCCACGCATCCTGCCCTATTTGGCGCTCGCGGTCGGGACGGCGGTGATCTTCACCAGCGACCAGGTGGTGATCTTCCGTCCCGACGACGACGAAGGCTATGAGGATCCCGCGGGACTGGTGTGACGAGCCAGGCTCGCAAGGTCGCTGATCAGGGGTTTCCATTCACCTGATTGCGTGCACCAAAATGGCGCAGATGAAGTTCACCCTCACGCCAGATGCAGGAGACGCGATCGCCTTGAGAGATGCGAAAATGGTCAATCTGGCTGCCATCGGAAGGGCGATCGCGATAGGTCTCATACAACAATCCGCCATCGGCACGGAGCGGAGCGCGATCGCCATCATGGGCCAAGAGCAGCGCCGACACACGGGCCAGTTTTGTCTGCAATTCAATGCGCTGTTCTGGGGTCGCAGCTTGGAAATCACGTTCAAAGGATTTCGCATATTGCAAGCGGGGAAAATCCAGGAGGCTTTCGCGATAGATTTTCTGGCGGATGCGCCCCCAGAGCACCTCGCCCCAGGCCGAGGCACACGCTGACTCTGCGTCCGCTTCGACGAGCACTTGCGAAATACCCGCGACCAACTCAGCGGGAATCATCTCTCTGCCATCCACCATCATGGCCAGTGGCACAGCGTGTTGGATGAGGACCTGATCATCGACGACGATCGGCAGGGGTGGGATGTGGAGCAATTCGGCTCCCTTGCCCTCGAAAAGATACACACTCTCCGCGCCATAGATCATCCCTAGTGTGGTCATATAGCCCTGGAGTGATTTGAAGCCACCGACGAGATTGAAGACCAGCGCGTAACCCGCCTGTTGGTACCCCGGAAAGGTCTCTTCGCACTGCTTGACGAGATTGCGAATGCCTTCCTGATAACCGGCGCGGGTCGCGGTGGTGAGTTCGCCTGGAACAAGTGTACCCACCACGGACATCTCGTGGGCCTGCATATATTCGGCAATGAGCTCAGCGCATCGCCGTCCTAAGGCGGTGTCAGTCGTAATCAACATATGCTGATCCAGCGTGTTGGTAGATGATTCTTCCCTGGCCAGCGTCAGCAGGCCATTGAGTTCAGCGCTGGCTCGACGAACATCCGCGAGATTGTCGGTGGCGAGGGTCGCTGCGGCGCGATCGACATAACGCACGACAAGTTCCTCGTCTTCGCCGGTCAGTACCTTGGCATTGCTGAGGTCGTTCAGCCGCTTGCGATCCGGCGCATTGTCGTTGGCGGCGTTGGTCAGCAGACTGGTGCCAACCGTAGAGACGATCAGACGGCTATGATTGGAAACTGGCATAATGCACATCATCCTTCTGCGCTAGGTTTGTGATAACTCCATACGTCCGTAGCCAGACGATGTCTTGGCGCCGATGCCCAGTTCGGCCAGCGCCAGGCGCAGGATCTCGAAGGCGCGATCGCGCCATAGTGGTGGGCCAGCAATTGGGATGCAATAGTTCCCGGTCGCGCTCAGGAACGATACGGGATTGGGACTATCCCAATCCGCGGGTGGAGTGCCGTTGTTGGCATAATAATCCGGATGGTGCACGGTCAGAACATCGGCATGCAAGAACCGCCCATCGACCGCGCTACTCGGATGGGGTAGCGCATCAAAGAAGGTGACGTACCCCGCTGCTTCTAGGTTGCCGAACATCGTGATATAAGCATCGGCTGGCATGAATTGTGGTTTCCCTTTGGTGATCTCCCAGGTCCCCCACGCTGCATTCAGCGAGTTCCGCGCATAGTGCGCGGCCAGCCCCTTGAGGGCGCTGCCGGGCAGGTATGGGACGCCGTAGGTGTGGTGGATGGCAATTCCGGTCTCAATGACACTCTCGCCGCCCAGACCCAGGACCAATCGTCCAGTGGCCTGGGCCATGCGGGTCCGCGCGTTGGCATCTTTGCACGACTCCTCCCAGCGTTGATACCAACGCTGATAATTTTTGCCAAACTGGCTTACCTGCTGAGATTGCAGCATACGGCCAACATGCGTCGTCTCATCCACATGGGCAGCCAATGGCGACTCGCCATTCGTGCCAAATGGTCGGCCTTTTTGCCATTGGTGATCAAGATAGCGGTCAAACCACAGGCCGGGATGTGTGGTTGTGGGCGAGATTTTTACTGTCTGCAATGCCTGGCGGCGCGCCTCGATTCGTCCGCCGTTGGCTGTCGGTCCCGGTGTGGGTCGTTGCTGGGTCATTGGGTTTCACCTCCACGCGCAGGCGTCGCGTCTTCTGCGTCATCCTCGGTCGCGGCGTCCACATTGAGCACGGATTGCGCGAAACGTTTGAACCACAGCAACGCGGCGATGGCCCGCTGCGACAAGATCATATATTCGCGCAAGGGCGCCTTGCGGCTCTGATTTGCCAGCGCGTTCCCATCTGTAAATGTGAGGGTACGCGCCAGGTCATCCATCAATTGCCGCTGAGCCTCATCACCACGGGCCTCGACAAAGGCCAGGGCCTGTGCGAGGCCCGCCGTGCGGATCAGCACCGGCAAGGTATGCGCCATGCTGCCATATTTCTTACGATATTCTGGTGGTTTGCCATTGAGGATAGCCTCGACTCGCTGAAAGGCTGCCGTTGCCAGGATTTGATCGCGTGTCTGCATGCCCATCGCCTCACGCCTCCTGTGCCAGGGAGATCTGGCAGAGACCGCGCCCGACCGTTGCTTTGCCGCCCAGTTGCATTGGTTTGCCCACCAACGCGGCGATGGCGGCGAAGATGGCTTTGTCATCCATGCCGGTCTTCGCGTTCGGCATCGCCACCAGCAAACCACTCAGCACCGCTTCGGCGGGCAACGCTTCCTCATACCAGAGGCCGCCTTTCGCGACGGTCTTGGACTTCTCCTCCAGGCGGATGCGCGCCGTCACCTGCAAAGCTGTCGTTAGCAAGAAGGTCATCACGTCATCGTGGACGATAGCCAGCCGCTCTGTCAGCATCTGGAGGTCATCCTTCTTCCCGGCAAAGATCTGCTTCCCTAACCATTCAGCCCATGTCGTTACCTCTGACTGCTTTGTGATGGTCAGATCCAAATCTTCCAGATAGGCTTTGGCGTCCCCCTGCGTGGTAGCCTGGAGCGCTGTCTTTTCTGTGGCCAGTAGCGTCTCCAATCCCGCGACCACTGGCACTGTGGGCGGCTGCGCGCCACAATCCGCGGCGTCGCGGGCGCAGCGGCGCAGGATATATGGCGAGGTGACATAGGCGAAGGTGCCTGCCAGGCTGCGCACCGGCAACAGCACCAAACGCAGATCGGTGATCTGGACTGCACCAGCCTGGTCGCTGGCGTTCGCCGTCTCTGGCCCAAAGATCGCCGTGCGCTGTTGGCTCGGGCAGGTATCGCGCAGCGCGCCTTTGAGTGAGGAGCCAGGGAGATAGGGGATGCCCGTCGCCTGTTCACGGGCAATCGGCAGATCGATGACATCTGTCCCCTGGCCAGTGCCCGCATGGAGTGGGGTCCGCGCGTGGATGAAGATCTGGCGAGCGTTCATGAATGATACTCCTCAAAATAATCAAGAAATGCCTGGAGAATGTCCGGCTTGCCAGCCAGCACGTCAACGGTGCTGGCCTCGTCCTCGGTCAACTCTGTCTGTAACGTCGGCGAATTCTGGCGTTCTTTGATGCGTACTCCCCCTGGCGGCAGGCTCGGTCCGTCGAGCACGAGCGCAATGCCAACGTACAGGTTATCGTCGCATGCGCCGGGGCGGAGGATAAGTCTGCTCGCCATCCGATCATGATTGATCCCCTGCACTGTCGAATCACCGGGTTCATCATGATCCTTGAAATGGAAAATAATTGGCAGACCTAATACCGCACGGGGAAACTTGGCGATGACCCGTTCGCGACGCGTGGGCTTTTTGGAGATCTGCCGAATTGCGTCGGGTTCTGGCCAGGCATTTAGGCCAGGTACTCTGCTCTGCTGGCGTATTTGACGAAACTTCATGTAGGCGTCTGTTTGCAGACTCCAGCATCTGCTCGCCTCGTCCCGATCTTCACGCATAAATGCTAGTTGGCGAGCATCGCTTCTGGCGAGATGGGGTACGGATGGTGGCCATTCTCCATCCAACACATTCGCATCAAGCGCGTTATAGAGAGCATCTTCTATATCAGCCGATGTAGGTAACTTGACCGGGGTTTGTTGGATCTTTAACGGTTTCAGCGCCCCAAATCCGCGACGTGTGCGCCCTCCCAATCCACCGAACGTTTCCCATGCCCAGAGGGTCGCCATGAGATCCTGCTCGATGGGAATGCGTCCATGGGACCCCTGGAGTTCCGTGGGGAAGGTGATGGTCATGGCAAACCGGACACCCTGGCGAACTTTCCTGAGTATGACATGTCCCGAGGTGAGTTCATTTTTCTGTGGTTGCAGGGGAAAGGCTGCATATGCGGGAACACCTGATTGTTCCTCATGGCGAACCTGCAGGCCTCGACCATTCCGCGCAGGCTCTACTCTGAATGGCGCGACCTCCATCCCCTTATTGAGGACCTTCGTCGCGATCTGCACCACTGAGGGTCCGCCCTGCACATTGCCGTCTTTGTCATAGCTGGCGGCTGTGCCGAAGATCAGGTCCTCGTCGCGCTTCATTGCGGCGAGGTTGCCGTCATAGCGGCCGCCACGGGTGGCGCGCCACCAGAAGCGCATTTGGCCGCGGATCTCGCTGCCCCGGACGACCGTGATCGGGTCGGCGGCCATCGGCGTGACGCCGCCGCCGAAGAGCGGCGTGATCACCGCATACTCACGGGTCTGGGTGATCAGATTCGACGATCCCGCCTGGATCGCCGGTGGATCACTGGGTGGTGGTTGGCGCATCTTCATAGCCCCACTTTCATTGTTTGCGGGTTGCCATCCCAGGTGCCGAGCGCGGCGAGACCATAACCGTCGCGCCTCCACTGTTCGGCATCTGTGCGGATATCCGTGTAAGATGCCTGCTGATCGCTACTGCCCACGTAGTCATCGCTGACCGGCTGGAGCCACATCCGCTGCACCCAGTTGGCTATGGCTGCGGCGGATGGTTCTCTCCCGGATGCACCAGCCAGGCGCAAGAACAGCACGGTGCCCGCGGGTGCCAGGCGCCGCGCTGGTCGGATCATGTGCTCATGATAGTCCCAACCCGAGACCACCTGGGGTCGGTCGATCGTCAACGCGACGAGCTGTGGGGTCACGTCATGGTGTGTTTGCAGCAACCAATCTGGCCGATACCCCGCCGCGAAGTACGCGGGGGTCAGCAAGATCAGGCGGCAATGGCGGTCTTTGACGATGTGCTCCACTAATGTATCCGGGAGGCCTGGTAAGGGATCCGCGAGTGGACGCACTGTGACGGTGCGCCGTTCGCCACCCAACGCGCCGAGCCGGGTTTGCGCCGCTGCCGCGTCGCCCACGGTGGTGGCGACCAGCGCGAGGCGCCGAGTCTGGTTGAGCGACGCCGCGCGTGATGCCTGCTGGGTAAAACTGAGGCCGGTCGTCATGAAGAGCGCGCCCTCGCTGGCGGTGCGGGTGGTGCGATCGATGGCGATATGCACGCGTTCATCCCGCGGCAAAGCGGATATGCCGATCTCCGCCAAGGCGGGCGTCTTGGTGCTGAAATCACCAGGTGACGTTAACCACTGTTGAAACCGTTCCCACCGCCAGAACGCTGGGGCATCTTTCGCTGGTTTCGCCTCGATAGAATCTGACATACCTACTGGCAGCAAGTCGTCTGGCAGATCTGTGATCGCGCCCTTGGGCAGCGCGAGCGGCGTAAGTCGGCGAAACAGATCCATCGAGTTGGATCGCACCCAGAGCGCATCGCGCGGAGCGGGGGCGTAATACCTGTGCGGCGTCCCATCCGCCCGCAGTTCCGCCAGCAATGGGCCGCGCAGCGCGATTTTCAATACATCGTCGGCCCGGGCCGGGTCGAAGACGCCCTGATCGTTCTGCCCAGCCAGGGTCCGCAGCAAACCCGCTACGGTGCCAGGGTAGGGAAAGGGCAGCGAATCGGCCCGCGCGCCCGGGGTCGCGCTGAAAGGTCGGCCATCGCGGACAATCACCGGATCCTGGGGTTCAATGAGCCAGTTCGTCATGCCATCACCTTCTGTGCGGGGGTGATCCCCGCCTGGTCATAGACCTGCGCGAAAAGTCGGGCAACGATCAGCATATCCGCCAACGCGTCGATATCCACGGCATCACCTGCGAATGGCAGGAGCGCGTCTTCGGGGGTAATGCGCAATATCATGCGCAACTCATTCAGGACATTGGCGCGTTCCCCGGCGGCGATCGCCTTGCGCCGCAGGATGCGCCAGGCTTCCACACGACGCAGTCGATCGATCTGCTCCCTGTCTTGCCCTTCTCGTGGCAGGGGAAATTGGCGGCTCAAGGCGCGCAACTCGTATGCCGCGCCATCGGGGAACAGATTGCACTGATGCCATGCTATGAAAGTGGCGATGCGGCTATCGATCTCTCCCCAATGGCCGCGCACCGTCGTCTCCCCGCCGCTCCGCTTGCTGACCGTCACGGCGAGGGCGTTTTTGTCCTGCATTCCTTTGGCGGCGCTCTCCGCGGTCCGAGCCAGCGCCATCGCATCGACCAACGGGGTCAGATAGTGACTGATGCCGATGCCCGCCGAGAGCGTCGGTGGAGCTGCTACATTCGTCATGAAGGGCTGCATCGCTGTCCTGAACCCCGTTGCTAACTGGGCTGCGCACGATAACGCGGTGTGGAGTGGCAGTAACGCCACCACATCATCGCCCCCGGTGAAGATGGGTGCGCCCTCATGTTCGCGTATGATCGTCCGCGCCGCGGTGGCAAAGTCGTCCAGCGCCTGGGATAATTGGCTATGGCGCTCATAGCCTGCTCGCGCTAATGCACTGATACACGTACCCATCCCATCGCCATCGGCGACGAGGATCGCATAATACGGATTGGGCTGCACGATCTTCGCGGCATTGTAGAACGCGCCCAGCTTCGTGCGAATGTCGTGGGCGTGCTGCTCCATGGCGGCAGGGGCGGTGCCATCTGGGAGCTCATCGACGACGCGATCCGCGAAGAATAGCGTGCCATCGGCATTGCCGAAAAAACTCTCACTGGCATATTCGCTCGCCACCTGTTCATCATTCAGTAAGCGCGGCGCGATTTCGCGCAACGTGCTGATATAGTTGTGCCAGGCCTCGGCGGCTGGCCCTGTTTGCTCCGCGCCAAACCGATGGATAATCGGCAGCACGGCCATATGCGTGGTGGTCAGAAAGTATTGCTGCCCACTCTCCCGGCGTCCCAGACGCTTCAACAGATCAATCGCCGACAGCTCTTCTCCACGCCGGGCGCCATAAGTCCAGCGATGTCTTTCCCCCTTACTGCCTTTGGGTAGGACGGATTCACGTTGCCCGTCCAGCGAGGATTTCGCGCGACCGGCCTTGCCCCACGTCGCTGCCGCATAGGTGCGCGTGGTCTTCCGGGCCGCCAGCAATGCTTCCACCTCCTGGCGGCGCATAGCATATTCCTTGAGGTCGGGAAATTCTACCGCGCACCAGGTGATCTCCAGCAGATCGCGTATCTGGTCGAGGGCCGCGTCGCCATCAAGCGGCGCATCCTTGAGCTGGCGCAAGATATCTTGCCAGCGATCCATGAGCCGCTCGCGCATTGCCGCACTCATCTCTTTCGCCAGCGATTCCACTGCGGCGAACGAATCCGCGGTGACTACCGCAATAATTTTGTTAGCAACGTTCGTCGCGGAGTCTTTATGCAGATCTGACTGCGGTGATGGAAAAATCAACGTTGCTTGATTTTCAAGGAGCGATTTCGCCCCTGCTTTGCTCACTTCACTCAACAACCAGGACCCAAACCAGAAATCACGGGTGGCGCGCGCCATATAGATAAAACCCTGTACGGGACCAAGCGAAGCCGCAAACAGATACCGCATTTGACTACCACTCCATTCCGTTGTGCTTGCTGTTTGTGCAAACAACTTTAGTATAACGCGGCACCGATGGCTTGCCTTGCGAGAACCCCCTTGGAGATTTGAGGGAATTCTCGCAGGCTGATATCTGAGGGAGGAGGTATAGTGGTGTGAGCGTACAAAGCTGGACGGACTAGAAAAATGGGGCGAACGTGGTCTTCAGCCAGTGATAATGATGATCGCAATGTTCCCAGTAGGTATCACAGATCTGAAAGATCGCGGTCTTGTGGCTGTCGACGACCTTGACGGTGATGCTCAACTCGTTCGCCACTTCCTGGGGTGTCAGACCGCGGACGAAGGCGCGCAAGACCTCGCGCTGACGGGTAGTCATCTCGTGGAGCGCCTGGCGACAGCGTTGTTGCTGATCGCGTTGTTCGGTGGACAGCGGGATGTGATCGCGTGGATTGAAGGGGACCCGTAACAAGCGGACCTCAGCGGTGGATGGCAGATGCAGGATGGCGCCATTGCGCGTCTGCTCGCGAATCTGATCCGAAGAATGCAGGTGCCAGATACGATCGATATGCTTGAAATGTTGTCGCGCCATGGCGCTGGCCATATGCCCGAGGAGGCGGGGGCCACCGCTCAGACCGAGATGGATCTGCGCATCGTGCTCTTTCAATGAACTGAACAAGTCATGGAATGTGTCGCGGACGGCGTCGATCGCCTCTTCCGTGTCGAGAGCGCTGACGGGTTCACCGCGATCGCGGATGAGGATCGTGCGGAGTTCGCAAGGATAATCGCCGTAGTGCTGATCTCGCCATTCCGCGCGGATCTTGGAAAGGGCTTCCTGATAGCGGGGTGAAATCAAGGCCAGATGTATCAGGTAGAGGGTCGTGATGCGCTCCTTACGCGCATACAGAGCATCCAAAAGGAGAGTGACGACCTGCGGTTGACCGCCGACGGTCATGACCGCGACGGCCTGATCAGTTCCGGGCATTCGCGAAGCCTCCATACTGTGCAAAGAACGAAAGAGAATCATCATGTCAGAGTTTGCTGCGATCTTCATCGGTGGGCCGCCGCATGCGGGCAAGAGCACGCTACTCTATCGGTTAAGCAAGGTTTTACGTACGCGCGATGTGCCACACTATGCCCTGCGGGCCAGTCCGGATGGCGAAGGTGATTGGTCACATGAGGCCACCGAGACGGCGGTGCGCGAATTGCGCTCCCGTGTTCGTGGCCCCTGGACGAAGGCGTTTGCTGACTCGGTGAGCCATTTCATAGATCAACGTCACCTTCCCCTTTTAGTGGATGCGGGCGGCATTCCATCGCTGGAATCGCAACAGATTGCCGCCGCCTGTACGCATGCGATCTTATTA
>DAIDHM010000053.1 GCA_027459705.1 Ktedonobacteria bacterium | reverse complement strand
GTGCCACCGACCGCCAGGCCCCACATATATGGTCGCCCCAACAGGACCATGCGCGCTCCCAGCGCCAGGGCTTTCAGGGCATCGACGCCGTCACGCACGCCACTGTCGAAGAGCACCGGCGCGCGATCGCCGATCGCCGCGACGACACCGGGCAGTGCGTCCAACGCGCCAACCGCGCCGTCCACCTGTCGCCCGCCGTGGTTAGAGACAATGACGCCGCTGGCGCCATGCTCGAGCGCGCGGCGCGCATCATCTGGGTGCAAAATCCCTTTGAGGAGAATTGGAAGCCTGGTATGGGCACGGATAAAAGCGAGGTCTGGCCACGTCAGGGTTGGGTTCGTCCCGACGCGCACCCATTGCATGATCGCGGCCTGGGGATTCTGTTCTGGTGGCTCTGGGAGCGAAGCGCGAAAGGCGGGGTCACTGAAGAAATTCGCCAGACCTTCGCCCTGCAGAAATGGGAGGTAGGCTTGCTGGATATCGCGCGGACGCCAGGCGAGCATGTTCGTATCCAGTGTGATGACCAGCGCGCTATACCCTGCCTGCTCGGCCCGCGCCAGGAGACTGGCCGTCACTTCGGGGTCGCGCCCCCAATACAACTGAAACCAGCGCGGGGTTGGGCCTAATGCCTCGGCGACTTGCTCCATCGTGAAGGAAGAGACCGTGCTGAGGATCATCGGCACGCCCAACGAGCGCGCTGCGCGGGCAACGGCCAATTCGGCCTCTGGATGCGCGACCGACTGCACGCCGATCGGCGCGAGCATGATGGGGTAGTTGAAGGACTGATCCAGGACACGCACGCGCAGATCGCGTTCGGAGATATCGCGCAGCATACGGGGCATGAGTTGCCAGCGATCAAAGGCGGCGCGGTTCGCGCGCATTGTGCTCTCGCCGCCCGCGCCGCCAGCGATATAGCCGAAAGCGGCGGGTGACAAGACGTGTTCCGCGCGGGCGACCAGGTCGGCATAGACCACCGGTGTCGCGGGAAGTTGTCCCTGAAGACCGGCCAGGTAGATCTCCGTCTGGCGGCTCTGGATGACGGATGGGCCATGGTTCGCAACATCGCTCATGCTCGCGGTTCCTCATTTCTTGCGGAAAATAGTGGGCCACGCATTGCCCACAATATGAGTCTGAACAGCGATCGGCTGGGGTCCCAGCCAACATTGTATGATGCCAGTGGATATCTCATTCTGGCGGAACTGCTCAGCGGTGAGAATTTCCTCACATTCTCCATCTCGCCGCCACCAGCAGCGATCTCGCCGTAGCCATTCGGTGTCAGCGTGTTCGATCATCCGTATCATGCACAGTGCTGTTGTCACCTGGTGGGTCAAAAGCTCAACCAGATCATTGATGCCATGAAAGGATCTGCACTCATGCGCAGGCGTTCATCGTTGATCCCGATCTTCCAATTGATCGTGGCAATTGCCCTCAGTGTCACGCTTGCGATCCTCCTGTCGCGGGCGCCGCGCATCATTACCACAGTGCTCATGGCATTCCTGCTCACGATCGTGCTCTTTTACGGCATGGCCATTGTGACTGCGCTGTGGACGAATCGTCGGCAGCGCGGCGCGCGTGGTGGGTTTGGCGGACCGCGGCGGCCTATTGATCCGCCTGGACCCGGATTGGCCGGCGTCCGTGAGCCTCGGCGCCCTTTGCCCACCGCCCCACCACCACGGCAATCCGCCGATCCACTTCCCTGAAGCATGTTCCTGGCAGATTGAATGCTCGCCAGCGCCTGGCAACCTATGACAACTTGGCGCGCTGGACCAGGAACTGATCAGTTTCAGTGCGCAACGACCGTCGGCGATTCGCTATAATAACAGCAGGATCAAGGCGCATCGCCCGTCCCGTCGCCAGCCAATGCCAGGAGGAAGACCTGATGTCGCAACCCATCCCCGCGCTGCCCGCCTTTGCCGAGCAGTATGCGAGTCTCGTGAAAGCCGCCTTCGCCGAGCAGGTGAATCGCGACGCAGCCGCGGCCCAAGATCTGGTGGCGCGAGCGAGAGAATATGCCGAACGCGGAAAACCGGAGTTCGTGCTGGCATATCTGGTCGTGGCCGACCTGCCCGATGCGGAGAAACGCGCTTTGCTGGCGGACGCCTTCGAACGCCGTGCGGAGTCCGCTGAGCGCTATGCTGCCGCGATGGATGCGGAACATCATCGTCCTTTCCCACTGATTGGCATCGAAGCGCGTAAGGACCGTTCGATGGCCCGTCAGGTTCGGCAAGGGAAGATGATCAAGCCCTACGCGCGTGCCTCCAAACCACTGACAATGCAATGATGCCGCCGCCTCGAGCGTTGCGCGCATAGGTACATAATTGAAGGAGCCGAGCCACCATCATGGCTGAGATTCACCCATTCCGAGGGTTCCGTTATCACATGGCGGATGCCGCCGATCTGGCGCGCGTAGTCGCGCCGCCTTACGATGTCGTCAACCCAGCCCAACAAGCCGAGTTATATGCTCGGTCACCCTATAATAGCATCCGCTTAGAATTGGGGCGCGATGCGGATGGCGATGATCAGCTTGAGAATCGCTATACGCGCGCGGCTGATCTCTTTGCGCGCTGGCGGCTGGAGGGCATTCTGCGGCAGGAGGCGTGCGAGGTTTTCTATGCCTATGTCCAGGATTTCACCGTGAAAGGTCAGCCCTATGCGCGTACCAGTCTGCTGGCGCGTGTGCGCCTGCAGCCCTGGGAAGCTGGAGTGGTGGTACCGCACGAGCATACGCTGGCCAAGCCGAAGAGCGATCGTCTCGCGCTCCTGCGGGCCTGCGCGGCCAATCTCAGTCCGATCATGGCGACCTTTGATGACGCGCCCGTCGGTGAACCCTCAGTCGGCGCGATCCTCGCGGCCGAAATGCTCGCCGCACCTCCGTTGATTGATATCACCGATGATAATGGCGAGCGGCATCGACTCTGGTCTATCGCAACAGATGCCAGCATTGCCACACTGCGTCAGGTGTTGGCGCCGCGCCAACTCTTCATCGCCGATGGCCATCACCGCTATGAAACCGCGCTGGAATACCGCGAGTCGGTCCGCGCGCTACACCGGACGCTAGATGAGCATGACGCCGCGAATTTCGTCATGATGGCGTTGATCCCGACGAGCGATCCAGGCCTGGTCATCTTGCCAACGCACCGCCTTGTGCGGGGACTTTCCAGCCAGACGCTGGCTGCGTTGCCCGATCGACTGGCGGAGTTCTGTGATATGACGCCGCTGGAGGGTCGGCTGTCGGCGAAGACTCTTGATGAGCGGCTGCTTTCCGCGGGCGCGACGGGTCCGGCGTTGGTCATCGTCACGGCGAAACAGCGCTGGTTGGTGCGACCAAATGACGTTGCGTGGCACCGCATGGCGGCCACCGCTATGCCGGAACCCTGGCAACAACTCGATGTCGCGCTGGCTCAGGAACTCATTCTGGGCGCCGGTCTTGCCATCGCCCCCGACGAAATCAGCACCGGCGATCAAGTGAGCTATACCCGCGATATCGCCGAAGCGCTCGCGGAGGTCAAACAACAGCGAGCCCAGGTGGCTATCATCCTCAACGCGACCAGGCCGGAGCAGGTCCGTGATGTTGCCATGGCGGGCGGCCGCATGCCGCAAAAGTCGACGTATTTTTATCCGAAGCTGATTACTGGATTGGTCATCAATCCATTATGGTAAGGGAGGGATACATGCGAGATCCAGGTGACACGGATACTTCTTCACGCATCCTGATCGTCGGCGCGGGATTAGCGGGCCTGACCTGTGCCAAACAACTGAACCAGGCGCGCCAGCGTGTGCAGATCTTCGAGGCGGAAGACGGCGTGGGCGGCCGTGTCCGGACGGATCATGTCGCTGGCTTTACGTTGGATCGAGGATTTCAGGTGCTCTTCACCGCCTATCCCAGTGTCCGTCGCCATCTTGACCTGAAAGCGCTCCAACTTCAGGCCTTTCAGCCAGGCGCGTCCATTGCCTCGGGCGGGAAACTTTTCGAGGTCACGGATCCGTTCCGGGATCGCCATCTCGGCCATCTCGCCGCGACGGTGGCGAACCCGCTCATCAATTTTGGCGATAAGCTGCGGGTCGCTACATTGCGATCCGATGTGATGCAGCGGACCGTACCGGATATCTTCCAGTTGCACCCTGACCAGGATCGCACGACCTTTGAAGAATTGCAGCAGCGGGGCTTTTCGCCAGATGGCTTCATCGCGCAATTCATCCGGCCATTCTATGGTGGCATCTTCTTGAACCGCGACCTCCATACGAGCGCGCGTATGTTTCTTTTCACGTTTAAGATGCTCGCGGAGGGCGACACCGTCCTGCCAGCGGCCGGGATTGGGGCGATTCCGGAGCAACTGGCGTCCACGCTCCCCGCGGACGCAATCCATATTTCATCGCCGGTCCGCGCCGTGGAGATGCGCGCGGGCAGAGCAGTGGGCGTGCGGCTGGCGGATGGCACGCTGGTTGAAGGGGAAGCCGTCGTTTTGGCGGTGCCCGCCCCGCAGGTAGAAACCCTGGTGGGAGTGCGGAGCGCGGCGGCTATCACGCCCGTCCCGGTCACCTGTGTGTATTTTGCCAGCTCGCAGAGTTTCTATAGTGGGGCGCGCATCGTCCTGAATGCGGCAGCTGATGGATATATCAATAATGTGACGCAATTGACGAATGTGGCGTCAGGTTATGCGCCGGCTGGTCAGCATCTCCTCGCCTGCGTCGTGCTTGGCGCGGCCCCGACGGATGATGACACGGTCTACGCTGCCTGCCGCGCCGATCTCGCCCGGATCTTTCCGGCGGTGAACGACGCTGATCTGCATCCGCTGGCGATCTATCGCATCCCAATGGCGCAGTTTGATCAACCGGCAGGTATTTTTGCGCGGATGCCGACGAATACGACCGAGATTCCTGGGCTTTTTCTGGCCGGCGAATATACGGAGTCCAGCAGCATCCACGGGGCGATGCACAGTGGAGAGAAAGCGGCGAAAGCGGTGCTGAGCGCGCTCGCCCTGGCATAGGGCGCGTCTGCGCAGTGAGGCAGGTCCGGGCGAGGTTGTCGCGCACCCAATCCCGGCGCAATGTCAACAGGGCTTTGCGCTCAGACGGACAATAGCTTGGATTGGCGCGCGGTGGTCTCTCGGCGAGTCCGGCGGCGCACGTGACGGAAGCGCAAGACAATAATCGCGGAAGCCAGGACCAGCAAGGACAGCACCAAAACTACCCAATCGCCGACAGAGTCGAGCTCGCCCGCGATGAATGCTGGCACGCGCACGAGCGATCGCTGGAGCAAAAGGCCAGCATAGAAATAAAATATCGACCAGAGCGCGGCGGCCCCGAGCGTTGCGGGGAGAAAGGTGCGGTAGGGGACTCCTGAGATGCCCGCCATGACGGTCGTTGGTCCGCGTAGCCCAGGGATCAACCGGCCAATTATAATGGCAACCGCACCATGCCGCTGAAACCAGAGTTCCATACGATCCAGGCGTTGTGGGGTGAGGTGCAGCCATTTGCCATAGCGATCCAGAAATGGACGGCCACCGCGACGCATAAGGTAATACAACAAGGAGGAGCCGATGAAGACGGCCAACGTGCTGATCGCGATGACCGAGAGTGTATAGCCCAACGAGATTTTGTTGTGGGTACCTGCCAGCGCCACCAGGCTATCACCGGGTAGGGGCGATGGGAGGCCCGCCTCTTCGACCAGCAACACAAAAAAGAGCACCGAGAACTGATGTGCCATATACAGATGTAAAATAGCGTGCGTAACATGCCGAAGCCAGAACATTGCTTCCTCTCTTTCCCTTACGCCCAATCATAGCATAGCATAGTTATCGGAAAAAAGATGCGGAACTCTCCTGTTCGCAGATGCTCGGGAAGAGGTTCCCTACGTTTGGTCTGCGCTCAATGGACTTCCAGCGTATAAGAGGTTATGAGGGCAATCGCCGGGCAGGCGACATCGGGCGGGCAGACGGGCGTCCCGGTAAAATTGATGGTGATGACACCGGGGTTTTGTGGCCGGAAGTACCAGAGACATTGTTTGGCAACCGGATCATAGACGCTGGCGGGGTCCAGCACTTGCAATCCCTGACCGGTGAAGCGGAAATTCCACTGGAAATGAGCGGCCAATTTGACCTCGACGACCTGGCCAACACTGACGGGGATCGCGATCGTTCCGCCGCCCAACGGTCCCCCCACCCCAGAACTCTGGGCCTGCGTCAAGATGACTGCGGGGTTTGGGCCGCTATAGCTGGCTGGAGGCTGATATTGACAGCCGTTGAGCGCGGAGTTATGGGTAGTCTGCGTTATGGTAGGGGTCCTGGTCACCGCTGTGTCGTTGGTAGGCAGGTGCGGCGTGGTTCCACAGGCCATGAGCCAACAACTGGCGCAGACAATACTGATCAGCATACCCAGTGCTTTCGTCATCGATCACGCATCCTCTCTCACGCGCCAGCGCGCGGAACATGTCTAAGGCTATGACGTACGATGATGGCCTCATGTTCCCAGTGGTAGTGTGCGCGTCCGTGCGGCCCGAATCAGGTGCTTCGCGCATGGTACAATATGCTTGATGAGCAGGCGCACAGACGCTATAACGATGAGACGAGGCCGCAATGAACGAACATCCCGTCACCGATCCTCCTGAGGCCCCCGATCGTACGGGGTTGGCGCAGCCACTGATGGCATCGCCCGATAGGTTGGCATCCATCGATCATTTGCCCGCCGCTCCGGTGGATCACTCGCCGACCGCCATACCTATGGCGCCTGAATCCCCCCCACCCGCCGTGGCGCCCCCGTTCTATCCGACGCAGTACCCGGCAGATCCGCATTATCTGGCGATCTTTACGCGGAACCTGACGCAATACTTTGGTACGAAGCTTGCCGTCAATAACGTCAATCTCGCTATCCGGCGCGGCGAGTTCTACGGGTTTCTCGGGCCGAATGGCGCCGGTAAGTCCACGACCATCAAGATGCTCGTCGGCCTCCTCCGCCCTACCCACGCGGACGCCATCCTGGTCGCTGGCATCGATGTCTGGCGGGATCCCCTGCGCGCTCGGAGCTTGATGGGCGTGTTGCCAGAATCTCTGAACCTCTATGAAAGGCTCACCGGGCGCGAATTTCTGCGATTGGCTGGAAGTCTTTATAGCGTCCCGCGTGCCGAGATCCCGCGCCGCGCTGATCAGCTGCTGGAAGTCATGGCGCTCACCGCGGATGGGAGGACCTTAATCGCGGATTATTCCGTGGGTATGCGCAAGAAGATCGCGCTGGCCGCCGCTTTGATCCACCGGCCCCAGGTGCTCTTCCTGGATGAACCCTTTGAGGGCGTCGATCCGATCTCATCGCGCGTGATCCGGGATATCCTGCAAGAATTGACTGCCAGCGGCACGACCATCTTTTTTTCTTCGCATATCATGGAAGTCGTCGAACGCCTCTGTACGCGCGTGGGCATCATCAACCAGGGCATGCTCGTGGCCGAAGGGACCCTGGATGAATTACGCCAACGGGCGCGGGTGGCAGGTGGCGCGACGACCCTGGAAGATATCTTCTTGCAGGTAGTAGGCGCCGATACCCAACGGGGGAATCTCCCATGGCTCACCTAACGCTCCCGACGACCGCGAGCGAAGCCCCGCGACGTTTCGCCGTGCGCCCGCGCGTCGTCGGTACGCTTCTCTGGCTGCGCTGGCGCTTGATCCTGCACCGCCTCGGTCGCTCCGCCGGCGCGGTCGTCGGCTTGATCTTATCGCTGATCATCGTGCTCCCTCTGACTTTTTTTGGTGGGTTGCTGCTCGTGGTGGCCTTTACCAATCTTCCCTCGGCGGCCGCACAGGCGACGCTTTATCTGGTCTTGACTGGCATCTACCTGGCCTGGGCGCTGCTGCCGTTGCTGCAATTTTCGCTGAATGAAGGCCTGGATGTCACGAAGTTGATGCTTTTTCCGCTGACCAGGTTAGAGTTGATGTTCAGCCTGGTCGTCAGTGCCTTGTTGGATGTCTGGACGTTGTTTCTGCTGGGAATTCTGGCGAGTGTCGTCATCGGCTGGGCTGGTAGTCTCAGCACGATCCTGGCGATCAGCGGCATCATGGTGCTGATGTATATCCATATCATTGCGTTCAGCCAGATGTTGCTGGCCGCGTTGATGGGGCTGTTGCGTAGCCGCCGCTTCCGCGATCTCTCGATCATCCTGGGAACGACGCTGGGTCTCTCGTGTTCTTTACTTGCCCAGGTGATCGCGCACACCGCCGTGCCCATCGGATTAGGAAATCCATTGCAAGGACTGGGAGCGGTGGACTATGGCAGCTTCTTGCAATATCTGCCGCCCGGGATGGCGGCCCGCGCCGTGCAGGCGGTGGTGGCAGGCAATGGTCTGGCCGCGGCACTCTGGACGCTCGCGCTCTTTGTCGCGCTGGCTCCTGTGCTCTGGGCCTGGAGCACTATCTTGCAACGCGGCCTCACGCGCGCCGAGCAGGGCGCGGCACGTGGCGCCGCGCGGCGTGTGGTGCGGCGGCGCGCGGCAGCGCCGGTAGTGGCCCGGTACACGCCAGCATCCAAATCATCCGACGCGGTGGCAAGGCGCCCGATCCTCGCGGCCGCAATGGCTATGGCGACAAAAGAGCTGCGCTATTATTGGCGCGATCCGCAATACAAACGGATCTTTATCAGTTCGCTTTACATTGTCGGAATCTTGCTACTCTCGCTGGTGGGTTTTCGCACTTCGCCCACCGATGGTGGTGGCTTCAATGCACCTGGCGCCGCATTTACCACACCTTATGTCATTTTGGGCGTCGTCGCGTTGGCGCAGGGCCTCTCCAGCATGATTTTTGGCTATGAAGGGAGCGCATTGCTCACGCTGGCAATCTTCCCGGTACGAGGGATCGCCATCTTTCTGGGAAAAAATCTGGCGGCGTTCATCGTGGCATTGGTGGAAGCCATCTTGCTCGTGATCTTACAGGTGGTCGTCGCGCACGCGGTCGCGATGGCAATTCCCAATTTCCTGGTGGCGGTGGCGGCCATCCTGGTCGCCCTGGGGACGGGAGATGTGCTGGCTGCGCTCTTTCCCGTGCGCATACAGCGGACCGGGCTGGGCCGACCACAACAGGACAATAGCTCCGGCTGTGTGCAGGGGATGTTGCGGGGCCTGGGGTATCTCATCTCATTGATGTTATATGCGCCCATTGCCCTGGCGGTGGTCATTCCAACCCTGACGCAAAATCTCCAGGCGGAATTTGTGACCCTGCCGCTGGCATTGCTCTATGGCGTTGGTGTATATAGTGGCGGTCTGGCGATTGCCGCACAACTCTATTATCAGCGACTTCCGGAAATCCTCCGGATAGTTGCTCAGGACTAAAGTTGAGGGGGTTGCGATGACGTTGACCATCCGCGAAGCCCAGGCTGCGGTGGACCAATCCATTCAGGAGCTGGGAGGCTATTGGCCACCCCTGGCGAATCTGGCGCGCCTGACCGAAGAATGCGGCGAAGTGGCACGCGTGGTCAACCAATTGCATGGACCGAAGCGCCGCAAACCAGGCGAGGCACTTCCTGATGCCCGCGATGAACTGGGTGATCTCCTCTACGTCCTGCTGGTGTTGGCAAACTCTCTGGAAGTGGACATGGATGAGGCGCTGACGGAAGTCATGGTGAAATATGCGCGGCGCGATCGCCCGCTTATCGCTCCTGCCGATAAGCTTGCAGCGACGGATCAGGGAGTATAGGCGCGTTTCCGCCACGGAACGCCGTATCCTTAGATCGCAACAAAGGGGTGATGCGTCCTGCTCTTGCAGCATAAACAACAGAGCAGCGGCTGCCCTGGTCTGATGCCAGGCACAACCGCCACGCCATAGCTTCTGTGCAGCAAGCGCGATTAGGCTTGCGGTGGTTGATTATAGGGCGGATAACCCTGCTGTGGTGGGTAGCCGGGTTGCTGTGGGTAGCCAGGCTGTGGCGGATAGCCGGGTTGCGGCATGTAGCCAACTGGCATGGCATTGGCGGGGGTCTCGGGACCAGCCAGGCCCCAGATCAGGGCGCCTAAGGAACCAAGGAGCAGGACCGCGACAAACCAACCCCAACGCTGAATCTGCGCGGTTTTGATGAGTCCACCAACCCAGGCCACCAAGCCAGTAATACCACCCACACCGTAGAAGAGCAGAGCGATCCCCGCGAAAGCGCCGTTCCCTCCGCTGATGGACGATGTGGGATTCCCAGCCGCGTCCGTACCTGTCACAACGGATGAGCCGGCGACGCTCATAACAAAGAGCACGATTCCGAGGATGAAGCCCGCAAAACTGACGAGTGCCAGTGTTCGCACGAGTGATTTCTTCAATTTCTCCTCCAACGTTAAACTATGAGATTGCCAATTGGGCTGTGCTCACAGCTCACAATCTCTGCTTTAGTGTACCTGACATCATCGAATAAAGCAATCATCAACATCGAGCACATTGGACTTTTCACAGAACTGCTCAACGTGGTGTGAACCAATATCCTTCGTGCAGTGCCAAAATATCCGCGATGGCAGGATGCCGGAGCCGGAAATGCGGATAAACGGGCTAGGCCGCGACTTCATCCCATTGTTGATTTCCAGTGGACGCGCTATGATGGGCCTACTTTCCTGAATTGAGGATGGGTTGGATGGCGATGATCCCCTGGACGGCCACCGTGCACCACGATGGCTCCCCATACTATGTTGGTTCCCACCACAGCGCCCTGGGCGAGACTGTGACTTTGCGCGTACGGGCGGCGTTGGACGCTCCGATTCAGCGCGTCTTCCTGCGCACTGCTCCGGATGGTGAGCAGGCTCTGACGCCGATGGAACACCAGGCAGATGACGCCGCTCGCCAGTGGTGGAGCGGTAGCCTGCCATTGCATATGCCGCGTACAGCATATCGCTTCGTATTGCAGACCGCTGAAGGCACCTGGACGCTGAACGCCGCCGGACTCTGGCGGCATACCCCCACCGACACAGATGATTTCAAGATTCTGGCGTCCAGCACCGCGCCGACATGGACACGCGACGCGGTCAGTTACCAAATCTTTCCCGATCGTTTCGCGGATGGCGACCCCATGACCAATGTTCGCACAGGTGAATACGCGTGTTATGGGCGCGAAGTGGTGGCGCGTCCGTGGGGTGCGCCACCATCCACCGCACGGGGCATGGGTGGGGTCGAGTTCTACGGCGGTGATTTAGCGGGTATCGTCCAGCGTCTGGATTATCTGGTCGATCTCGGGGTCTCGACGCTGTATCTCACCCCGATCTTTGTCTCACCCAGCAACCATAAGTATGACGTGGAAGATTACCTGCATGTCGACCCGCACTTTGGCGGTGACGCAGCGTTGGTCGCTCTCCGCCAGGCGCTGGATGCGCGTGGGATGCGGCTGTTGCTGGACATCGTACCCAACCATTGCAGTGTGACGCACCCCTGGTTTCGCGCTGCCCAGACCGATCCCCACGCGCCAACCGCGGAATTTTTTACGTTTCATCAGCGACCAGATGGCTACGCCACCTGGTTGGGCGTCAAGAGTTTGCCTAAGCTGAATTACCGCAGTGAGCGGTTGCGCGAAACAATGTATTCCGGACCTGACGCCATTATGCGCCACTGGCTCCGTCCACCCTTCCGCATCGATGGCTGGCGTGTTGATGTGGCCAATATGCTGGCACGGCAGGGCGAGACGCAACTTGGACATAAGATCGGCCGCGGCGTCCGCCGGGCGATCAAAGAAGAATCCCCAGACGCCTATCTGATCGGCGAACACTTCTTCGACGGGTCGTCGCACCTGCAGGGTGATGAGCTGGATGCCTGCATGAATTATCAGGGATTCATGTTCCCCGTGATGCGCTGGTTGGCGCCCGCCGCTCCCGACGCGCATGATCGCCCCTGGTCAGACCCCGTGCCCCTGCCCGCTGAAGCCGTGGCGGCGCAATGGCTCACCTTCTATGCCGCCATTCCCTGGCAGATCGCGATGCAACAGTTCAACTTACTGGGCAGCCATGATACCGCGCGCGTCCTCACCATGCTGGGTGGCGATGTCGATCGCTTACGGGTTGCTGCTGCGTTGCTCTTCACGTTCCCCGGCGTTCCCAACGTCTATTACGGGGACGAGATCGGGATGGTGGGCACGCGCGATCCCGACTGTCGCCGCTGTATGGACTGGGATCCCGCGACCTGGAATGAGCGGATTCGTGGTTGGTACAAAGATCTGATCGCTCTGCGGCGGCGCTCACCTGCCTTGATCCATGGTGGCCTCCAGGTGCTTCACGCGCAAGGGGCGACATTGGCCTTTCAACGGCAGTCGCAGGAAGAACAATTGATCATCGTCGCCCGTAATGGCGCCGATACCCTCTGGAATCTGCCGGTGCGACATGCTGGGCTCCCCAATGGCGCGCGACTGCGGGAGCATTTCACCAATGCTTTTACCACCGTCGAAAGTGGCATGCTTTCGCTGCGCGGCCTGACGGGGACGGGCGTGCAGATCTGGCACGTTGAACAGAGCTAAGCACAATTTCGCGGAAACATGATATCATTCGACCAGCGATCAGATATCGCGCAACCGTGAAGAAGAAGAGGCGAACACAATGCAACCACAAGACCATGTGCAGTCCGATGAGGATGACACGCAGTCCTCAGACCTGTTGATGGTGGGCGAATATGCCAATTATGCTTCGGTCGGGAGCACGCAGACCGAGTTCTACCTGGATTTCTTTCATGTCGTACCGGGAGCGCCAGAGAGCGGTCAAGAGCAGGTACTTCCGGTGCGGCGTATCTTGATCTCTCCGATGTTGGTACGCGGCATTGTCCGAGCACTGGAAGAGGAGATTACTTCGTACGAGTCGACCTATCACATCACGCTGCCGATGGTCGATGCCTGATGGACCCCTCGGCCAATCGTGGTGCCTATCACGTCACGATTCAGGAGATGCCGCGAGACGAACGGCCCCGCGAGCGCATTGAGCGCTTTGGGGCCGCGACTTTGACAACCGCGGAATTACTGGCCATCATCCTGCGTGTCGGCGTCGAGGGCGAGAATGTCGTAGCGCTTGCGACCAAGCTCCTGGTGAAGTATGGGGGATTGGCCGGATTGTATCGCGCGGATTTCGCTGTACTGGCGCAGGAATTTGGTATGGGCAAAGCCAAGGTTGCGCAATTGCAGGCGGCCTTCGAACTAGGTCGGCGCCTGGCGGCTACCCAGCCCGAAGAATTGCCGCGTATCAGTAGCCCGCGCGATGTCTATTCCTTGCTCGGCGTCGAGATGTCAGCCCTGACCCAGGAGCAGTTGCGCGTCTTGTTATTGAATACCAAAAATATGGTCGTGGGAACCAAAACCGTGTATCAAGGTACTGTCAATGCTTCGATGGTACGCGCGTCCGAGATCCTGCGCCCTGCCGTACAGGCGAATTGTCCGGCGATCATTATTACGCATAATCACCCCAGTGGTGACCCAACCCCATCGCCGGAAGATGCGCGCATGACCGAGCAGTTGTTGAAAGCCGCCAAGCATCTGGATATCGAATTGCTCGACCATATCGTGATCGGCCAGGGGGGTCGCTACGCGAGCTTGCGCGAACTTGGCTTAGGTTTTCCGCATTGACAGATCGCGCGTGGTTTGCTAGTCTGACGTACAGCAGGAACAATAGTAACATATGGTCGCTGGTGAGGGAGGAATGCGCGATGTCATACGGTCAAGGGCCGGTCATTTATGTGGTGACTCCCCCCGATCTACCGCGGACGCAACGCCTGGCAGATGAACTGAGTGCTCTTGGCTGGGAAGTCGAGATCGCGGATACACCCCAGAAGAGTAGCCGGATCGATGGCGAAGCCTGTGTGGTGATGTTAACGCGGATGGGCTCACGCGATCCCGCGATTCTGGAAGCGTTCCGCCATCGACCACGCGTCATGCTCCCCATGCTGGCGGAACCGATGGCGGTACCCGCAGGGCCATGGACAAGCGAACCGATCGAGATGCGTTATTCGATCCAGGAAGTGGCGGCGATGGTCATCAACGCCATCGACATGCCCACAGGACGAGCGCAGGTGACCAGACGGCCTTCGCGACCGCGCCCTGATGACGGCGGTCCACTTGGTCCCCCTGCATCGCGCACCCCTTCACGTCCCCAAAATCCCGGCCCATATACTGACCGAACTCCTTCGCGTCCACGCATTCCCATAGACGATCGCTTGCCGCCGATGCCCCGCTATGAGGATGATCGGCC